>JASIAO010000477.1 GCA_030041955.1 Acidobacteriaceae bacterium | reverse complement strand
CATTTTTGAAGAAGTAACGCGGCAGATGGCGTCGCTGAAGCGGCAGGCCGCCAAGGCCGAGCGCTACGGGAAACTGCGCGACGAGATGCGCGCAAAGCTGAAGGTGGTGCTGGCGAGCCGGATCGCGCAGATGGATGCGCAGCACGCGGCGCTGGAGACACAGATTGCCGAGCTGACGGCGCAAATCGACGCGGGCGCGGAGCGGGTGACGGCGCTCGAAACGGAGCACGAGGCGCTGGTTTCGCGCGGATATTTGCTGGAGGACGCGGCGAAGGACGCGGAGACGCGGGCGAATCAGCGGGCCGTAGAGATCGAGCGCGCGGACGCGCGACGCCAGACGAATCAGGAACGCATTGCGGAGCTGGAGGCGCGGAAGTCTGCGGCGCAGGCGGAACTGGAGCAGGCGGGCGCGCATTTAGAGAGTATGGCTGCAGAGCGCGAGACGCAGCGCAGTTTCCTGGAGAGTGCGGCCTCGGAGGCGGCGCAGTTCCGCGAGCAGACGAAGGCGAAGCAGGAGGCGATGCGCGCGGCGGTTGCGGCGGTGACGGCTGCGGAACAGCAGTCGGAAGCGGCGCGGCGGCGGGCGGGACAGCTGATGTCCGAGCTGGGGCAGACGCGCAACCAGATTACGCAGGGCGAGGAGTCGCTGGCGTCGCTGGTGCGCGAGGCCGAGCGGCTGACAGTGGAGATGGACTCGGCGCGGCGCGATCTGGAGGCGCTGGGCGCGGAGCGCGGGCAGGTTTCACTGACGTTCGAGAGCGTGACGGAGACGCTGCGGCGCGTGGAAGGCGAGATTGCCGGGCTGCGCAGCGAGATGGAGGCGAAGCGCGCGGAAGAGGCGAGCGCGCGGCGGCATGCGGATCAGTTGCGCGCGGAGCACGCAACGCTGACCGGGCGGCGGAATTCGCTGGAGGCGCTGATCCGCGAGCACAGCTACTCGACGGATACGGTGCGGAAGCTGTTCCAGCAGAAGACGGTGGGCAACGGGCTGGCGCCGGTGGGTACGCTGGCGGATTTTCTGGAAGTGAACGGTGAGTACGAGAGCGTGGTCGACGAGTTCCTGCGCGATGAGCTGAATTACATCGTGGTAAAGAACTGGGACGCGGCCAACGAAGGCGTACGCATGCTGCAAACCGGCGTGGATGGGCGCGCGACGTTTCTGGTGCATCCGGAGGATTCACAGGCCAAGTTTTCGTTTGCCGGAGACGACTCGGTGCCGCACCACAATCCGGCGCAGGCGATTGTGCCGCTGCGCCACTGCATTCGCGTGCTGAACGGATTCGGACGGTCGCTGGAGGCGATTCTTCCAAAGCTGGGTGAAGGGTACGTGGCTTCGGACTCAGATACGGCGCGGTCGCTGGCGCTCGAGAATCCGAAGGCGTTTTTCCTGGCGCCGTCGGGCGAGTGCTTCCACAACGTGACGGTGACGGGCGGCAAGCCCGGCGCGGAGGGTCCGCTGGCGCTGAAGCGTGAGCTGCGCGAAACGCAGCAGAAGCTGGAAACGGTGGAGCGCGAGCTGGGTCAGGTGGAAACCCGGGTGCTGACGCTGGGCAAGACACTGGCCGATCTGACACGGGCGCTGGACGCGAAAGCGGAAGAGCGGCGTGTGGCCGAGCGCGAGAGCGCGAACCAGAGCGCGGCGCTCAAGCAGATGGAGATGGAGGTGCAGCGGCTGGAGCGTCGGCTGCAGGAGTGGACGCTGCACAGCGATCGCAATCGCGATGCGCGCGGCGGGAAAGAGGCCTTCCTGGAGCAGCGGCGCGAGCAGGCACAGCGGCTGGACGCCGACCATCAGGCGGCGGAGCAGGGAATTGAGGCGCTGCAGCAGTCAGTAGCCGAGCTGCGGGCAGCGCGAGATCAGGCGCAGCAGGAGGCGGCACAGCTTTCCGCAGAGTTGGCGGGACTGGAAGAGCGACGGCGCGGCGCGGAAGCAGCCTTTGCGCGCATCGACCGCATGCACCGGGACCTGGAGTACCGGGTGGGGCAGATCCACCAGCAACTGGCGGCGGCAGAGGCGGAGCAGGAGCAGCGGGCGCGGGAGAACGAGCAACTGGTGGCGTCGCGCGAGCAACTGGCGGAGGCGCGGGAGACGGCGCAACGTGAGGCGACCGAAGCGCACGCGCAGATTGCGACGCTGCGCACGGAAGCGGCCGCCCTGGAGCAGAACCTGAAGGGGCTGCGTGCGGAGATCGACGCGCAGCGCGAGGCGCGGAGCACGAGCAGCAGCCAGGCAGCGACGCTGGCTGCGGATCTGCGCCACGCGGAAGAGACGTGCGTTGCGGACCTGGGCGTGGAAGCGGCAGCGCTGCGTGAGGATGCGGAGCTGGCTCGGATTGAAGGAGAAGCGCTGACGGCGGAAGATCAGGCGTGCCGCGAGATGAAGCAGAAGCTCGAAGGCATGGGCCCGGTGAACATGATGGCGCTGGAGGAGTACAACGAGACGGCGCAGCGGCACGAGTTCCTGGAGACGCAGCGCAAGGATTTGCTGGACTCGATCGACAACACGCAGGCGACGATCCGGGAGATCGACGAGATTTCGCGGACGAAGTTCGACGAGGCGTTTGCACGGATCAACGAGAATTTCAGCGTGACGTTCGGGAAGCTCTTCAACGGCGGTCAGGCATTTATGCGGCTCACCGACGAGGAGAACGTGGCGGACAGCGGCATCGACATCGTGGCGCAGCCGCCGGGCAAGAAGCTGCAGAACGTGCTGCTGCTCTCGGGCGGCGAGAAGGCGCTCACCGCGTTGTCGCTGCTGATCGGCATCTTCCTCTACCAGCCAAGCCCGTTCTGCGTGCTCGACGAAGTGGACGCGCCGCTGGACGAGACGAACGTGGGACGGCTGGCCGACATGCTGCGCGGCATGGCCGCGGAAACGCAGTTCGTGCTGGTGACGCACTCGAAGCGGATGATGCTGGCCGCGGACATGATTTATGGCGTCACGATGCAGGAGCCGGGCGTTTCAAAGGTGGTGAGCGTGAAGCTGGGCGGCGTGGAACGATCCGGCGAGCGGGCCGAGGCGCGGCAGCTGGCGCTGGCGTAAATCAGCGTACAGCGTACAGGGTGCAGCGTACAGAAAGTCCGATCCCAGCCCGAGCGGAGCGGGAAGGTCACAAACTCATCGCTCAGCGGTA
>JASIAO010000476.1 GCA_030041955.1 Acidobacteriaceae bacterium | reverse complement strand
CCGTGGCGCACACCCTGCTCACGGTCATCTACCACATGCTCAGGGAGGACACTGTTTATCGCGACCTCGGTCCACATTTCCTCGATCGCCTGCGCTCCGACCATCTCATCCGCTTCCACCTTCGCAGGCTGCAACTTCTCGGGCTGGAAGTCGCAATCACTCCGGCGCAGGCGTGAATTTTCAGGGCAGCTCCTTCGTCGCTCCACTCCTCGGGATGTACAACGCGGGATTTGCCTTTATTTGCCTTTCCAACCTGACAATTGTGGCAATCCTGGCAATTGTGGCAATTAAAGATTCAGCAAGTTACGTGTTTTCAATGGCTGCTTTAGCCGTGCCCTGATACAAAGCGCAGGGGCTGAAGCCGGGAGGTCTTTTTGCGGCGGCAATGGCGGGTTCCGAGCATCAGTCACATATCGCTATTCATCAAGGAAGAAATCTTCGTCGATGCGTTTGAGGTGCAGCGTCTGCTCAATCCGTGCACCGACGTTGTAACGGATCATGAGTGCGGTCAGTTGTTCGCCGTCGATGAGAGCGATCTTGAAGGGATGACGTTCGGCGAAATCCTGGGCCGGCTGTGTGAATGAAGAGGTTGTCACGAAAACGCCTTTGTTGGCCTTTGCTGCCCCGAGACTACCACTGAAGGCGCGAATCTCGGGTTCGCTCACGGGATTCTCTTTTGCGTATTTCTTGGCTTGGATATAGACCTGGTCTAATCCCAGCGAATCCTGGTCTATAACACCATCGATACCGTGGTCGCCGGATTTTCCGATGATCTGCCCGGCTTCTGCACGGGATCCTCCGTATCCCATTGCGAGGAGCAGCTTGACGATCAAGTTCTCAAAGAATGCGGGCGACGCAGCGCGAATCCGATCGAGTAATTCTTTGGCGAGTGCGGCCTCGATCTGCTTGGTGGTGGTGCGGATCAGTTCGTCAGGTGTCTGCTGCGCCTGATTGGCCGCTGATGCGTCGCCGTCATTTGAAAACACCGGCATTTCGGCTGCCTTGCCGCGGCTTCTGAAAGCGACGAATCCGGGGAACTGGAATAAGTACTCATTATCAATTTGGGCGGGGTTGCTGTTGAGAACGTCACGGCCTCGGTCAGTAATCTGGAAGTGAGCACGTTTTGTGGACTGCAGGAGTCCCGCCTGAAGCAAGTAGCTTTTTGCCCATCCCACTCGATTGGCGAAGGTAGTCTGGTTGCCGCTCGGCAGCAGGTGCTGGCGTTCTTCTTCGCTCAGCTGGAATTCTGCCGCGAGTTGCTCTGTCGCCTCTGATATCCGGTGCTCCTTACCGTCTGCTGAGATGTTCAACAGTGGCAGCATGAGCTTCTGATAGTCGGGAATTGGCATTAAGGGCCTCGTGCGGTTCTGAAGAGCCATCTTACTCCCGCTTGTCGCCGGCGCTTTCCGTCTGTTTAAGCCGCACACTGAGTTCGATGGCTCGCTGGCGCGAGCCATCTTCGCTCAGGATGACAACGAAAAGCAACCGCAGGTCCTTCGTCGGTCGCTATGCGACCTCCTCAGGATGACAGCGTGTTGGTGGTGGTTGGGGTTATTCCAGATCGTCGTCGGTTCCCGCTGCCACCGGCACCCCGCCTTGGCGCTTCATCAGCAGATAGCCGCGGATGAAGGGATCGAGATAGCCGTCTAATACCTTGTCGACGTCGCCTACTTCTACTTTCGTGCGGTGGTCTTTGGCGATGCGGTAGGGCTGGAGGACGTAGCTGCGGATCTGGGAGCCGAAGTTGATGTCGAGCTTGGAGTCCTCGAGCTTGCGGGCGGTCGCCTGCTTCTTTTCCAGCTCGTATTCGTAGAGGCGCGAGCGCAGCATCTTCATCGCCTTCTCGCGGTTCTTGTGCTGGGAGCGCTCGTTCTGGCACTGCACGACGATGCCGGTGGGGATGTGCGTAATGCGGACGGCGGAGTCGGTGGTATTGACGTGCTGGCCGCCCTTGCCGCCGGACCGGTAGGTATCGGTGCGGATCTCGTCGGGCTTGATGTCGATCTGGATGGAGTCGTCGATCTCCGGCGAGACGAAGACCGAGGCGAACGAGGTATGGCGGCGCTTGGCCTGGTCGAAGGGCGAGATGCGGACGAGGCGGTGGACGCCCGTTTCGCCGTTGAGCAGGCCGTAGGCGTACTCGCCGGTGATGGTGAAGGTGGCGGATTTGATGCCGGCCTCTTCGCCGTCCTGATAGTCGTTCATTTCGGTTTTGAAGCCCTGCTGCTCGGCCCAGCGCAGGTACATGCGCATGAGCATCTCGGCCCAATCCTGGGATTCCGTGCCGCCGGCGCCGGGGTGAACGGTGACGATGGCGTTGAGGGGATCGGTTTCGCCGGAGAGCATGGTGCGCGATTCCATCTGCTCGGCGACCGCGGCGAGGGCCTGGATTTCGCCTTCGAGGTCAGGCTCGACGGCTTCCCCTTCTCGGGCGAGGTCGAAGTAGGCATCGACGTCGCCGGAGCGGCGCTCGAGTTCGGCGTCGTCGGCGAGCTGGGCGTCGAGGCGCTTCTTCTCGCGCATGAGGGGCTGCGAGGCGGCAGGGTTCGACCAGATAGAGGGGTCGGCGAGGCGAGTTTCGAGGGCGGCTAGTTCGGTGCGGAGACGGGGGGCGTCAAAGATACTCCCGTAGGCCGCGGACTTTTTCGCGGACGGGAGCGTAGGCGAACTCGAGGTCGGACAGCATAAATACAGGGTACAGCGTGCAGCGTAGAGCGTACAGGGGCAGAGATCAGAGAACAGTGATCAGTGATCGGAAGAGGCGCGGCGGCGGAGGGAGAGGCCGAAGGCGAGGATCACGATGGCGGAGCAGAGGTACGCGAAGAGGTCGCCGTAGCGGGTGTAGAAGGTGACATCGGTGCGGTAGCCGTACTTCACGGCTAAGGAGGTGAAGATGTGGCGGGGCGCGGATTGGGTGACGCGTCCCCGGGGGTCGATGGCGGCGGTGACGCCGTTGTTGGTGTCGAGGAGGAGCCAGCGGCGGTTCTCAACGGCCCTCATGCGGGTCATGTCGAGGTGCTGCCAGGGCGCGCTGGTGTTGCCATACCAGCCGTCGTCGGAGATGTTGACGAGGACCTGTGCGTCGTTGCGGACGAATTGGCGGACTTCGTCCGCGAAGACGGATTCGTAACAGATAAAGACGGAGAAGGAGTGACCGTCGGCGGTGGGGAAGGCGAAGCGTTGGGTGCCGCGGCCGAAGTCGCCGAGCTGCTGGGTGAGGTGGTGGGCGAAGAAGAAGAGCCGGCGGTAAGGGACGAATTCGCCGAAGGGGACGAGGTGGATTTTGTCGTAGCGCCCGATTTGCTCGCCGTTGGGGGCAAAGACGGTGGCGGAGTTGAATTCGGCGTAGGCGGGGACGCCGGCTGACCCGGTGACCACGCCGGCGGCGATGTTGCCGGAGACGGCGGTGGCGCCGGTGAGCTGGGTGAGGGCGGCCATGGCGGAGGTGAAGCGCGGGTCCCATCCGCGGAAGGGCGAGGGCGCTTCAGGCCAGGCGATGAGGGAGATGGGTGTCTGGCTGGAGCAGCCGGCGGGCTGGACGAGATGGAGTCCGGTTTGCGGCAGGCCGGGGTAGTACGGGGTGCAGGGCTGCTCGCTGGCGGCGAGGAAGCGGTCGATGTTGCGGTTCCAGAGCGGGACCCAGGCGTGGGTTTGCTGGTCGTAGACCTGGCCGACCCAGGAGTTGTCGCGGTCGACGCTGAGGTTGTCCTGCAGGAGGACGGCGGTGGCGGAGGTGGGTGCGGGTGGGATGTGGACGAAGGAGCCGCACTGGAGGATCAGAGCGAAGACGAGGGCGATGACGGCGCTGACCATGCGCGTGCGGCGAGCGGGGATGAGCAGAGCGGCGGTGAGCAGCGCGTTGGCAGCGACGAGGACGAAGGAGATGCCGTAGACGCCGGTCCAGGGTGCGAGGCGCGTGAGCCAGAGGTTGTCGATCTGGGAGTAGCCAAGCTGGTCCCAGGGGACGGAAGTGATGCGGGCGGCGGCGAGCTCGAGGGCGGACCAGAGAAATGGGGCGAGAATCAACGCCGAGGCGAGGCCGAAGCGGCGGCGGAAAAAGGCGGTGAGGAGACCGAAAACTCCGAAATAGAGACCGAGAACCGCGGAAAAGAGAATGAGGATGCCGGCCGAGCCCAGCGGCGAGACTCCGCCGTAGAGATGCATGGTGCGGTCGATCCAATAGCAGTTGAGGACGTACCAGAGGACGCCGCAGAGGTATCCGGTGAGGGCGGCGCGGCGCAGATAGCGCGGGTGGGCGGCGCTGCGCTCGTTGAGCAGACCAGCGAGCAGCGGGACGAGGGCGATCCACGCAAGGAAGGGCTGCCAGGATTTGAGCGGGCCGGCGACAGGGAAACAGAAGTCGAGCAGGCCGGAGGTGAGGAGGCCGAGGAGAATCGGGATGCAGAATGCGGCGCGCGTATTTTCGGCAACCGGTGGAGACAGGAGCTGCGGGGATTCGGCCACGTGCGGGAGCTAGTCCTTGCCGAGGAGTTCGTGGAGATCCTCAAAGAAGCTGATGAGGATGACGAGCAGCGAGCCGGAGATGCCGATGAAGAAGAGCCAGGTGCAGAGGCTCATGCCGAAATGGGCGAGGGCAAGCACGTTTACAGGGTACAGGGTACAGGGTGCAGCGTACAGAGCAGGGTTTACGGGTTACGGTTTAGGGGCCAGGAAGGGCGGTGAGGACGACGGTTTGTGTCACGAAATGACGCACATTTGCGTGCTAGGATGAGGCATCGCGCTATGAGTCAGAGTGTTTCCATTGCGGTTGTGGGATCGGGGTACGTCGGGTTGGTGGCGGCGGCGTGCTTCGCGGAGATTGGGCATCGCGTGGTGTGCGTCGACAACGACGAGGCCAAGGTGCGGATGCTGCGCGAGGGCGGGATTCCGATCCACGAGGAGTATTTGCCGGAGCTGCTGAACCGGCACCGGGAGAACCGGGTGGAGTTCACGAGCGATCTGCGGAAAGCGACGCAGGGGGCGCAGGCGATTTTTATCGCGGTGGGAACGCCGCAGAGCGAGACGGGCAGCGCGGATCTCTCGTATGTGGACGCGGTGGCGAGCGAGATTGCGCGCTCCATCGACGGGTACAAGGTGATCGTGGAGAAGAGCACGGTTCCGGTGTACACGAACGAGTGGATCTGCCGGGTGATCGAGCGGAACGGGGTGTCGCGCGAGATGTTCGACGTGGCGTCGAACCCGGAGTTCCTCCGCGAAGGGACGGCGGTGACGGACTTTCTGCACGCGGACCGGATTGTGCTGGGCGCGGAGACGCCGAGGGCTGCGGAGGTGCTGGGGGCGATCTACGAGCCACTGAGCTCGGGCGAGTATTACCGTTCTGCGAACGCGGTGCCGGGGCCGCGGACTTCGGACGATCCGCCGCCGGTGCTGCTGACGTCGACCAAGGCGGCGGAGATCATCAAGCACGCGTCGAATGCGCTGCTGGCGACGAAGATTTCGTTCATCAACGTGGTGGCGAACATCTGCGAGTCGGCGGGCGCGGACGTGCAGGAGGTCGCAAAGGGGATTGGGATGGATACCCGCATCGGGCCGAAGTTTTTGCGGGCGGGCATCGGCTACGGCGGTTCGTGTTTCCCCAAGGACGTGGCGGCCTTCCGGCATGTGGCCGAGCAGATGGGCGTGGAGTTCGGGCTGCTCGGTGAAGTGGAGAAGATCAACTCGGAGCAGCGGCGGCGGTTTTTCCGTAAGGTGCGGTCGGCGCTGTGGACGTTCCGGGGGAAAAAGATTGCGGTACTGGGGCTGGCGTTCAAGGGGGGGACGGACGATATTCGCGAATCGCCGGCGGTGGACATCGTGCAGTGGATGCTGAAGGAAGGCGCGACGGTGACGGCGTACGATCCGGCGGCGGCGGCGCGGGCGAGCGAGGTGCTGCCGGCGGGGCCGCAGATGAAGTATGCCGACGACGCCTACGCGGCGGCGCAGGATGCCGACGCGCTGCTGATCCTGAACGACTGGCAGGAATTCGCGGAGCTGGATCTGAAGCGGTTGCACTACACGCTGCGCTATCCGATTGTGGTGGACGGGCGGAATTTGTACGATCCGGCGAAGATGGCGGAGATGGGATTCACATACCTGAGCGTGGGGCGTCCGGGCATCTCGCACACGCGGGATGCGGCGGTGGGACCCCGGCTGGTGTAAGAGGGTGCAGCGTCCAGGGTACAGCGGGCAGAAAGAGCGAAGCCGCGAGCGAGTGATCGGGGATCGCGACCCTCGCGCCAACGAGGCTGCGAAGTTTCAGCGATGAAGGTAGCCCTGATTTCCAATTACCAGCCGGACCGCGGGGAGAGCATGCTGCGCTATGGGCGAATGCTCGAGTCCAAACTGCGCGAAAGAGGCTACGATGTGGTGCTGCTGCATCCCCCCGCGGTGCTGGGCAGTCTGCCGCTGCCTCGGGGCATCGAAAAATGGATCAGGTACATCGACAAATACGCGATTGCGCCGTGGTATCTGCGCTGGAAATGCCGGGACGCCGATGTCGTCCACATCTGCGATCACTCGAACGCGATGTATCGATGGTGCGCAGGGAGTAAGCCGCACGCCGTGACGTGTCACGACCTGATTGCCGTGCGTTCCGCGCGTGGGGACTATCCGGGCGTGAAGGTCGAACGCACAGGGCGGCTGCTGCAGCGATGGATCGCCTCATCGCTGGAACGGGCGCAGTGCGTTATTTGCGACTCATATAACACAGAGGCTGATTTCCGATCTCTGGCGCCGCAGACGCAGGCGATGGTGCGCGTGATTCATCTTTCTCTGAACCGAAGCTGCGCGCCTGCGGGCCGGGAGCAGGTGCGGCAGGCTGTGGCCGCGACAGGGATGGAGGAGGATGCGCGATATCTGCTGCATGTGGGAGGAAACGGCTGGTACAAAAATCGCCCGGGAGCAATTCGAATCTTTGCGGAGCTGCTGAAGTTTCCGGAGTTTTCGGGGTTCAGACTGCTGTTTGCGGGAAGATCGCCGGACGGCGAATTGCGCGAGCTGTGCGCGAGCACAGGAGTGGAGGCCTCAGTGCACGAGGCGCCGAATGTCTCAGATGAAGCGCTGCAGGCACTTTATACGGGAGCTGAGGCATTGCTGTTCCCGTCGCTGATAGAAGGATTCGGCTGGCCTGTTCTGGAGGCGCAGGCATGCGGGTGTCCGGTAATCGCGACGAACCGGCCACCAATGACGGAAGTGGCCGGAGACGCAGCCATTTTCATCGATCCGACGGAGACGGAACAAGCGGCGCAGACCATCCGCGAGCAGTGGTCGCGGCGGGCAGTCCTGCGCGAGGCTGGATTCAGAAACACAGAGCGGTTTGCAGACGATAAGGTGATCGCGAACTACTGCAGGGTCTATGAGGAATTGAGCGGGGCCTGAACGCGGGAGCCGTCTCGCTGGTAGTTGCAGGGACGGCGCGGAATTATGCTCCGGAGGTTGAAGGCCATGGAACCCCGCGCTCCTGGGCGATCCAGTAGTCGAGGAGATCCTGAAGCGTCCGGGTGAGAGGGATTTCGGGGGTCCAGCCAAGATCGCGGCTGATCTTCGAGCGGTTTCCACCGGAGCGCAGGATTTCGCGCGGCCGAACGCGGGCCGGGTCGGGCTCGGTGGTGACCTGGACATGGGCGAGTTCGGCCAGGATGCGCAGGATATCGGCCATGCTGACCGTAGAGCCGGAGCAAACATTCCAGATTCCGCCGGGACGGCCGCGCTCGGCGAGGAGGGCGTAGGCGCGCACCACGTCGCGCACATCGCTGATGTCGCGGCGGATTTCGAGAAGGCCCGTACGCAGATGAACGGCGCAGTTGCCGACGGCGCCGGCAGCGATGGCGCGCGCGAACTCGGGGCAGACAAAGGATGGCGCCTGGCCGGGGCCCGTGTGGTTGAAGGGGCGGGCAATCATGATGGGCAGACCGAAGTCCCGCACATAGGAGAGCGCGAGCTGCTCCCCGATGAGCTTGGAGGTGGCGTAGGGTGAAGTGGCCTCGAGGGGACTGTCCTCGGTAAAGCCATCCTCTCCGGACTCCGTCTGGCCGTAGAGGTTACCGGAGCTGACAAAGACCACGCGGGATGCAGAGCCAAGCTGGCGCAGGTTTTCCAGCAAATTGAATGTACCGCCGACGTTCGCGTCGAAGGTCAGTTCGGGATTGGCGCGGGAAGTCGGAACGTGGCTGACGGCGGCGAGGTGATAGACGAAATCGGGATTCTCGGCGCGAAGGAGCTGGCGAAGCCCGGCGCGGTCGCGGATATCGACATCGTGGATGCGCAAGCCGCGAAGAGAGATGGGATGGGAGGGATTGGCGGAGCCATGTGAGAGGCCGACGCATTCGATACCGCGCCCGAGCAGGTGAGCTGCCAGCCAGGGGCCGGCAAAGCCGGCAATTCCGGTAATAAGCGCGCGGGGCAAGAGTCTACATCCCCGATGAGATGTGCACGCTTTTGGGATTGAGGCGATTGCGCTCGAGATCGGCGTCGATCATCATGGCAACGAGCTGTTCAAAGCTGGTGCTGGGTGCCCAGGCGAAGGCCTGGCGGGCGCGGGTGGAGTCGCCGCAAAGGAAGTCGACCTCAGCGGGCCGGATAAGGGCGGGATCGACACGGACGTAGTCGCGATAGTCGAGGTCCACGCAGGCGAAAGCGGTCTGCAGCAGGTCCTCGACGGAGTGGCTGACGCCGGTGGCCACGACGAAGTCCCGGGGCGTGTCCTGCTGGAGCATGCTCCACATGGCCGATACGTAATCCCCGGCGAAGCCCCAGTCGCGGCGGGCGTTGAGATTGCCCATGGGCAGTTCCTTCTGCAGGCCGAGTTTGATGCGAGCCGCAGCATTGGTGACTTTGCGGGTGACAAACTCCAGGCCGCGCCGCGGAGACTCGTGATTGAAGAGGATGCCGGAACAGGCGAACATGCCGTAGCTCTCGCGGTAGTTCTGGGTCATGAAGTGACCGTAGACCTTGGCGACGGCGTAGGGACTGCGCGGATGGAAAGGGGTGTCCTCGTTTTGCGGCGGGGCAGCGGCTCCAAACATTTCGCTGGAGGACGCCTGGTAAAAACGAATCTTTGGGTTGACGACACGGGCGGCTTCGAGGAGGCGGGTGACGCCAAGGGCGGTGAATTCGCCCGTGAGATCGGATTGCCGCCAGGAAGTGGCGACAAAAGACTGCGCCGCGAGGTTGTAAACTTCGTCGGGCTCACTTTGTTGAATGGCGGCGACCAGAGAATTCTGGTCGAGAAGATCGCCGGAGATAAGTTCGATCTGATCGAGGATGGAGTCGAGGCGTTCCAGATTCAGGGAACTGCTGCGGCGGACGAGCCCGCTGACACGGTAGCCCTTTTGAAGAAGCAGTTCTGCAAGGTACGAACCATCCTGGCCGGTGATTCCTGTGATCAGCGCATTTCGGGGCATCGTCTTCCTTCCACTATTCTTATGAGGCGGCGCCGGGCCGGCAAAAGTTCTGCTTGTGAGAGGAGCATGGGTTGAATTGAGCGTCGCCTAGGATGTGCGGCCGAATGAGATGAGTCTGTGAACGAGTATAGACGGCCCACGCAGGACCGGGGAGGGAGAACGCTGGCGAAGTCGAGGGAGACGGCGCGGATAGGGCCTTAGGAGCGGACGATGGCGGAGATGCCGGATCGGGAGACGGTGTTTGAGCGCGCGATCGCCGAGCATCTGGCGGTGATTGGAACGCTGCACGCGCAGTTGCCGGCGCTGGAGCGGATTGTCGCGGAGATGGCGCGGGCGCTGCTCAGGGGCAGGAAGGTGCTGTGGTGCGGAAATGGCGGGAGCGCCGCGGATTCGCAGCATCTGGCGGCGGAACTGGTCGGTCGGTTCAGACGGGAGCGGCGCGGCGCGGCGTCGATTGCCCTGACCACAGATACTTCGATTCTGACGGCGGTGGGCAACGATTACGGATACGAGCAGATTTTCCGGCGCCAGGTGGAAGCAC
>JASIAO010000475.1 GCA_030041955.1 Acidobacteriaceae bacterium | reverse complement strand
GGACGGCGCTCGAGCACGAGCAGCGGCGGCTGCGCGCGGCGATCGACCAGGCCGAGCGCGCGGGCAGGATGGACGAGGCGCTGCGGCTGGGGCGGGATATCCAGGAGGTCACGCGGCGGGTGCGGGAGCTGGATTAGAGCCGTTCCGTAATCAGCCAGTACACGATACACCCCCTCCCCCTGGGGTGCGGTGCGGGGTGATGATTGATTCCACAGGGACTTAGCCTGCCAGGTTTCTTTGAGTCGGTTGGCGTGGAAGCGGTGTGGAATCAGCGGGCATTACCTCTTGGTGCGAGTGGTGGAGGGTTGACAGGGACGGAGCGGCGCTCGCAGGCGAAGGATGCTGAGTCCCCGCTCCCCGAGCGGCACAGCCGCTGCTCACCCTTGCCCAACACCGCCAACAACAGGTTGGACAAGATCGCCAGGACGCTCCCAAATTGGCATCCGCGCGTCGGCGAACATGTGGAAGAAACCCATGACTTCGGTTCCGGCAGAGGTTGAAGCCAATCTGAGGGCGGAACGGCCGACCGTCAAAAAGAACATGTCCGTACCGAGTACAACTGCCGTACCTAGAATGCCAACCAGAGATGCGAGCCACATCCAATGATTCATAATTCCTACCCCTTTCTAAGGCGCCGGCTCTGGTTAAGCTCCTGGCGGTAGGAGGGTCAGACCGAACGGTCGGGCCAGTTCAACCAGTTGTGGGGGATCGGGGGCTGGCGAACATTTCGCCACCGCCAGGAAGTACTCCTCTAGTCCGCCGGGAGCGATAACGAATACCAAACGGCTGGGCGTGGGCGCCACGTTGCGAAAGCCGTGCGGAATGTTGCGGGGCAAGATCGCGGAGGCACCAGCGGAAACGGTCCGGCGCTCATCTCCGACATGCAACTCGTAGCTGCCGTCGAGAATATAAAAAATCTCGTCTTCACGCGAATGGATGTGGCGCGGTGGACCCCAACCAGGCGGCGTAACCTGCTCAATCACTGTATACCGCCCTCCAGTGCCGGCGGCGGAGGCGATCAAACGCATCGTCGTCCCAAGCATCGTGAAGGTGGCGCCACCACGGGCATCGGTCAAAATCGGATGAAAGGGCGGTGCGGCGACAGCAGCCATAGCGTCTGCCTTTCTCTTGGCTTCGCTCATCGGTTTAAGCTCCTTCCTCGACCAGCCCGAAGGTGCGGTCGAGCCAGTCATATATGCGAGCAAAGGCCATGCGACCGGCTCCAACCTGGCAATGGGCGCCCGCGCCTTCGCTATCGGTGAATTGCAATCTTGCTCTGCCCATCGGGCCCGAAGGGATAAGAAATCCGGCTGAAAGATAATACAACGCGCCTGTCGGTCGCGCTTTTTGTTCAGCTTTCATAGTAAAAGGATCTTCCTCTTGCGGTTGAAATGGCTTAAGTTGTTCTGTAATAAGTCGGCTCTTGCACGCGACGGAAATCAACGCGCTGCATGGGCGGGAACGGCTTCAGGGTCCCGCATTAAACGAGGGCCTTCTTCACCATTCACGGCAAGAGAACAATCGCGGCTTCCTGACCGTCCTTCTCCTTGTAAGCGTGGCTGAGCAGCAAAGGCAGGAACAGCCGGTCGAACACGAAGCCGCCATGGTTCCGGCTGGCTGTCCCCGCCCCCCAGGGTGCTGATGCTGCTTGCCCCAAACTTACGCCTTGGCGGCCTTCTGTGCGGCCGCAAACACATCGCGTGCGGACGTCGTACCCGCCACGTGCTCCGTGCCCGCGATTCCAAGGTCCGACCATCCCGCGTTAATGCTGTCAAACATTTCTTCGGCAGGTCCGGTGTGGCCCCTGGGGATGCCGAACTGCTCGAACGCTTCCGCCCACCCTGCACGCGGGACTGCAAAGGCTTTCACGTCGAGTTTCAGCACTTCACCCAATTGTGCGGCCACTTCATCCGCGCTTACCATCGAACCGAGCTCGATGACGCGACGCCCTGACCACGCCGGCCCGGTCAGAAGCGTTGCCACCTCTCGGCCGATGTCGTCTGACGCGATCATTGTCGATTTCCGGTTTGTCGGATTGTAGAAGACCGGTAGTGTTCCGCCCTGGGCGGCCTGCAAGCCGTAAAGAAAGTTTTCGAAAAAGCCGCCTGCGCGCACAAATGCGAGCGGAGATGGCAGGCTGCGAAAACCTTGCTCCAGGAGCGATAAGGCCGTGATGATCCCCATCCCGCTGGTTCTATACGCGCCCATCGACGAGAGCGCCACCACCCGCGGGGGCACTACCCTGGTCAGCGCCTCGACATAGTTCGCAATCACGCCCCTTGCTTCTCTGAAATCAGGCGAGGGTGCCCATACACCCGGCAACATAACAAACGCGCCCTCAACACCTTTGAGCGCCGCCGCTATGGCTGCCGCATCGTTCCAGTCTCCATCGACCAACTCCACGCCCTGACCTGCCCACTTCGCCGCTTTCTCGCGATTGCGCACAAGTGCTCGCACCTGTTTGCCTTGTTTCAGCAGATGCCGCGCGGCGGCGCTTCCAACTTTTCCGGTAATGCCCATGACTAAATACATTTTGTTTTCTCCTTGTTAGAACGAAAGTGATGCTCCGATGCGAACGCCAGAGCTTGTGAGTTGCGCAGCCAGCACTCCGCTGGTCCCGTGGGTTTCCACAGTTATCTGTCGCATGAATCGTTACAGCCCCTTACACAGTCGATCGATCACCTCAAATCACGGCAAGGGCTGTTATCGACACTTGAAGCCACAGAACGTGATCAGGCCCGTGTTTCGGGCGTCGTGTGGCGGGCAAGACGCAGGAAGCTGAGAGACAGTGTCACCCCGCAGATGAGCATGGTGATATGGAAGGCAATTTCAATAAAGAGCAACCCATGCATGTTGAGGCCGTTGTGCCTGTGCAGGTTATCGTGCATCCACCAATTTCCCATGAACCAGCAAAGCGTGACGAACAACCATTTGTTAAGCCACGACGCCCCAAGACTTAAACGGCGTATCGCCGGCCATCCGTATATTGCGAACGCTACAGCAAAACCAAAGGCGAGCGCCTCGATCGCGGAGAGGGCAATGTAGCCGGGCAAAAGATTCGCCGGCGGCATGGGAGTGCCGGGGCTCGTTGGCCAAATCCGTGGTCCGGTGAGAAAGGCCGCAAGGCCAATCACTACAGTCAGGAACAACATCATGCGCCTTGTCCTGCTATTCATCTCCATCTCCTTCAACGGGTGTCTCTTTGTCCAGGTCTCGCTCTGGTGCTGCACAGGTCGGGCCTTTCTATGTGGTCGTCACTGTCACGGCCTGGCGCACATACCGGCTGCTTTCCAGTTGCTGCACCATGAAGGCAGCCAGATCGGCGCGCGCGATCCTGTGCGCCTTCTCGCCGCCCTCCGTGCTCAGCACCCTGGCAACGCCGGTCTTCTCGCCGTCGGTCAACATCGGCGGTCGCACGAGCGTCCAGTCCAGGTTGCTGCCTTCGATCGCGGCCTCCATGCCCGCCTTGTCGACCAGCAGACCCCGCAGAAACGTCCTCATGAGGAGGTGCTCGTTGAAAAAGCCGGCGTTCCTGACGCTCTCGCCCGCACCCACTACCGAAATTTTCAGCAATCGCCGCACGCCATTGCGCCGCATCGCGTCCACAATATTGTGTGCCGCGCTCGTTTCCCTCGTCGTCACTTTCCACGGCGTCTTGCCGCCCAGCGCGTCGATCACCGCATCCTGTCCGGCGACCGCAGCGTCGACCGCGGCCGCGTCCAGCGCGTCACCCGCAACAACTCTGACGTTCGCCTTCTTGTACTGCGCGGCGCCGCGCACGAAAGCCGTCACCTTATGTCCGGCCGCCAGCGCCTCATTTACCAGTGCTTCTCCGCTCCTGCCCGCTGCTCCAATCACCAGAACCTTCATCGCATCCTCCTCCTGCCTCGTATTTGGCCGCCCGTCCAAAATGCGCGACCTGACTATTAGAGGACCAATATAACCATTGGTTGCAAAATAATCGATGGTATTTAACCGCCGGTTATAAATTAACAATCGGTCGCACAAATCGTCAAAAGGGACTAAGCTAGTGAAGTGACATCCACATCACCAAGTCGCCGGGCAGAGCGCAAGGAGAGGTTGCGGGGCGAAATCCTTGCGGCCGCCAGCAAAATGTTTGCCGATCGCGGCTACGAAGCCGTGACGCTTCGCGCGATCGCTCAGGAGATCGGCTATACGCACGCCGTGATCTATCAGCATTTCCCCGACAAAGCGCATATTCTTGCCGAACTGAGCCGCGAGACGATCGGGCTGCTGGTTCAGAACTTCGACGCGATTGCCGCCAAACAGCTTCGACCGAAGGAGCGCCTTTTTGCGACTTCACGCGGCTTAATTCAGTTCTGCACCGCTCATCCTCAGCAGTTTCGCAACGTCTTCTTCGGACCTGAGAACCGCAACGGCATTCGCGCCGGACAATACATCAACGACATTGGGACGCCTTTGTTCCAACGTTTCGTGCAGCTCTTTTTCGATGTTGCCAGGGATGAAGGATTGCCAAGTAAGAATGACATTGTGGTAGCCCACACCTGGTGGTACACGATCTTTGGCCTCGCCACGCTCATGGTCATCCAGGGCGTTGTGCCTGACTTGCCTGACCAGACTCTCGTGGTTGAGCAAACGATCGCAACGCTTTGGGCGGGCGTCCAGGCTGTTCCGCGATTGCCGAAGAGCGCAATCCCTAAGCGATCCGGCCGAACCCGTGCCTCAAATCAACAACAGCTTCTGTCTACTTAGGAGTCGTTGAAGGTCGATGATGACGGTGTTCTGGGCGGCGCATGGCGGGGCTGCCTCAGCCAACACTCTCTAAGAGTCACGGCTCCCGAGGCTTCGCGATATCTGGTTTGCTGAGTCTAATCCAGTGCGGAACACGGCATTTCCTGCTCAATGCGCACGTCGCCGGGAGAGTTCTCGTTTTACGCCAAATCGCCGAGGCACTAATTGAGCCCTCAGTTCTGACGGAGACGCCTGTCATTTACCAGGACGCTGATTGGCGCTAAATCGAAAGGTCGCGGCGCGCCTAACCCGCCTGCGCCACCTGCGTGCAGCCGAGGGCGGAGCGGGTAGCTCTTTGTCTGCGAGTGCAAGGCGGCCGACCGTGGCGGAAACCCCCGGCAGCGTTATCCTTTAAGCTACTGGAGCGCCGCCGGTTAGATGGGCATGGAGTGCCGCGATCCCCGGGCGCGTCATGCCGTCCGAGTCGTCAGCATGCCATTGAAACGACCGGATCGAGCATCCTATTTGGCGGGCTCCGCGCGCCATCACGATTTCGCCTGAGCGTGTGTTCGTCCCACTGGAAGAATCTGCCTGGAATCATCTACGCCATCGAGGGCTTATGGACGATACTGACATTCATTCCGGGATTCCCCTGGGACACAAACTCTTCGCTTTTCTGTTAGCCGCAGCCGTGGCCGGGGCAGGATGCGCCTGGCTGATCTATCGGTCCAACCGGTCCGCAGCGACCGCCGTGCTCGCTTTCCATCCGGCGCTGGCTCAGTCCGTCGATTCGGGCATCGCCTCGGCCAGGCACCCCGCCGTCGCGCTGGCAGATTCGCTGCTGAACGACCAGACCGTCGCGAACCTGGCGAAGCAGGCGCATCTCGCGTCATCGACGCCGGCCGGCCAGATTGGCGAGTTTCGCTCCGATCTCCAGCTGACGCAGCCTTCTGCCCTGCGGCTCGGCGTGCGCTTCCAGGCAGCGGACTCCTCGCAATCTCTGGCCGTTGCCAATGCCGTCGCTCGCACTCTGGCAGCAGGAAACCCCGCCTCCGCTATGACCGCACCGTCAGCTCCACCGCAATCCGCAGCTCCTTCCGCACCACCGGTCCAACAGGCAGCGCCCGCAAATCAGGGCCAGTCCTCTCCTTCCGCCGCCGCGGCGCCCGCTGCAACGCAGCCCACGCCGGCCAATCCGGTTCTCCCCGATCATCCCTTATCCGACGCGCTCAACGGGCTCGGCGCACAGCTCTCGGCAACGAACCAGCGAGTCGAACAGCTCGCCGCAGGCGGAGCCACATACAGCGAATCGGCGCAGCAGTCGCTCATCAGGTCGGAAGTTGAGAATGCCCGGAGAGCCCTGAGAGGTCTCCGCGCCCAATACGCAAAGGAAGTCGCCGATCCGAATATCGGCGGCCGGCTCGACGAGATTCAGCAGGCCCTCGACTCGATCCTGCCCGGAACCGGTCGCTATGGCTTTAATGCGGCGGGGGTCAGCGCCCGGGAACTCAGCGCCGAACGCGCCAATCTGCTCCAGGCCGTCGATATCGTGGACCGAGAGACAAAGAGAATCCAGGCTGCGGAAGCCGCGCACCCGGCCTCCAATCCGCAACCAGGCACTGCCACCACTCCCCCACCGCCTCCGGCCGCTGCTGCGGAATCTTCCCCGGCTCCATCGGCTGCGCCATCCTCTTCCTCCGGCATTCAGGAGCAGAACCTGGGAGCCACGCCGGCCGGCTCCTCGCCGCAGCAGCCCTCTCAGAGCCCGCTCAGTATCGTTCATCCAGCGGCAGCCGCACCGCGTCCGCCGCTCTGGCCCGCCTTCGTGGCCGGCGCTGTATTCGGCCTTCTTTATCTGGGCATTGCGGCCCTGGCGTACCGCCGGAGGGGGAGCGATGACGTCTATCTGGAATTAAGCTCCGCTCCGCAGCGCATGATCACGCCGGTAGAGCCCATCCGACGCGACGAATGGACCGCCGCACCGCCGGAGCCTCCACGCTTGGATACGGGGCCGCGCCACCGTGCCGCCTTCGATTTCCAGCCCGCCCCACCGGAGAGGGCCGCTGCGCCGGTCGAAAAGCCGGCTGCGCCGGCAGGGAATCCTCCTGCCCCGTTGATGAAACCGGCAGCACCAGCCGCAGCCCCGGCCGGGACTCCGGCTGCACCCGTTGAAGCCACAGCTTCCCCCGTCGAGCCCATCGCCGTGCCGGTGGCAAGCGTCCACCCTGTGGCCGAAAGCGTGGCAGCGCCGGCCGAAGCCGCCGCTCCCGCAGCCGCCATCTCCGGAAATGAAAATGAGTCTGCGCTGGTTCGGGATGAACCCTCCAGCCAGGCACACATTTCGCCCCCGGAACCCGCCACGGGCACCGATCCCGTAGCCGAGCGCATGCGAAAGAGCCTCGCCGAGACCGCCATCGGCAGATCGCTCGAAGGTTCCGATCGACCGGGCCCCGACCAACCGCCTTCGAGCGGTCCCCAGCGGACAGAGAATCGCGACTGGCTGGACGAGTGGCTCTCTCCTTCGGGCAAATCGACATCGCGGTCGTAGGGTTGCGGGAGCTGGATCGGAGCCGTTCGGTGATCAATCAGTACACGCTATACCCCCTCCCCCTGGGGTACGCTGCGGGACGGCGATTGATTCCACAGGGACTTAAAACAGGTAACAAATTTGATTACCCCTGGTGAAACGTTGACTGATAACCGATGGAGCAACGGGGCCCATCGGCGCTTCCGGGCAAAGAGAAAGGCCGCGGCTGGCGCGGCCTTTTTTTACCTTCTAAGTTCAGTATATCAGGCTGGAGGAATTAGCCTGCCAGATATCTTCGAGTAAGTTGGCGTGTAAGCCGTGTGGAATCAGCGGGCATTACCTTCGTGCGGGTGATGGAGGGTTGACAAGCTTTTGGAGCGGGAATCTGATTATCTGGCGGACTGGCGAATGGGCCGATTTAGTCGAGAAGATATGCGTCTGACTACGACGTCAGTCTGAACGAGCTCGTGCTCCCATACTCTAATCACGTGCCAGCCAGCCCTCTTCAAGTGGTCGCTTACCGCCAAGTCTCTGTTGCGGTTTCGCAGGACCTTTTTCGTCCAGTAGGCACGATTTGAGCTCGGAGGGCGATGGCACCGTGGGCAGCCGTGCCAAAAGCAGCCATCGACGAAGACCAACAGGTGCTCCCGCGAAAACACAAAATCGGGTTTACCTTCGATGCCGCCCGGATTCACCTTCCAGCCACGGACGCCAGCCCGAACGAGCGCTCCTCGAAGGCGCAGCTCGGTTGATTTGTTCCCGTGCGACCGCACCCTCGCCATCACCCGTGAGCGAGTTTCGCGGGACACGGTATCCACGTTAAACCTCTTCGTCGGGTTTCGCGATTGGTATGCTTCCGCCGATCTCGTTGAAGCGGTGGGAAGCGAGTCTTTCGAGGCGTTTGGCCTGAGTCGTGAGCGTCCGTCTGAGGCCCTTTGATACGCTCCGTTCGCTGATTACTCTGGCTAACGCTGCAATGGTTGTCGCTCTTCTGGCGATCCGAACATCGGGGTGTTTGCGCTGGGCGTAAAGGTCTGGGGGGATGATGCTTCCACGTGTCGGCGTGGGCAGTTCGGTGAGTTGTGTAGGTGCAA
>JASIAO010000474.1 GCA_030041955.1 Acidobacteriaceae bacterium | reverse complement strand
AAGAACAAGAAGACGACCACCGGCCGTCTCGAGTTCAAGAAGTTCTGTAATCGCTGCCGCAAGCACACCCCTCACAAGGAAACGAAGTAAAGACAGGGTTTAGCGTATAGGGTATAGCGTTTAGGGTTGAGTGCACCCGCAAACCGGGAACGCCCTGGCAGTTCTGAACGCTGAACGCTGGACGCTGCTTCACAGGGGCGTAAGCTCAACGGTTAAACTGCCGGTCTCCAAAACCGGACTTGGGGGTTCGAATCCCTCCGCCCCTGCCAGATCAACACGCAACCGGGGAACAGGGCTCGAACTTATGCCCGTAGCAGAGAAGAGCGCGGAAAAGAAGAGATTTATGGCCAAGGCAGCAACAGCAATGACTTCCGAGAACGGCGCCCCCAACCGCGCCCTGGGCGCTTTCACCCGCAGCGTGGACTTCCTCAAGGACGTGCGCTCCGAGATGCGCAAAGTCGTCGCTCCGTCCGCGAAGCAGGTACAGTCGACGACCGTGGTGGTGATCATCTCCGTCTTCGCCTTTGCCGGATTCTTCTGGGGCGTCGACGCGGTGCTGGGCAATGCGGTCAAGTACCTGTACCACTGGCTCGGAGCAGTCCAATAACGGACGCTTCGCAAGGAATGACTTTGATGGCGGAAGAAACAGAAAACCTGACCCCGGGCGCGACGGAAGGCGAAGAGGCGGCACAGCCGCATCTGGAGCCGCCCACCAACGAGCGCTTCCGGTGGTACATCATCCACGCTTACTCGGGCTTCGAGCGCAAGGTCCGCGAGTCGATTGAAACCCGCGTCCAGGCCTTCGGCCTCCAGAACCGCATCGGCCGCGTCATGATCCCTACCGAAGCGGTGACCGAGATCATCAACGGCAAAAAGCGTACCGTGGAGCGGGTCTTCCTCCCCGGCTATGTCCTCGTCGAGATGGATCTCGACAACGACCTCTGGCACGTGATCAAGAACACGCCCCGCGTAACCGGCTTTCTGGGCACCGGCGACAAGCCCGTCGCCCTCACCGAAGCCGAGGTCGGCTCCATCCTCTTCCGCAGCGACACCTCGAAGGAGAAGCCGCGGCTCAAGGTCAAGTTCCAGAAGAACGAGTCGGTCCGCATCACCGAGGGCCCCTTCGCCAACTTCAACGGCGTGGTCGACGATGTCAACGAAGACCGCGAGACCCTCAAGGTGATGGTCACCATCTTCGGCCGCTCCACGCCCGTCGAGCTCGACTTCGGCAAGGTGGAAAAGATCGCGTAAGGATTTGAATTTTACTGATCGCTGATCGCCGATCACTGATCACTTCAGAAGGACAAGGAAATGCCTCCGACAAAGAAAGTAGCAACCCAGGTGAAACTCCAGATCGAAGCCGCCAAAGCCACGCCGGCGCCGCCGGTCGGCCCTGCGCTCGGCCAGGCCCAGGTCAACATCATGGAGTTCTGCAAGCAGTTCAACGCGCGCACGCAGAACAAGGAGATGGCCGGCCTCATCATCCCCGTCGTCATCACCGTTTACACCGACCGCACCTTCACCTTCATCACCAAGACGCCCCCGGCGTCGGTGCTGCTGAAGAAGGCCGCCAGCCTCGCCAAAGGTTCCGGCGCGCCCAACAAGGACAAGGTCGGCAAGGTATCCGAAGCCCAGGTCCTCGAGATCGCGAAGCAGAAGATGCCCGACCTCAACGCAGCCAGCGTCGAAGCCGCCGTGAAGAGCATCAAGGGCACCGCCCGCTCCATGGGCATCGAAGTCGTCGCGTAGAATTCAGCGCAGGAGGTGCGGTTGTGACCGCAAATCCGGCCATTGATCCGCAAGCCTCATCCACTACGGATGAGGCTTGTGTGCCTCTGCATCTCCTGCTCCCGCCGCCGGCTTTTCCCGTGGTCCTCCGGCTCTCTCAGCAGATGGATGACGACGCATTACTTGAGTTTTGCGCCGCCAACGATTCTCTGCGGATCGAGCGCAACCCCGCCGGAGAATTGATCGTGACGACTCCTGCAGGCGGCAAGACCTCGAACCGCGAAGGCTATCTCTCCCGCGAACTCGATCTGTGGACCGAGCATGACGGCCGCGGCATCGCGTTCAACGCCAATGGCGGATTTTCGCTCCCCGACGGCTCCGTTCGTGCTGCGGACGCGGCCTGGCTTTCTTTGAAGAAATGGAACAGCCTCTCGGTCGAGGAGCAGAGCCGGTTCGTCCCCTTCTGCCCCGAATTCGTCGTCGAATTGCGCTCCCCCAGCGACTCTCTCAGCGAGCTCGAAACAAAGATGGCCGCATGGCTGGCCAACGGCGCTCAGCTCGCCTGGCTCATCGACCCTCAGCGCAAGCTGGCTGTGATCTACCGCCCGGGACAGGAACCCGAAACCCTCCTCCAGCCCGAAACTCTCCTGGGCGATGGCCCCATCGCCGGATTCTTTCTCAAAATGCAGCGCTTCTGGGAGTAGAGCCCCGGTGGAGCTACAGGCCGCGTAGGTATTGAGCATCGACACAACTCCCCTCCGCCACTACGACTGTCATCCTGAGCAAGCCGTCCGAACTCGCTGTGCCTGCAGTTGGGCACAGCAGCAATTCAGGCGGCGAGTCGAAGGACCTGCGGTTCGTCGCCCCCGGGGATGCGCCGGATGACGCGGCTGACGAACACCTTCAGCAAGGAGTGGGAGAATCTGGAGGCTGCGTATTACCTGTGGTTCGCGTTCTACAACTTCTGCCGAGTTCACCGGACCACGCGCACCACACC
>JASIAO010000473.1 GCA_030041955.1 Acidobacteriaceae bacterium | reverse complement strand
GAGGTCGTCTTCTGGGCCAATCGTCCCGAAGACGAGATTCGCCGCTGTCTCCAGCTCCAGATGGACAATCCCTTCTTCCCGCTCCCGCTCTCCGATGTCGCCGCCCGCACCGAGTTTCGCTCCCTCGCTTGTCGCTCACCATTCGACGTCGCCGGCATCCGCATCGAGTGCTTCCCGCTCTGCCATCCCCAGGGCGCCGCGGGATACCGCCTGGAGCACGACAGCTCCGTCATCGTCCACGCCTCGGACCATGAATGCGGCGATCCGGCCATCGACGCGGGCATCAGCCGCGCCGCCCAGGGCGCGCGCCTGCTCATCATGGACGCCCAATACACCCCCGAGGAGTACGCCGCCAGGATCGGCTGGGGCCACAGCAGCTTCGCCCACGTCGCGCAGCTCGCCCAGGCTGCCGGTGTCGAGCGTCTCGCGCTCTTCCACCACGATCCCGCGCACGACGACGCCTTCCTCGACGCGATGCTGGCCCGCGCCCAGGAACTCTTTCGATCCACCGTCATGGCTCGCGAAGGCGAAACCCTGTAGTCAGGAATCAGAAATCGGAGAACACTTATCCCGGCGCACTATGATCCCAAAATCGTCAGCGGAGCCGGGCTCTTCGCTGCTGGGTGAAAGTGCGTGTGGATCGCCTCCGCCGTCTTCGGAGGCACTACCGCTGCCAGCGCTTCCAGGCTCGCATCCGACACAGACCGCATGCTCCCAAAGTGCTCTAGCAGCCGCTGCCGCGTCCGCGCCCCCACTCCCGGGATCTCCAGCAGCTCCGAGTCCCGGTCCCGCATCTCGCGTCGCTTCCGGTGGTACGCAATGGCAAACCGGTGCGACTCGTCGCGAATCATCTGGATCAGGTGCAGCACCGGTGACCGCCGGTCCAGCACGATCGGCTCGTCTTCCTGCCCGTAGAGGTAGATGATCTCCTCGCGTTTCGCAATCGACGCCAACGGCTGGTTCACGATTCCCAGGCTCTCCAGCGCCTGCGCCGCCGCATGGAGCTGTCCCAGTCCTCCGTCGATCAGGATCAGACCAGGCAGCGCTTCGCCGGCCGCTCCTGGCTCCTCGCCAGGCGCGCATCGCCGATACCGCCGTGTGATCACCTCCCGCATCGACGCGAAATCGTCCACGCCCTCCACGGTCCTGATCCGGAACTTGCGGTACGCGGACTTGTTCATCTCGCCGTCCTCCCAGACCACCATCGATGCCACCGTCTCCGCTCCCTGGATGTGCGAGATGTCGAAGCACTCGATGCGTCGCGGGGCCTCTTCCAGCGTCAGCGCGTCCTGTAGCGCATCCTGTACAGCCTTGCGGCTCGGCTGCAACACGCGAAAGCGCTGATCGTACGACTGCTTTGCGTTTTGCCCAGCAAGATCCACCAGCGAACGCTTGTCCCCTCGCTGCGGCACCGCCAGCTCCACGCGATGATGCGTCTGCTGCGCGAGCAGCGCGGCCAGTGTGCCCCGGTCGGCGAAGTCGACCGGCAGATAAATCGCCGCAGGCACATACGGCTGATCGATATAGAGTTGCTTCAGCAGGGCAGAGAAGAACGCGTCCGGCTCAAACGCCGCAA
The DNA here is from genome assembly GCA_030041955.1 of Acidobacteriaceae bacterium. GTDB lineage: Bacteria > Acidobacteriota > Terriglobia > Terriglobales > Acidobacteriaceae > Palsa-343. The sequence continues at coordinate 9,272 of JASIAO010000473.1, read as the reverse complement.
CAGACTCCTCCGGCCTCGTACTCGCCTCGTCCGCTTCGCCGATCTCTGCGACGAACTCCGGCAAATCTTCCCAGAAAAACTCCCGCCGGTCGACAATTTTGCCCGCCCTCATGTGGAACAGGTTCACCGCGATCATGCCGTTTTCGTAATGGAAACCAAAAACGTCCGCATCGTCGGCTTCTGTCGAAGCGATGCGCTGCTTCTCCTGGAGCTGATCGATCGTCACCAGCAGATCCCGATAGCGCGCAGCCAGCTCGTACTGTTCCGCTGCTGCCGCCTGCGCCATGCGCTCGTGCAGCGACTTGTTCAGATCCGCGGTGCGCCCCTCCAGAAACATTTGCGCGTCGCGGACCGCCTCCGCGTACGCCTCCGGTGTGGTCAACCCGCGCACGCATGGCCCAAGGCAACGGTGGATGTAGTACTGCAGGCAGGGGCGCGAATGGTCCCGCGACAGATCCACTTTGCAGCTCGGCAGCAGGAACGCCCGGTGGATCAGCTCGGCGACCCTGTATGCCAGGTTGCCGGGAAAGTACGGTCCGTAATACGCGCTGCCGTCCCGCCGAAGCCGCCGTGTCACAAACACCTTCGGATAGCGGTCCCCGAGGGTGAGCTTCACGTAGGGGTATGTTTTGTCGTCCCGCAGCAGGATGTTGAAGCGCGGTTTCCGCTGCTTGATCAGGTTATTTTCGAGCGCCAGGGCCTCGTGCTCGTTGTCGACCAGGATGTACTCGACATCCACCGCCTCGCGCATCAGCGATCCGGTCTTGGCGTTGGCCTGGTTCGCCTCCAGCAGGTACGACCGCACCCGGGAACGCAGGTTTTTGGCCTTTCCGACGTAGATCACCTCGCCCTCGGCGTTGCGGTAGAGATACACACCAGGCCGGGTGGGTAGCGTGCGTATCTTCTCCTGCAAATCCATGGCTAATCCTATTTTAGAGGTTGATCTGAGGGCGGATTTTTGGAGGGAATCGGCATATTGACGGGTAAAAAGTACCCGGTGCCTCTGGAACTCAAACAATTCACCGTCGAGCTAACTTGCTTTGAAACAGTAACTTGTATCATCGATGGGGTTTGGTCCTGCGGGTGCATCGTACTGAGTGGACAGGGGAGGCATGCCTCCCACAGAGAAGATTCATAAGAAGAGACGGAGCTACACCATGACCCGCATATCCGGCTACGCGGCAGCCTCGGCCGCGGCGGCTCTTGCATTGTTGATGACCACTGGCTGCACGACCAAAAATTACGCCCGCAGCCAGACCACCCCAGTGATCCAGCAGACGAACGAACTGGACGAAGCCACGGCCAACACCCAGCGCGACATCCGAGACACCGACGCGCGTGCGCAGCAGGGAATCCAGCAGGCCCAGAACTCCGCCAACCAGGCCGAGCAGTCCGCGCAGAATGCGCAGCAGGCGGCTAACGGCGCGCAGCAGGCCGGGCAGGATGCCGTCAATCGCGCCGATTCGCTCGAAGGTGTCATTGCCAATCTCGAGAATTATCAGCAGGTTGCGGTGGTTTCGGTGAACTTCGGCTTTAACAAGAGCTTCCTCACCCGCGCCGACAAGCAGGACCTTGATCAGTTCGGCAACCAGCTGGCCAGCACGAAGAACTACATCCTCGAGGTTACCGGGGGAACGGATTCCATCGGCTCGAAACAGTACAACTACGCGCTCAGCGACCGCCGTGCGATGGCCGTCGTCCAGTATCTGGCCTCGAAGTACAACGTCCCCGCGCACAAGTTTTATCTGGTGGGTCTGGGCAAGGATCAGGAAGTGGCCACCAACAGCACCGCCGCCGGTCGTGCGAAGAATCGCCGCGTGGAAATCCAGCTCCTGAGCAATCAGGGTGCGAACGCCCCCCAGCAGACCGGACAGGCAGCCGCTCCCGCTAATGGATCGCCCTCCGCCGAATAAGTTTTCTCCTCAGGGCAACAACCGGGCGCATGCCATCAGGCGTGCGCCCATTTTCTTTTCTGCGTTATTTTGCGACCTGCCGGACGTGCGCGGCGCGCACGTCGTTGGCGGTGTAGAGCCGCAGAAACGGCGCGCCCTGGCACGCGGCTTCGAGCGCGGCGCGTCCTCCTGCTTCCTCCCGCTCCACCAGGCAAACCGCGGCGATGACCTTCATGCCCGCTTCGCGCGCAGCTTCAATAGCGGCAATGGTGGAAGCGCCCGTCGTACAGACGTCATCCCCGATCAGCACCGGCGCGCCCGCCTCGCAAAAGCCCTCGATGCGTCGGCCCGTGCCGTGCGCCTTCTCAGCCTTGCGGACGAGGAATCCATGGATGAGCGGCGCACTCGGATCCTTCTGCGCCCGCTCAGCGCTGGCGATCGCCACGGCTGAGACCACCGGATCGGCTCCCATCGTCAGCCCGCCGACGGCCGCCGGATGCAGTTTGTGCTCACGCAGCACATCGAGGATGGCGAGCCCGGTGAGCCGTGCGCCCTCCGCATGAAGAGTTGTGGTGCGGCAATCGATGTAGTAGTCGCTCTTCGCGCCCGAGGAGAGCGTGAAGTTGCCCAGGCGAAATGAAATGCGGGCCAGCAGATCAAGCAGTGCGGAGCGGGGATCGGTCGTGGTTATCATTCGTTCCCAGAGTATGTAGAACCTCTATTTTACGGAATCCGACTAAAGAACCCTCCGGCGCGGCTCAGAATTCTTGCACTCGCCTGTCAACCGAAACGCCTCTTGCCCGTTGTAGAAGGTGAAGCAGCTTGAAATTCGACCCTGGAGGGGAACGTAATGAGATTTTGGGACATCATGCAGGACGCAATCGTCGCATTCACTTTCTGCTGGATCGTATGGGTCATCTTCACCAGCGTGCGCCGCTATCTGATCGCCAAAGCCAGAGCCGGCTTACAGGAGAAAATCCTGCAGCGCATCGATTCCTCCGAATCCTTGGTGACCCTCGCCAGCAGCGAAACGGGTCGCAAGTTTCTCGAGTCGATCACCGTCGAGGAAACCCGCATGGAAGCGCCGTTCCACCGCATCCTTTTTGGACTGCAGGTCGGCATTGTGCTGCTCTTCTTCGGCATCTCCATGCTCTTCCTGCACCACCACGTGAGTGACACGGGTGAAGGATTTATCATCTTTGGCACAGGAGCGATTGGCCTTGGAGTCGGCTTTCTCTTTGCCGCAGCCGCCAGCCTGTTTGTTTCGCGGCGGCTTGGTCTCATGGACCGTGCAACCCGCGGCTGAAACGGGCGGCGCAGCGCTAACGGGTGCGCTCGATGGCGCGCCCGTGGGCCCGTCTGCGATGTTCATTACTGAGGCTGAGTTCCAGCGGATCTACGACGCCAACGCCGGCCCGATCCTTGGATATCTCGCCGCGTCCACCGGGCGCCGTGACGTGGCGGACGACATGTTGCAGGAAACCTTCTGCCGGCTGCTCGTGCAGGCGAAATCCGGCATGGAAGCCTGCGACGTGCGCCGTTATCTCTTTCGCATCGCCACCAACCTGCTCCGCGACCGCTGGCGTTCGGGCGAAGGCCGCGCCTTCGACGAGCCGGACGAAACCGGAGCAACCACCGATCTGGACGCCTCGATCGACGTGCGGGCCATGCTGGAGCATCTGAGTCCCCGAGAGCGCCAGTTGCTGTGGCTGGCCTACGTGGAAGGCATGGACCACGCGGAGATCGCCGCAGCCACCGGCCTCGGCCGGCTAAGCGTGCGCACGCTGCTTTTTCGCGCCCGCGGCAGAGCCAGGAAATTTCTTAGCGCGGGAGAGGAATTGCGATGAATCGTCAGGAAGATCGACTGCGCGACGCGCTGCGCGGCTACGCAGCCAGGATTGCCGCGAGCCACACCGTTCCGCCGGCATCGGGTGTTTGGCTGCGCGCCGAGCGGCGCAGGCGGCGGCTGGCGATCGAGCGCGCGGAGCGTCCGCTGCGCATCATGCAGGCGCTGGGACTGGTCTGCGCCATGATCGCTGCCGGTTGGCTCTTGATCCAGGCCGGCTCCGTGCATCCGCTGCCGTCCTTCGGAACAGTCGTGTTGGTCTCGACCTTTGCGTCTCTGCTGCTGGTCGTGGCTGGCTGCTGGGCAATGGTGTTGGCGAGCCGGCGCTCGTTGTAGACGCGCCCCCCCCGATTCAGCCTCGTCCCCGTCCCCGCCTATTTCTTCGCGGGCGCTGCAGGCGCGGCCGGCTTTACGCCGCCGATGGCACTCTCCAGCATGCTCATCGTGTCTGCGTCGATCGCATACAGCGACGGCCCGTCGTCGCGCTTCGCAATTCCGCCATCCTTCGTCTTCTGGATTTCTACCGTCTCCACCTGCTTGCCGTTGCCGGAGGTCACGGTGGCGCGGATATCCGGCGCCGTGAAACCCGAATCGACGAACTTCGTGGCCGCCAGCGAGCGCAGCGCGGAAACCAGTTCCTCGACGCTGCCGGTGTCCATCTTCGTGCCCACAGACCACCAGTCGCCGCCCGTCCGATTGAGGAACAGCGCCGTCGTGCCGGAGTGGACCTCGAGCTTATTCGGCTCGGCGTAGGCAAAGTCGAAGAGTTGCTTGTTGCGGAAGCTGTCGAGCGTCCGATCGAGCGTTTCGCCGAGCGTCGACTGCACCTTCCAGGTTCCCGGCGCGACGCTGGATTTCGCGTAGTAATCGTCGTGATCCTGGCGGACATCGAGTGTCTGATCGCCGGTGCTGCCCGTCAGCTTCACTGTGGCGTACGGCTTCCCATGCGCGAAGGCCTGCTCCGCCTGGGCGGGGTCAGTAGCGGGATCCCATTGCGCGCCTGTCACCTGATCCAGCAGATCGTCCACCTGGAACGTATCGGTGCGGTAGGCCTGCGGCTTCTGGATTTGCCACCCGTTATGGACGCGCGCGAACTCAATCGTCTCTCCGTTGCGCGTCAGATCGAAGCGCACCACCGTTGCCGGATCGACAGGCAGGAGCCGCTTGTCCCGCAGATCATCGAGCGACTTATTCAAATCATCTTTCACCCACTTGGGCGTCATGTAGACCCGCGGGTCGCCCGCCACCGTTACGTAGACGCCCCCACCGGCCGGAGTGTCGTCGCCAAACGAAATCTGATGGGTCTGATTGTTCTCAGTAAAGTCGAGCTCGAACGAAGGCTGGCTCAGCCCATATCGCGAAAGGTCCGCTGGCTTCTCTTCGATCACTCGTTCGGAGCTCATGTTGCCGAGGGTCGAGATCATGCCGTTCACCGCTGTGGAGCTGGCGGGGTATTGCCCCGGCTGCTGAATCTGCCATGTGCGCGGGCCGGACTTCGCCAGAACAATCTCCGGACCGCTATTCGTCTTCAGAGTAAGGCCCGTGACAGCCGCCGCCTGCACTTTCAGGATCGGCGGCGTAGCGGAGTTAGCGGGGCTCGCCGGTTTGCGGTGATTGGACCAATAGAGAACCCCGCCCAGCGCCAGCAATATAACAACGGCTGCAAGAAGACCGCGAAATCTCATGGTTTTGCTTCCAATGGCTCCCTTATCTCCGCTTCCACCAAACGAGGAGCCCAGCGATGATGACGATGAGCGGGAGCACGAACTGGCTGATGATGCGCACCATCACCATCTGCCCGCCGGTCATCGTAATCGGCCGGTTCTCCGGCGGCTTCGGTCGAATCGAGATCAGATCTTCGTCCGAGCAGAGCCAGTTCACGGCATTCCCCGCCAGATCGCCGTTGCCGTTGAACTTCAGGAAGCGGTTCGAGGCCCAGATAGAACTGCCGACCACCACGAAGCGTCCCTGCGAATTCGGCTTTCCAGTGTCATACGTGCCGGCCGCGGCCAGGATCAGCGGCCCCTTCTTGTTGTTCGGATCGTTGACGCTCACTTTAGGCGAGCTCAGGTCCATGGTCGCCAGGCTCGAAGCCGAGGAACTGAACAGCGGCTGCACCATCGTGTTCGCCGCATTCTTCACCGTAAGCGAGCGCGACATGGGGAAGCCCGTCGCCGTGCCCTTCATATCGGCAACAATCGGTTGCGAAGTGTATTGCTGGACCAGCGGCACCTGCGCCCCAAGGCCGAGTATCTGGCCAACCGGATTCAGGTCCAGCACCAGATCCTTATCCACGGTCACGCCCCAGCTTTCCAGCAGGGAAGTGAGCGCGTCATTGTCGGCGATGGTAGTCGGGCCCAGTTGCAGAGGGGGATCGAGCAGGAACATCGCGCGTCCACCGTTTTCCACGTAGGTCTTGATCGCGTTCACTTCTGGCTGCTCATAATTGCCCACGGGTCCGGCAACGACCAACGCCGTGCAGTCGGAAGGAATCTGATCGCTCTGCACCAGATCGATGGCTTTGGTCTGATAACTGTCGCGCCCCAGCAGCGTTTTCAGATCGGTCAGGCCATTCGGGCTGGTGTCGTCCAGTTGGTGCTCGCCGCTTCCGGTCACGAAGCAAACCGTGCGCGTATTGCCCTTGATGTCACGGATGAATGCGCCGGTGATGCCTTCTTCGCTGACGTCGTTCGCCTTTTCCGTCCGGCCGTCGTAGGTGACCGTCACCGCCGGCATGGTCTCGATGCCGTATTCGCGCGCCGCCTCAGGATCCTTCTCCGGATCCACGTAGTCCACTTTCACCTTCGGCGAGATGTTGGCGTACTCGTCCAGAAGATCCTTGCCCTGCGCGAAGCGCGTGCTTACGTTGAAGTAAGTGATGGTCGCGTCCTGCTTCAGGTCGCCGACAATCTTATGCGTCTCCTCCGAGAGGCTATAACGCTTGTTCGACGTCGCGTCATACGACTTGCTGTAACGATCGGCGAGAACGTTGGCCACCGCCACCACGGCCAGGACTACCACAATGTAGGTGGTCGCAAACGCCGCGTATTTAGTCTGTCTCGCCTTCAGCCACTGACTTGCCATTCCCGGTTATGACCTCCAGCGCAGGGATTCCATCGAGCGGGCGGTGAAAAAGAGTCCCACGAAGATGACGCTCACGTAGTAAACCGCGTCTTTGGAACTCAGCACGCCCCGGCCGAAGGATTCGAAGTGAGTGATGATCGAGAGATAGGAGAGCACCGCCGCCCACGTCGCGGAGTTATAACTGCTCACCCACGAGAAAACCCATAGCAGCAGGCAGGCGGCAAAGGTGCCTGCCGCTGCGACAATCTGATTCCGCGTCAGCGTGGAGATGAAAGTGCCGATGGCCAGCAGCGCCGCGCCCTGCAGGAATAATCCCAGAAAACCCACTGCCATCGGCTTCCAGTCCGGATGGCCGTAGACAAACAGGAACGTGAAGCTGAGGAATCCGTAGAGCAGAAGCCAGCAATACAGGATCGTTGCCGCCGCCCACTTGCCCACGATGATCGCCCCGTCGCGCACCGGCGATGTAGCCAGTAACTCGATCGTCCCGTTGCGCTTCTCTTCAGCAAAGAGACGCATCGAGATCAGAGGAATGAAAAAGATCCCGAGAAAGCTCGCATTCGCAATCAGCGGCCGGATAATCTCCTCGTTCACGTTCACCGGCCCTGCCTGGCCCAGCATCTGCATCTCCAGCGCGGCCATCGCGAAGTGGGCGAGGTAATTCCAGAAGAAGAACCCGAAGATCAGGCTGTACATGGTCACCAGCAGCCATGCGATCGGCGAGGCGAAGTAACTGTTCAGCTCGCGGCGGCAAATAATCCAGGCATTTTTCATGCGGCGCTCTCCGGAGTCGCAGGGGATGCAGCCTCCGCGTTGCTGCCCGTCAGCTGCAGGAAGATCTCCTCCAGGCTCATCGCAGCAGGGCGCATCTCGTTCAGGTCCCACCCGGCATTCACCACTGCGCGGGCCAGATCGCCGCGCACCAGGCGTCCCTTGTCGCTCTCGATTTCGAAGACCGCGCTTGTGTCGCCGCGGCGTTCTTTCTCCAGCACGCGGCTCACGCCGGGCAGTTTCTCCAGGCGCTCCAGCACCAGCGGCGTATCCAGTTCGCCCACTCTCGCAGCGACCTCCAGCAGCATCGTCTCTGCGCCGCGAGCTCGCGCCTGCAGGTTGTGCACGGAGTCCGTCGCCGCCAGTTTGCCTTTGTTGATGATGATCACCTGCTCGCACGTCTGCTCCACTTCCGGCAGAATGTGTGTGCTTAGGATGATCGTGTGGTCGCCGGCCAGACTCCTGATCAGGTCGCGCGTCTCGTTAATCTGCCTCGGATCGAGTCCGGATGTCGGCTCGTCGAGGATCAGCACGTCGGGATTGTGAATAATCGCCTGCGCCAGACCGACTCTCTGCCGATAGCCCTTGGAGAGCTTCCCCATCAGCTTCTTTTTCACGTCGCCGATCGCGCAACGGTCGCAGACGAAGGTCACGCGCTTTTCCAGTTCCGCCCCGGCGAGACCCTTCAGCCGGCCGACAAAGCGCAGATACTCCACCGTCTCCATCTCGAGATACAGCGGAGGCGATTCGGGCAGATAGCCGATGTGCTTTCTCACCTCCAGCGGCTGCGTGAAGATATCGAACCCCGCAACCGTGGCGGTGCCCGCCGACGGCGGGAAGAAGCATGTCAGCATGCGCATGGTGGTGGTTTTGCCGGCGCCGTTGGGGCCCAGAAATCCGACAATCTGGCCTTTGGCTACCTCAAAGGAGATGTGGTCCACGGCGGTGGTGCGCGCGTACCTCTTGGTCAGGTCTGTGACTGTAATCATGTCTGACTGAAGACTTGGACTTTGATTCGAAGCAGTCGTTACCAGCGTTGATCGGTTCCATCATCCACAAATGCGCAGCCATCGCCATGGCGAAAGCGCGCCGTGCAAACATGGGGGACCAAACCTCATGCTAGAACATGCGCGCCTCGATGTGTCAATGCGACCAACGGGGCAGAGAAAAAATGTGAACAGCCGAGTGGCTCGCGCATTGTACGAATCCAGGCTTAAGAGTGCGACAGCGACAGATCAGAGTAACTGACTGGGTGTCGATCTGCGTGACGCGTGCTTCGACATCCTGTGTCGCGCGCTGATGCTCAGTTACGGCGTATAACTCCACAAGTCGTTGAGCAGCCCGGATGCTCCAGTCGAATCGAGGCCGTCCCCTCCGAAGAGCCAGAGGTTGCCGCTCGAACCAATCCAGGAAACCGCTCCGGAGCGCCCGCCGGGCGTGTTGGCTGACGCTGCCGTCCCTTCCGTTCCATAGACTCCGGACGGCCCGCCGGTCCCACCCGCGGCTGCGCCCACCGAATTGCTTCCGCTTTGCCAGGTCCAGGTCCCTTTCATCGGAATGAACTCCCACAGATCGTTCAGTGAGCCGGTGGTTCCGTTGGTATCGCAGCCCAGCCCGCCGAACAACCACAGGTTACCGCTGGCGTCTGCCCACAAATTCGCATCGTTGCGGCCGCCGGG
>JASIAO010000472.1 GCA_030041955.1 Acidobacteriaceae bacterium | reverse complement strand
ATCGGGGTGAAATTCGGCTTGCTGGGAATCGGGGTGGAAGCGGCCACGCCGCTCTCGCGCACCCTGAACCTGCGCGGCGGAGCCAATTTCTTCAGCTACAACGACACCCTGACCGATGACGGCATCAGCTACAACGCGAACCTGCACTTCCGCTCGGCCGAGGCCAGCCTCGACTGGTTCCCGTGGGCCGGAGCCTTCCACATCAGCCCCGGAGCGCTGCTCTACAACGGCAACCAGATCACGGCCAACGCCAATGTGCCCGGCGGACAGAGCTTTACGCTGAACAATACGAACTACGTGAGCAGCACGACCTCGCCGGTGAGCGGAAGCGGCGGCATTACATTCAACAAAGCGGCGCCGAAACTGACGGTGGGCTGGGGCAACATGCTGCCCCGCAGCGGCCGGCACTTCAGCGTTCCCGTCGACGTGGGCTTTGCGTATGTCGGAGATCCGAAAGTCGCGCTGAATCTCGCCGGAGTGGCCTGCTACAACTACGAGGGCCAGAACTATTGCAGCGACGTCGCGACAAATACCATGATTCAGTCCAATCTCGCGGCACAGCGGCAAAAGATCGCCAACGACGTGGATCCGGCGCGGTTTTATCCGCTGGTATCGGTGGGGCTGGCGTTCAACTTCTGAGGGTTACGAAGGTAAGGGGCACCAGGGCGCGCTCGGGAGTATCCTGATGCGTCGATTCGGAGGACGCCATGCGAGAGCCCGCTGCCCCGCCGCCGCAGCCGCGGTTCACCGGGCTGGCTGCGAAAACCGTCGTCTGCCACACGGTCACGTACTTTGTGATGGGCGCGCTGGCCTACCACTTTCTGCACTACGCGGACTGGATTAATAAGCCGAACTCGGGGATGCGGCCCACCACCAGCCTGGCGGTTCTTTTCGGCCCGGCGCTCCAGGTCTTCCGCGGCATCCTGTTCGCGTCGATCTTCTGGCCTTTTCGCGAGACGCTTTTCGGGCGCAGGCACGGATGGCTGCTGATGGCCTGGATGCTGATCGGGATCGGGATTCTGGGAACTTTCGCCGCACCTCCTGGGTCGCTCGAAGGGTTCATCTACACGACGACTCCGGCCGGCGCGCAGTTTCGCGGGTATCTGGAGATCGTTCCGCAGGCGCTGCTGCTTTCGGCGCTGCTGTGCTGGTGGGTTCGGCATTCTGGCCGCAGGTGGGTCGGCTGGACGCTGGGGACGCTGTACGGGGTGTGCGTACTGCTGCCGGTGTTGGCGCTGGTGGCGCGGAGGTAGTGGGGCTGAGGCCGGGGGTCGCACCATTCGCCGCCGACGGACTGACCGCACTGCCGACGGTGCGGACCGGTGGCGTCGCGATCCTGTGGAACATGAGAAAAATACATTTTTCTCATAGCTGCAAAACAGCCGCAGCGGAGCCGTCAGTCAAGGCCGCGCGTTCTCGGCGCGCCGCGTCAGCGGTCGGAGCGAAGCGGAGAGCCTTTACGGACGGCGCAGCGGAGGCTACCGCGCGTGAGCGCGCCGGGATGCCGATTCCGCACCGATCTTTTGCTTTCAACAGGTTGACGCCGCAGCAACCGCGCGTTACCGCAGCGGGAACCGCGAACCGGCCATTTTGCATTGAACTCGCTCATTCCACTCGCGTTGACGCATGTAAACAAGGAAACCCCAGTGTTTTCGCGGTCGCGCGCTGCATGGCGCTGATTCGATTCACGTTCCCGCAGAGTTACCGCGCGGTATCCCTGCAGCTCCCATCTGGGGGTGATCGGATGAAAGCGCCGCGTGGCGCTCCGGGCTGCGATTCTCCCTCGCAGCCACAGGGAGGTGGCTTTCCATGCAGCCTGTCATCGGATGCGACGTTCACAAGCGGTACTCGGTCTTCGTGGCCATCGACCGTCGCCCGAAACTCTCCAAACCGGATCGCGTGGAGCACGAGCGAGAAGTATTTCGCGCCTACCTGCAGACGCTGCCGCCCGGCTCGGAGATCGCGCTCGAAGCCACCGGCCACTGGTACTGGATCGTCGACGAAATGGAGCAGGCCGGACATCGGCCGCATCTTGCCAATCCGCTCGAAGCGAAGAAGCGCATGGGCAAGCCCAACAAGCACGACGCCCTCGACGCAGGCGGCCTGGCCATCCTGCTGCGCAACGGCACTCTGCCCGAGAGCTGGATCCCGCCCCGGGATCTGCGCGACGTGCGCGAGCTGCTGCGCACTCGCATGGCCCTGCGCGATCTCCGCACATCGCTCAAGCACCGCATCCATGCGGCCATCGATCGCTATGGGCTGCACAACGACGCCATCAGCGACCTGTTCGGCAAAGCGGGCCGCGAGTTCCTGCTCCATCGGCTCACCGGCCTTCCTCCGGAAACCTATGCCATGCTGCTGACCGAACTCGCCGCCATGGACGATCTCGAACCCCGCATCGCAGCCATCGAGCAACGGATCGCCGAAGTGATTGCGCCCACTCCAGAGGTCCGGCTCCTGCTCACCCTGCCCGGCGTCGGACCCATTCTCGCGCCCCTGCTGTGGCTGGAAATCGGCGACGTCGAACGATTCCCCCACGCCGAGAACCTGGCCAGCTACGCCGGTCTCGTGCCCAGGGTTTACTCCAGCGGCGGCCGCACCGTTCTCGGCCACACCAATCGCCACGTCAACCGTTACCTGCGCTGGGCCTTCATTGAGGCCGCCACCTGCGCCGTGCGCCTGCACGCCTGCCGCAGCAGCCACATCGGCCTCCTGTACCAGCGCCTGGTCCCCACCCGCGGCTACGGTCGGGCTATCGTCGCCGTGGCCCGTCATCTCGCGGAGGCCAGTTACTGGATGCTCTGCAAACGGCAGCCTTACCGGCCACCACAACATAAAGCTGACTTCGTCCAGGATCGGGCAAGCGCGAGACACGTCTGATCGGTTCCCAGACCTCGGGGTGAATGCGACACCCGATACGAAGATGCTCATGCCGCTCGACGGCGGATACATGGCTCACGACGAAGCAGAATGCACGAGCGAATGGACAATCAGCTTCTCCCGCTCAACCCAGCGTCATCTGCCAGGAAAGGAAAAACCAGCCAGCTAAAGAAAAAACCCTCCCACTCCTCGCCTCCTCTCAGCCTTCGTGCCCGCCACGATCCCGCAGGGCGTTGCCGCCTTCGGCGGCAATCTGGTTTCACATTCTGCTTGACACCGGCGGCGCTTTCATACATGACGTGTCCACTTACATCCGCTGCGACAGCAGCGTTCGGAACGCTGGCGGATAAAAGGGAGCGCTGGACGACTATTGAATCGCCGCTTCCTTCTGGTTTGCAGGAACTCTTTCCCATCGGCTGCTCTCGTCGCCGGGGCCCTCAACGAGTCTGAAAACAGCTTTTGTCTGGGAGTCCCTGTACCAGCTCTGTGTACCTTCTGACGATGCCACCGAAACAGAATTGGGAGGATCAAGAACCTCCGCTACACCGTGACGAACAAGAACCTTCAGGATTTCTTTGAGGGATTCCGTCTCTGGGCGGCTCATCATGGCCGTCGGGATAGCGCCCAACCCGCTCTCATGGGACTCAGGCGCTTCAGGTTTTGAAAAAACATCCACTTTCTCCCATATAGGCAGGATCGGTGCGTCCGGGCTTAAATACACGTAAACCTCGCCGCTGTCCGTGTCCAGGTACCATTCTTCTCCTTGGGCAAGTGCTCTCCACAACGGCGGGATGCGTCGGGCACGTCCGCTTCGAACTAGCTCTTCCAGCCTCTGGACAAAAACCAGCCAATCCGCTCGCTTGCTGATCGTTAATCCGTTCAAGATCGAATCTAAACCGCCTGGCATGATCGCTCCACTTCTACGGGTTGGGGACAAACACTTGAATCCCACCCCCCCGGATAACCGGCCTGCGCCGCTGCCGGTCCTATGTAAACCGTTCGACCAGCCGGAATGGTTACTGCGTCGGTGTGCTCCATCGAGTTCCATTCTCCGGGCAGGGACATCTGTTGTCTCATAAAGTCGTTGGAGCCTACCGGGGGAAAGAAACTGTAGTACGTGCCGCCATGCTTCCCTTCGGGCCCTGCTGGAGGACCCCACTGCCGGTAATAGGTTTCAGCGGATTTGAGTTCCATCGGGATATACCATTTGAAGTTTTTGGCATGTGCCGGATCGAGTGGCCCCTTATCTCCTGGATAAATAGCACCAGGAACTTTCCCGTTCGAGTTCGATGGAACGACTTCTTCGCCCGGCTTAACCGGTTCCAGCGCGTTTTGCTCTCTTTCTTGTTCCGCCTCTTCCGGAGATTCCGGCGCTTCTTCTTGGGCGACCTCTACATTCTGCTGTTGGGCCACCGCTGCCGAACGGAGCCACCTATGGCTTCTTTGCTGGCCTAATCGAGACGATTCCCGTCCGCTGCATCGCCACGGCAACGGGAACATCTACACGCGCATTGGATCGCGGGTCTTTCCAGTCATCGTCCGAAACTACATACCAGTCGTTTAGCTTATGAACCGCTTCCGGTACCGACTGACCCGGCATTGTTACGGAAACGTTCGCAGCCGTTTCTGCACACCAAAATACTCCCTGAACGTATGCTTCTCGACCGGGTTTTTCCAATCCACGCCACCACAACCCAGTAGAGAACCCATAAGCTCCGCTCCAGTGTTCAGCGTGGACATCTGGCTTCGCGTTCGGCGCCTTCTTTAGCGCTTGGAAGATCAGACTTCCAAATGTTGTGCTCTCGGCCTCTTGGGTTTCGTTGACGATGCGGATAACAGTTGCAACATTGGTCTGCGCGAAGGCGCTGTCGTGCGAAGACGCCGTTCTGTAGCAGTGTAAAAATCCTGCAATCGCCAGTTCCTTCTGCTCCGCTGTGTATCCCTTCCAGGTGTCACGATCTACCGTGCCCACAGCCCCAAACGCGCGCAAGGACACCAAGAGCATGAAGGTGGTCGCCCACAGAAAGCAGCAGCGTGATAAGCGGTTTCTATTGATTTGGCGCATAGTAGATGATCGCTCCGTGAGCCGGTGTAAATACCGCGCTTTGATGTGCAACACCGTTGAACAAGCCGACGTTGGCGAGTATGGGCCCGCTTCTTCCACGCGGGTTGTCCCCAGGCACACCCTCAGGCCTTACGCTCGCAATGTGCCCGTGCCGAGCGCCAAGCTGGGTAGCCCACGCGCTCACGCCCTTGTCGGCAAGTGCTTGTGCTTCGGCTGGAGTTACAACGTGATAGCCATTGTCGGGATTGGCAAGGTTGTGGATTATGGTATTCGCGTCGTAAGGGACTCCGTTTGCGTTTGCGAACACACCAGCAGGGTCTCCGCCAGTCGCTCTGTCTATACTGCAGGCGGCCTGATTGCAATGCGTTGTCCCCGTTACGGGATTCGGTGCAAATCCCGGGTTCGACATGGCGGCGTTCTGGGCATTCACCAAGTTCTGGACCGCTCCGCTCTGCTGTTGGGCCGATGTCGTCGCCTGTCCGGGCGTTTGCGATGGTGTCCCTTGCCCCGGCGCTTCTATGCCGGCGGCGGCGACTTGTTGTGCAAATTCTTCGTCCAATATGGTTGGATCGTGCCCATCGGGATCGACTGCCGTGACCGGATTGTTTCGCACGTAGTCATACAAGTTCAGCGACTGCGGATCACTGAGTTTGGAGTACGGAACGGGCTCAATCCTGGCGCTCCAGTCCGGGCTCAGGAACCTTCCCGTTGTGGATTCGTAGTATCTGGCCCCGAAGTAGTCGTTGCCGGATTCGGCGTCCCGTTCTTTGCCGGTACTACGCGACCTGACATCGCCGTCGTACAACGATCCCTGCATCCCCAGCGTGTGGCTGGAGATAACCCAGCTCGAAGCCCGGCACATTGTGCTGCCAACAAGTCCGAAGCCCTGACGCGAGTTTCCGTCTAGCTGCCGGATCGCAGCCAGATCGGGATTCGGGCCAGAGAGCGCCTGCAGAGCCGGGGCCATTGGTGGCCCTGATTGTACGGCTTCAGAGTTCGGGAAGCCGAGCACATTTTAAGGGCGAGTCAGAAGGGACGCGTGTAGTGGGAGCGAATGCAACGGCTCATCCGGCGCTGGCTTCCTCCGGCCCATATCTGTCACCCTTATCCCTCGCGCCGTTTGCCCGTCACTACCTGAGGCAAGAGCCGGATGCGGGAAATCCGCCCGTCCGGATCTGTGCGGGGGGTACGGGGAAATCCGTATCCCTACCGCGACACTACCCCATCCGCTGCGACAGCAGCGCTCCGGGGCGGTGGCCCTTCGGAGGACGAAGGGCGGGAGCTAAAATGCCGCCCAGGGAGAACCGCAGCATGGCCAGCCAACACAGCCCGGCGACAGCCAAGGGTCACTTCTGCTTGCCGAATTGATTGAGCCTGTACGAGTATTTCACTCTCAGAAGTTGCCGCTGTTCCGCCTCGGCAATTCGCTGTTTCGAAACGTCCGGGTCCACTGTAAAGGTCGCCTTCAGGGCCGAGGCTATGAAGTGACAAACGTCCTCTTCCGGGAGGTAGATGGTTTTCGTATCAGGTTGCTGAGCTGGAAAATCCAACCCTGGATCGCCATAC
>JASIAO010000471.1 GCA_030041955.1 Acidobacteriaceae bacterium | reverse complement strand
GAGTCGTGCCAGTCCGTTCATTGCGTGATCGCTCCGGTTGAGATTCCGGAAACCAGATTACGCAATTTGCGGGACGCAGCGCCAGGGGACTGGCCATCCGCGCGGGCGCGCTTCGCGCCACGGGACTGGCCATCCAGGCGGACTGGCGCATCGCGCGCCGAGGTTGAATCGCGCGTTGGAGGCCAGTGTTTTATTTTGCTGCGGGTGAGTTCTGGATGGGCTGGGTGACGATGCTGACGTTGGTGATGCCGGCTTGTTTGACCGCGTCCATGACCTCGGCGAAGACGCCGAAGGGAACTTTCTCGTCGGCGCGGAGGTAGATGACCTCGTGCACAGTGTCGGTGTTCTGCGCGCGGAGCAGGTTGGGCAGGTCGTTCAGGTTGACGGGCTTGTCGTTGAGGAAGACCTGCTGGTCTTTGTCGACGGTGACCACGTTGCGCTGCTGGGTGATTTCGTGGACGGTGCGCGTTTTGGGCACGTTCACCTGGATGCCCGACTGGAGCACGGGCGCGGTGATCATGAAGATGACGAGCAGCACCAGGACCACGTCAACCAGCGGCGTGATGTTGATTTCCGCCAGCGCGGTCTGGGTGTGACCGCCTCTAGTGGTGAAGGCCACGAGGAGACTCTCCAGGATCCTGATTGGGGCCGAGCGCGGCCTCTTCCATGCTGTTCAGCAGCTCGCGGGCGAAGTCGTCGTTGCGAGCGCCGAAGTCACGGCAACTGGCCGTTAACTGGTTGTAGGCGATGACTGCGGGGATGGCGACGACGAGGCCGGCAGCGGTGGTGATGAGCGCTTCAGCGACGCCCGGAGCGACGGCGCGCAGGGTCGCGGTACCTTCTGTGCCCAGGCCGATGAAGGCGTCGACGATGCCCATGACCGTCCCGAAGAGGCCGACGAAGGGCGCAATGGCGCCGATGCTGGCCAGCCAGGTGAGCCGCTGCTCCAGAACAGTGAGCGATTCGCTGGAGGCGGTCTGCGCGGCGCGCTCGAGGGCGGTGATGTTCCGGGGCGGTCCGTAGCCTCCGGTCTGGCGGCGATAGGTCTCGTAGACCTCGTCAAAGACATTGACCAGCGGGCTGGGCTTGAACTGCTCGCTGACGGTGGCGATCTCCTGCAGGCGCGTGGCCTTGCGAAAGGCGCGCAGGAAGCGCTTGCTCTGGGTGCGTGCGCGGCGGAAAGCGCCCCACTTGGCGAAGATGATCGCCCAGGAGAAGAGACTCCCGAAGAGCAGCACGAGCAGCACGACGATGGCCACGGGGCCGCTGTTGTGGAGCATGTCCACAATGGCGTTGCCGGGTGCCGGGGGAGGCGCGGCCGGAGTCGCGTCCTGGAAGAAGAGAAAAGCTGTGACAGGAATGAGATGTGTCATTGCCTAAATATCACGTTACCAGAAGCGGGAACCCGCCAGGAGGTTGCACGGGTAGCTCGCGAAAGATGGTAATCACAGCTGAATCCTCGAAAACAGCCAGGCGCTGACGCAAAGCAGGGCGGCGGCGAGCGCGATCAGAATAGCTACGTCAAGGGTGAAGCTGAACTGCCAGCTTCCGATCAGAATTCCGCGCAGGCCGTCGATGCCGTAGGTGAGGGGATCGGCGTGCGTGATCCAGCCGAGCACGCGGGGAAGGTTCTTGAGCGGGTAGAGGGCGCCGGAGAGGAAAAAGATGGGCATCACCAGGAAATTCATGAGGAACTGGAAGCCCTGCATGTCCTGGATGACGGAGCCGATGGATGCGCCCATGGCCGCGAAGACGATAGCGATCATGACGAGGAAGATGAACGATGCGGGGACCGCGCCCCAGAGGTGGGGACGAAACCCGGCGATGAGGCAGACGATGAGGATGAGGATGCCCTGAATGATGGCGACGGTGGCGCCGCCGAGGGTACGGCCGAGGACGATGTGCAGGCGTGGCACGGGTGCGACGAGGGTTTCGCGCAGGAAACCGAACTGGCGGTCCCAGAGCATGGCCATGCCGGAGAAGACCGAGGTGAAGAGCACGGTCATGCCCATGACGCCGGGCGCCATGAACTGGAGATAGCTGCCGGCGCCCGCTTTGGCGAAGACGGGGCCGAAGCCATAGCCGAGCGCGAGCAGGTAAAGCGCGGGCTGACCGAGCGAGACGATGATCTGTGCGCGGGAGCGGACGTAGCGCTTCAATTCACGCAGCCACATGATGTAAATGGCGCCCATGGGTTGCTATCTCCTCTGCCACATCTGTGCGAAGCGGCGCATGGCGTCGGTGGAAGTGGCGCTCTCATCGCGCAGCGAAGTGCCGGTGAGCGCGAGGAATGCGCCTTCGAGGGAGTCGGTGCTGGTGCGGGCCTTCAGCTCGGCAGAAGTGCCGACGGCGACGATCGCCCCGTGATCCATGATGGCGATGCGATAGGCGACGCGGTCGGCCTCGTCCATGTAATGGGTGGTGAGGAAGACCGTGGTCTTCTCGGCCTCGTTGAGGGCTTTTACGTGGGTCCACAGTTGGTTGCGGCTTTGCGGATCGAGTCCGAGAGTTGGCTCGTCGAGGAACAGAATCTTCGGTGTGTGCAGGAACCCGCGCGCGATCTCCAGACGGCGCTTCATGCCGCCCGAGAAGGTCTTCACGTAGTCGTCGCGGCGCTCCCACAGCTCGAACTGGCGCAGAAGCTGCTCGATCCGCTCCACGCGCACGCGGTGCGGCACGTGGTAGAGGATGCCGTGCAGCTCCATGTTCTCGTACGCGGTCTGCTCGCCATCGAGGCTGGGATCCTGAAAGACGATCCCGAAGCGCTGGCGGGCCTCGCGCTGCTTCACCCAGGGATCGAAGCCGTCAAGCTGAATATGGCCGCTGGTGGGGCGCAACAGCGTGGTCAGCATCTTGATGGTGGTGGTTTTGCCGGCGCCGTTGGGGCCGAGGAAGGCGAAGATCTCGCCGGTATCCACCTGAAATGAAATGTCTTTGACCGCGGTGAACTGGTCGAAGGTTTTGGTCAGATTTTCTACCCGGATCACGGGGTGGGCCTCCCGGGAAATGAATGCTGCGTAGGGAATCGGTCTGCTTAGTTTGCCAGAAAGTGATGTTTTAGACCAAGGGAGGTCGCGGGTTATTTGGGGGCGGCCATGGATGAGGACCACTGGATGTGATCGCCGGGCTCGATTTCGATGCGGAGGGTTCCGGCCTGACCCTTTTCCAGCTCCGGTCCGGTGGATTTGCGATTCTGCTCGGCGGCGTCGATGAAAGTGATATTCACCTTGTCGGTGCCGAGCAGGTGAAAACGGTAGCGGAAGGTCGAGTGGGGCGCGATGGACTGCACGCCGAAGCTGCCGCCGGGGTAATCAACCTCCACCACATTCACTGGTGTGTTTTGCTGGTTGACGATGACCGCCTGGACCCACGGCGAACGGCAGCCCAGGCACATGGCCAGAGTGATGAAACTCGCGCTGACTGCCGAGATGAGGCGGATAGAACTTCGCATGCCCAGCGTTCAGCGTACCACTCGGAAAAGCTCAGATGAGCGGTTTGCGCTCGAGAGCGCGCGCTGTGAGCACGACGCCGGTTTCACGATTGTGCAGGGTGATGGGGAAGGCGAGAACGTTCCAGACCCAGCGATTGCCGGTATTGGGCAGATTGAGGACGCCGCGGAAGGTGCGGTCGATGTAGGTTTCGCGGGTCTCGGCGACGGTGCGCAGAATGTCGGCCCAGTCGGCGGCGAGTTCGGGCATTTCTTCGAACATGTTGCGGCCGGGGAACCAGTCCCGCGGCTTTTCGAGGACGCGGGCGCAGGTTTCGTTTACGTACTGCCAGGTGCCGTCGCCGTCGAGGATTTCGAGAACGACGTCGTCGCCCATGGCCATGTTGATGCGCGAGTAGAAGAAGTCGCGCGCGTCGACCACGACGGGCTTGCCGCGGCGCTTGGCCTCAAAGGAGCGCAGGGCGGTGACGAGGTCATCGATGGAGCTGTAACCCTTGAGCAGGTGCATGTCTTCGACTCCGCCGAAGCGGCGCTCCAGCGTGGCGGAGAGGATGATGATGGGGACCTGGGGGCGGCGGGCGCGCAATGCCGCGGCGACTTCGGTGCCGAATTTGCCCGCGCCGAGGTGGTAGTCGAGCACCGCGATGTCGATGTCGTCGAGCATCTGTTCGGCTTCCTCGACCGTGCCGGCGGTCTCGGTGACGTAGCCGTACTTGCGGAGGATGGTCGAGCGCAGCAGCAGATTATCCGGATGGTCGTCGAGCAGGAGCACGCGGATCGGCTCGGGAGCCGGCGCCTGGACAAGAGTGAGCGAGGTTTCGTTGTCGTTCGTCAGCATGAAGGTTAATAAGATGCGGATCGTGAGGGCATCGCTGCCGGGGATTCGGGAATTCCGTTCCTTGTTTCCACTTTACTCTTCGGATTTGTTTCGCCGCTGCAATTGTTTGAGCAGCTCAGGAAGCCGACTGAAGAGCGCTGAGGCGCGGAGCCACTGTTTGTGCTCGAAAGCGGGCGAGCCGGCGAGCATGGAGCCAGGCGGAATATCGCCGTGGAGACCGGCCTGAGCGATGGCCACGGAGCCGTCGCCGATTTTGCAGTGGCCGGCGACGCCGACCTGGCCAGCGAGGATGACATTTTTGCCGACATGCGTGGAGCCGGCGAGGCCGACTTGCGCGCAGAGCAGCGTGTTCTGGTCGA
Source organism: Acidobacteriaceae bacterium (assembly GCA_030041955.1). GTDB lineage: Bacteria > Acidobacteriota > Terriglobia > Terriglobales > Acidobacteriaceae > Palsa-343. The sequence goes on along the minus strand of JASIAO010000471.1, from coordinate 3,917 downwards.
CCGAGGAGCCGTGGCCTACCTGGACGAGATTGTCGATCTTAACGCCGCTGCCGATGCGGGTAGCGCCGACGCTGGCGCGGTCGATGCAGGAGTTTGTCTGCACCTCGATGCGATCGCCGAGAACGGCGGGGCCGGACTGCGGAATCTTGTGCCAGCGGCCGGCTTCATCTTTGGCGAAACCGAAACCGTCGGAGCCGACCACGGCGCCGTTTTGCAGGACAACGTCATCACCAAGGCGGCACGCTTCACGAACGACGGCGTGCGCATGCGCGAAGAAACGGTCGCCGATGTGAACGCCGGGATAGATGACGACATGGGGCAGGATCACGGCGTCGTCGCCGATGACCACGTGTTCCCCGACGACCACGTAGGCTCCGATGTGGGCGTGCTTGCCGATGCTGGCGGTGGAGTGAATGACGGCAGTGGGGTGGACGCCGGCGGGCCACACGGGTGGCTGGTAAAAGATTTCCAAAGCCTGAGCAAAGGCGAGGTAGGGGTTTCTCAGGCGGAGGGTGGTGGCAGGAACGTCAGGGAAATCGGGCGTAACGAGGATCGCTCCGGCCCGCGTGGTTTTGGCGATGGCAGCGTATTTTGGATTGGCGACAAAGGTGAGCTGCGAGGGCTCGGCTTCCTCGATTCCGGCGACGCCGGTGAGTTCGAGATCGGGATCGCCGCGCAACTCAGCCTGGAGCACGCGCGCCAGCTCCGCAGTTCGCATGCAGCGATTGTAAATCGCCGGAAAAGAATCAATTTGAGACTTTCGGCTCACGCGGACGATTTTGCAAACGTCCAACGCTGTGTCATCATCGTGACCAGAAGGTTTTGATCACTCCACGCTCCAATGCAGCGATTGAGAGCGGGCTGCGAAGGCCCGCCGGACGGCCGGCCCTGCGCGTTTTGGCGTTCGGCCTGGTGCTGCTGGGGGTGTGCGTTTTTGCGTGGGGCCTGCGATATAAGCTGTCACTCTACGCGCCGCCGCAGTCGATCGCGCACCGCATGCCGGCGGCTAAACTGCTGGCCGGCAAGGAACGCCTGGAGTTCCCGGCGGTTCATCCTCGGCGCGAGGCGAATCTCGCGGCGCCTCTGGCGCTGACAATCCTTTTACTTGCCTCTTTTGGGCTGATGCGGGCGGGATTCCGGCTGAGCTGGAGCGCGTGGGCGCTCCGAACGCAGGTGCGGGCGCTGGCGCCGCAATGGGCCAGGAACACAGCCATATTCGTTCGTCCTCCCCCTTTCATTCGCTAAGACTCATCCAAGGTGGTAAGGCCGCGACTTGCGTCCGCCCAAAACTTCGGGCGCGATACCCTACGTTGAGCGGCCTCGGCTGACACCCCCGGACAATTTCCCAGGCTCTGCCTGCAACCCAGGCAATACAGGTGGTTTCCCGGATATGCACAAACGCATTTGGGTCGTACTTTCTGCTTCTCTCGTAACTGTAGTTGCCGTCCTGCTGGTGCTGCATGCGCGCCATCGCACGCCCGCTGTTGAAGCGGCGCCGGGGCCTCCCGCGGCGGAGGTGGCCTTCGTCCATCGGGGCACGATTAACCAGGTGCTGAGCCTGGCCGGACAGTTCCAACCCTACCAGGAAGTCGACATCCATCCCAAGGTCTCCGGTTTCATCCGCCACATTTATGTCGATATTGGGGATCGCGTGCATCAGGGCGAAACGCTGGCGATTCTCGAGATCCCGGAACTGAAGGCGCAGTTGCAGGGAACGGTGTACGAGGTGCAGCGGGCGAACGATAATGTCACGCGCGCGCAGCATGAGGTGAGCGGGGCTACGGCAACTCACGCAGCGCTGCACGCCGATTATCAGCGGTTACTGCAGACCTCAAAGGCGCAGCCGGGCCTGGTGGCGCAGCAGGAACTGGACGACGCACAGGCAAAAGACCTTTCGTCGGCCGCGGAAGTGGATGCGGCACGGGCCGCGCTGGCAGCTGCGCAGAAGGGGCTGCAGGTTGCGCAGGCGGATAACAACCGGGTGAGCGCGCTCGAGAACTACACCAACGTGGTGGCGCCGCTGGACGGTGTAATCGTGTGGCGTTATGCCGACACAGGTGCGCTGATCCAGGGCGGCACGACCTCGAACAGCTCCACGCTGCCGATTGTGAAGCTGGCGCAGAGCGGGGTGATGCGTTTGCGGCTGCCGGTTCCGGAGCAGTATGTGCGCTATGTGCACCTCGGCGATCCGGTAGAGCTGCGGGTGGACGCCCTGAACCGGTCGTTCACGGGAAGCGTGGTGCGGTTCACGCGCGAGCTGAACTTTGAGACGCGCACGATGGAGACGGAAATCGATGTGAAGAATCCCGATCTCGCCATCGATGCGGGCATGTATGCGAACGCGCTGCTGCGGCTGGCGCACGCGGATAACGTGCCCACGATACCAGTCGGAGCGATCGTGCTGAAAGGCAATCCCCCGAATACCCAGGAAGAGGTATACGTTCTCGACACCGACAACCGGGTGCAGATTCGAACGGTGCAGGTGGGGATCGAAGGTAGCCGGCTGGCGGCGATCGTGAGCGGGTTGAACCCGGGCGATCGCGTGGTGATGGCTGCACAGGCGAAGTATGCGGAAAACGAGAAGGTGACCCCGGTGGTGCAGCAGACCCCTGCATCGGAGACGGCCCCGCAGTCGGGCGGCGTGATCGATATGAGCGGGGACGTGAACAACGGGAACGGGGGCGCCTAGCGCATGCCGAAGTTCGCGCTCAAATATCCCTACTTCATCCTGATGCTGTGTCTGATGGTGGCGCTCATCGGCGTGGTCAAGATGTTCAGCATGCCGGTGGATTTGTTTCCGGAAATCGACATGCCTGTAGTGGTGGTAGCCACTTTCTACAACGGCATGCCGCCGGAACAGATCGAGGCGGACATCACCAACACCTTCGAGCGGTTCTTCACGCTGGCCGCAAACGTGGACCACAGCGAGTCGCGTTCGCTGACCGGCGTGAGCCTGATCAAGATCTACTTCAAGCCGGGGACGGATCCGAATGCTGCGCTCAGCAATATTGCCAATCTGGCGATGGCCGATCTGCGGCGCCTGCCTCCGGGAACCTTGCCGCCGGTGGTGCTGGGACTGACGGCGTCCACGCAGCCGGTGTGTCTGGTGACGCTGGCAGGCAAAGGGCTGAACGAGACGCAATTGAAGGACTACGCGCAGTTCGAGGTGCGCGATCAGATTTCGAATGTGCAGGGCGCCTCGGTTCCGCAGCCGTACGGCGGGACGTATCGCCAGATTCAGGTGTACGTGGATCCGCTGAAGATGGAGGCGCGGAACCTGAGCCTGAACGACGTGGTGAAGGCGGTCAACAGCTCCAACCTGATCCTGCCTGCGGGCGACGTGCGCATCGGGACCAAGGACTACAACATTTACGCCAACAGCCAGTTTCCCAACGCCAGTTCGATGAACTCGATGCCGCTGAAGTCGGTGGGCAACGGATCGGTGCTGGTGGCCGACGTGGGGCACGCGGAGGACTCCGGCGCGCTGCAGTACAACATCGTGCGCATCAACGGGCAGCGGTCGGTGTATGTGCCGGTTTTCAAGCAGGGCGGGAGCAGCAACACCATCACCATCGTGAACGGGATGAAGGCGGCCATCAGGCATCTGGTGGACGTGCCGCCGCAGCTGAAGACCGCCGTGGTATTCGACCAGTCGGTGTTTGTGAAGCAGGCGCTGCGGAACGTGGGCAAAGAGGGCGGGATCGGTCTGGTGCTGACCGGGCTGATGATTCTGCTGTTCCTGGGCAGCCCGCGGGCGACCATCGCCGTGATGCTGTCGGTGCCGCTGTCGGCGCTGGCGTGCCTGCTGATGATGGACGGCATGGGCGGATCCATCAACACCATGATCCTGGGCGGGCTGGCGCTGGCCTTTTCGCGGCTGATCGACAACGGCGTGGTGGTGCTGGAGAACATTTTCC
>JASIAO010000470.1 GCA_030041955.1 Acidobacteriaceae bacterium | reverse complement strand
AGTTGAGAAAGTCGCCGGGGTTTGCGGTGACGGCGGTGATGACGCTGGCGCTGGGGATTGGTGCCAACACGGCGATCTTCAGCGTGGTGAATGCAGTGTTGCGGCATCCGGCGGGCGTGGATCGGCCGGAGCAGGTGGCGGTGCTGAACACGCAATACGCGAAGTTCACGCTGGATATACCGTACGTGTCGACGCCGACGTACACGACGGCGCGGTCGATGAGGAAGCTGGTGGAGGCGGCGGCGCTGGAGCAACCGGCGAGCTTCAACATCGAACACGACGGAGAAGCGGAACACGTGCCGGCAGCGAGCGTTTCGTCGCAGTGGTTCGAGGCGTATGGAGCGCGCCCGATTCTGGGGCGGACGTTTACCGCGGAAGAGGATCAGCCCAATGCGGGCCAGGTGGCGGTGCTCAGTTACGGGTTCTGGCAGCGTGTGTTTGGCGGACGCAGCGATGTGGTGGGGCAGACGCTGCTGCTGGATCAGAAGCCGTACCGGGTGATCGGCGTGATGCGCAGCGATTTTGCCTGGCCGCGGCGCGCGGAGGTGTGGGTTCCGATTGCGCTGGCGCCCGCGGCGTTCGCGCCGGATCACGTGTTCGACGAGAACTACAACGCGGTGGTTCGGCTGCAGCCAGGCGTGACCGTACAGCAACTGAATGCGGCGTGGTCGGCGAAGATGTGGGACGAGCTGCGCGCAGGCGGCGGGGACAAGTACGCGACGAGCTCGGGGTGGAGCGTGTATGCGACGCCGCTGACGGACTTTGCGGCGGGACCGCTGCGCACGCCGCTGTATGTGCTGTCGGGGGTGGTGGCGCTGGTGCTGCTGATTGCGGCGGCGAATGTGGCGGGGCTGTTCCTGGCGCGGGCGTCGGTGAGGAGCCGGGAGTTTGCGATTCGGACAGCGCTGGGCGCGAGCGCGGCGCGGATGATGCGGCAACTGTTTGTCGAGACGCTGCTGCTGGCCGGGGGCGCATGTATTGCCGGAGTGCTGGCGGGGCCGATTACGGGAAAGCTGCTGCTGCGGCTGGTTCCGCACAATCTGGCCGCTGGATTCACGGTACATCTGGAGCCCGCAGTGCTGGCATTTACGGCGGGAGCGGCGCTGCTGACGCTGCTGATTGCGGGGATGGGCCCGGCCGTAGCTCTAATGCGGCAGAGCGACCGGCTGGAACTGCATGACGGCGGACGGCGGGGAACCGCGTCAGTGGACAAACAGCGGCTGCGGCGCGTGTTTGTGATCGGCGAAGTAGCAGCGGCGTTTGTGCTGCTGGCGGGGACGGGATTATTCCTGGCGAGTTTGCAAAGGCTGCAGCGGGTCGATCCGGGGTTCAATCCGCATGGGGTGATGGCGGGCACGGTTTCGTATGCGGGGCAGGAATTCCGTCACAACCAGGCGCAACAGGCGATGTTTGTGCGCGGGGTGGTCGACAATCTGGCGGCGCAGCCGGGGGTGATGGCGGCTGCGGCGGTGGCGCCGATGCCCTTTGAGCCAGGCGGCGTGTCGTCCTGTTCGTTTGGGATCATCGGGCGGCCGCTGGGGCCGAGCGATCCGGGGCCGCACAGTGAGCTGACGCTGGCGACACCGGGCTATCTGAGCGTGATGCAGATTCCGCTGCTCGCGGGGCGCTGGTTTACGGCTGGAGACCTTACGAATACGCAGCGGGTGGCGGTGATCGACGAGCGGCTGGCGAAGAAGTATTGGCCTGGTGAGAGTCCGATCGGGCAGCACATCACGTTCGGGTGCGAGGGCAGGGAGAATCCCGCGGTGGTGATTGGAGTGGTCGCGACGATTCGGCAGAGTTCGCTCGAGGAAGACACGAGCGACGGGATGCGCTACTACTCGTTTGCGCAGAGCGACAACGTCGTGGCGAATTTTCTGGTGCGGACGCGCGGCGATGCGATGGCGATGGCTCCGGCGCTGAAACGCGCCGTCGCTGCGGTGGATTCGTCGCAGGCGATTAGCCAAATTACGACGATGGACACGCTGGTGGAGGATTCGCTGGCGGGGCGCAGGCTGATTGTGTGGATGCTGGCGCTGTTCGGCGGGCTGGCGCTGTTGCTGACGGTGGTGGGGATTTACGGGTTGATCAGCTATCTGACGGCGCAGCGGACGAATGAAGTGGGGGTGCGCATGGCGCTGGGCGCGCAGCGCACGGATGTGCTGCGGCTGATCCTGGGCAATGCGCTGGCGATGGTGGGATTGGGGCTGGGAATTGGAGCGGCGGTGTCGGTGTTTGCGTCGTTGATGCTGCGGAGCGTGTTTGTGGATCTGGGGGCGGGCGAGGTGTCGTCGCTGGTGGCCGCGGCGGTGGCGATGCTGGCGGTGGGCGCGCTGGCGGGATTGCTGCCGGCACTGCGGGCGGCGAGCGTGGATCCGGTGGAAGCATTAAGGGCGGAATGACCAGAGCGTGCAGCGTACAGGGTGCAGCGAGTTAGCAAGTTAGCGGGTTAGCGAGGAGTTCAGCATGGTCAGCGATCTGAAGTTTGCGTGGAGGCAGTTGCGGAAGTCACCGGGATTTGCGGTGACGGCAGTGTTGACGCTGGCGCTGGGGATTGGGGCGACCACGGCGATTTTCTCGCTGCTGAATCAGGCGCTGCTGCGCACGCTGCCGGTGCGCGATCCGCAACAGCTGGTGATCCTCGATGTGACGCCGGGCAATGTGTGGAACGGCGACACCGATACTTCGGGCGGGGACACGGGGGCTTACTTCTCCTATCCGATGTACAAGTGGCTGCGGGACCAGAATCGGGTATTCAGCGGGCTGATCGCCACGGATCAGGCGCAGACAGGAGCCGTGTGGCACAACCGTTCGGACCTGATCGCCGCGGAGATGGTGAGCGGCAACTACTTCGATGTCCTCGGGGTGCGGCCCGCGCTCGGCCGGCTGCTGAGCCAGTCGGACGATCTGGCGCGCAACGGCAGCCCGGTGGTGGTGCTGAGCTTCAACTACTGGCGCACGCATTTCGGCGAGGATCCGGGGGTGGTGGGCCAGATGCTGGACATCAACGGCAGCCCGTTTCAGATCATCGGGGTGTCGGCGCCGGGTTTTGAGAACACGAACTGGGGCAATCCCGCGGATGTCTTCGTACCGATCACGATGAAGCCCACGATTACGCCCGAGTGGGACGAGCTGGACCAGCACAACGGGCGGTGGCTGAACATCCTCGGCCGGCTGAAGCCGGGTGAAAGCATGGCGCAGGCGCAGGCGGGGCTGGCGCCGCTGTGGCAGGCGCTGCGGCAGGCGGAGATCCCGCTGATGGGCGACTCCTCGCCGCAATTTGTGAGGGAATTTGTTACGAATAGCCGGCTGCGGCTGGTGGAAGGGTCGCGGGGGTTCTCCTGGTCGCGCGACGACATCGAAATGCCGCTGCTGGTGACCATGGCGATGGCGTTCCTGGTGCTGCTGATGGCGGCGGTGAACGTGGCGAGCCTGGTGCTGGTGCGCGCGGCGGGGCGGGAGCGCGAAGTGGCGATGCGCTACGCGCTGGGCGCACGCCGGAACCGGGTGGTGAGGCAGCTGTTCTCGGAGGGGCTGCTGCTGGGCGTGCTGGGCGGAGCGGCGGGTCTGGCGCTGGCTCCGGCGACGGTACGTTTCCTCGTGAACCGTCTGCACAGCGGCGGGGGGGACTCGGGGTTCTCCACGCATCTGGACGGCACGCTGCTGGTGTTCGGGTTCGGGCTGGCGGTGGCAGTGAGCCTACTGTTCACGATCGCTCCGGCGTTTCAGCTGTGGAAGCCGAATCTGGTGGGCAGCCTGAAGCAGCAGGGAGCGGGCAGCACGGGCGGGCGGCTTGGCTTCCGGCGAGCGATTGTGGGGCTGCAGATGGGGCTGAGCCTGCTGCTGCTGGTGTGCGCGGGGCTGTTCGTGCGGACGCTCCAGAACCTGCATAACGTGAATGTCGGCTTTGCCACGGATCACGTTGTGGTGTTCGGGGCGGATCCGCGGCTGGCGGGCTATGACGCCACGGCGGTTCCTGGGCTGGTGCGCCAGATCACCGAGCGGCTGGCGACGCTGCCGGGGGTGGAAAGCGCGGGGGCGACGAGCGACGAGGAGCTGGCGGGGAACGGGAGCAGCGGCGGCATCCGCGTGGAGGGTATTCCACAGGACGCCAACAACAAGCTGAACTCGGAACGGGCGATGATCACGCCGGGCTACTTCGCGACGCTGAAGATTCCGGTGCTGGCGGGGCGGGAGTTTACGGCGCAGGACAACGCTTCCGGCCAGAACGTCGCGGTCATCAACCAGTCCTTTGCGGATGAGGTGTTCGGCACGCCACAGAAGGCGATCGGGCACGTGCTGATTCGCGGGCATGGCGCCACGCAGACGCAGATGGAGATCGTGGGGGTGGTGCGCGACTACGTTCACCGCGACGTGTGGAGCAAGATCAAGATCGCGACCTACAGTCCAGTAGCGCAACAGACCACGGTGCCGGAGATGTACTACTACGTACGCACGTGGGGATCGCCGGGGGCGGCGATGAACATGATCCGGCAGACGATGCAGAGCATCGATCCGAAGCTGGTTCTCGACGGGCTGACCACGATGGACGGCCAGATCGACCGGGACCTGAACCAGCAGCGGATGGTGGCGCTGCTGGCGGTGAGCTTTGGGGCGCTGGCCATGCTGCTTGCGGCGGTGGGGCTCTACGGGGTTCTGGCGTATGCGACGGCGCAGAGGACGCGGGAGATCGGGGTCCGCATGGCGCTGGGGGCGGATCGCTCGCGGGTGGTCGCGCTGGTGCTGCAGGACGTGCTTCGCCTTGCCGGAATCAGCATCGCGGTCGCGCTGCCGGTGGCATTGCTGGCCACGCGGGCGCTGAAGAGCCAGCTATTCGGGATCTCGAATATGGCGCCCATGGTCTACATTCCGATGACACTGCTGGTGCTGCTGGTGGCTGTGCTGGCGGCAGCGTTGCCGGCGCGAAGGGCGGCACAGGTGGAGCCGATGGAAGCGCTGAGGGTGGAGTGAAGACAGCGTACAACGTACGGGGTGCAGCGGGTTAGCAAGTTAGCAAGTCAACGGGTTGGCTGGGAACCTGGGCCGAGATCGAAGCGTAGGAGGAAGACATGATCGAGGATCTGCGATACGCGTCTCGGCAGTTGCGGCGGAGCCCGGGGTTTGCGGCGGCGGTGGTGGTGACGCTGGCGCTGGCGATCGGAGCGAACACCGCGGTTTTCAGCCTGCTGGATGGGTTCCTGCTGCGGAGCCTGCCGTATCCGCACCCGGAGCGGCTGGCAGCGCTGGTGGCGCACGAAGAGACCAAGAGCGGCGCGTACATTGAGGACAACGATTCATCGGACAATGCGACGTGGCGGGCGCTGAAGCAGGATGTACCGTCGGTGACGGCGGCGATTGCGGGGCAGGCATTCGGGGATACCGAGGGCGTGAATCTGCAGGCAGGCGCCGCGCAGGGCGGCGCGGTGCGGTACGTGCACGACGCCAGCGTATCGGCGCACTACTTCGAGGTGCTGGGAATCAATCCGATCCTGGGGCGCGGGTTCACGGAGGACGAAGATCGTCCGGGCGCGGGGAAGGCCGTGGTGCTGAGCTACAACCTGTGGCGGACGACTTTCAGTGGGGACCGGAACATTCTGGGCAAGGCAATGCTGCTGAAGGGCGCGCCGTACACGGTGGTGGGCGTGCTGCCGCAGGGTGCGCAGATGCCGAATCCGGCGGACGTGTGGACGCCGCTCATGCCGGACGATCCGAATGGGCCGTGCGTGGGGAACAATTGCCTGATCCTGATGCGGCTGAAGCCGGGAGCGAACTGGGATGAGGTGCGGGCGCAACTGGCGCACATGCCACCGCCGCGGAATACGAATCTGCAGAAGGAGAAGGTGTGGTATTACCCCAGCCCGATCCACTACTACGCGGGCAGCGGGATGCGGGGGCAGACGCAGGCGCTGATGCTGGCGGTGGGGTTCATTCTGCTGATTGCGTGCGCGAACCTGGCAGGGCTGATGCTGGCACGGATCCATCGGCGGACGCCGGAGATGGCGACGCGGCTGGCGCTGGGCGCGTCGCGCGCGAGGATCCTGCGGCAGCTGTGGGTGGAGAATCTGGTGCTGGCGCTGGGCGGGGGCGCGGTGGGGTTGTGCCTGGCGCTGATTTTGTTTCCGGTTCTAAAGCGGCTGCTGCCGGACGAGATGATTCCGATCGGCGGGTTTGCGCTGGATGGGCGGGTGCTGGGGTTTGCCATCGGCGTCTCGCTGCTGACAAGCCTGCTGTTTGGAGCGCTGCCGGCGCTCGAGACGCGGCGCCTGGATCTGCGCAGCTCGATTGCGGCGGGAACGCGGAGCGTAGCGGGCGGATCGGGGAGGGTGCGGCAGTGGCTGATCGGAGCGGAGGTGGCGCTGACGGTGGTGCTGCTGGCCGCGGCGGGGCTGCTGGTGCGGACGGTGATGCATCTGGAGTCGATGCCGGCGGGATTCGATGCGCACAACGTGATGGTGGCGAAAGCGTCGCTGGACGATGCGCGGTATCACGAAGCGGCGGCGTTCCAGCAATTGCTGCGCGAGAGCACGGCGGCGATGCAGCGTATTCCGGGCGTGAAGTATGCGGCAGTCGCGTTGAGCGCGCCGTATGAGACGTTCATCAACGACTACGTCGAGGTTCCCGACGGCAAGCGGGCGGGGATGGGCGACGCGAGCAGCTTCAGCTACATCACGCCGGAGTATTTTTCGGCGCTGCGGATTCCGGTGCTGGCGGGGCGCAGCTTCAGCGACGAGGATACGTCCACGTCCCAGCCGGTCGCGATTGTGAATACGGCGTTCGGGAAGCATTTTTATGGCGAGGCGTCGCCGATTGGGCGGCACATCAAGCTGGGCGACAGGATTCTGACGATCGTCGGCGTCGTGCCCGATGTGCTCGACCAGTCGAATGTGCAGCGCGATGCGCCCATTGGGGTGGATCCGATTTACTACATCCCCTACACGCAGGCGTCGAT
>JASIAO010000469.1 GCA_030041955.1 Acidobacteriaceae bacterium | reverse complement strand
CACGCCCAAGGGATCGACGACGCCGCTGCGCTGGAACGAGTACGGCGGCAGCGTGGGCGGCCCCATTCTCCACGACAAACTCTTCTTCTATTTCACCTACGAGCGCAATCCCTCCCACGATTCGTACGTGGAAACCACAACTGTTCCGACTGACGCGATGAAGAGCGGCGACTTCTCCGCTCTGCCGAACCCGATCTACGAGCCCGCCTCAACCACCTGCGGGAGCTACAACGGAAGCCCATGGTACTATCGCACGCAGTTCCCGAACAACACAATCAACGTAGCGATGGATCCGGTGGCGCTGGCCATCCAGAAGTATTTTCCCGAATGCAACTACCCATCCCCGACGAACTGCGCGCTCTACAACAACTATCGCGTGGTGGTCACCGAGCCGAGCCTGTCGCAGTACTACGCAGGCAAGGTGGATTACAACATCTCCGCGAACAACAAGCTCTCCGGCTCCCTCCTCGAGTACCCGATTTCTCTGATAAACAGCGTCGATGCGCTCTGCCCGCTGGGATTCGACTGCACGAACGCGCCGCAGAACCTGAACCAGGACGCGCAGATCACGGAAACCTGGACGATCAATTCCAGCACCCTCAACGAAGCGCGCATCGGCGCGGTACGGGAACTGGATAAGTACATTCCGCCGACTTACGGCCAGAATTACCCCACCAAGATCGGCATTGAGCCCGCTTACGGAAGCAATGCGCCGGGCAATATCTTCCCTAACGTCACGATCGACGGCGGTGACGGGGCCGGACAGGTAGGCATCGGCGGCGGCGTACACGCGGTGCTGGCGGACGGAGCCTATGTGGAAGGCGACATTCTGACGCTGGTCCGCGGACGACACACTATCAAGCTGGGCGGCGAATTCGACAAGAGCTATCAGAACTACACCAACTGGGGCGATGTCAGCTCCGGAAACTTCGCCTTCAACGGCATCGGTACGGCGCAGTTCTGGCCTGGCAGCAACTACCCTGACACGACCGGCGGTTACGGCACGGTGGCCTCCGGCTCGCCCTACGCCGATTTTCTGCTGGGGCAGGTCTACGGCTGGTACGTTTACGACTACGAAGAGACCGGCGCGCGCATGTGGAACGCGGCCGGATTCGTGCAGGACGACTTCAAAATCCTCCCCAATCTGACTTTTAATCTGGGCATGCGCTACCAGTACCAGTCAGGATGGGGCGAAGAACACAACCGCTTCGGGAGCTTCGATCCGACGCTGCTGAATACCGGAACCGGAACGCCCGGCGCGATGATCTACGGGGGACAGGATGGACGCAACACCATCGAGGACGGCGTGAACGAGTGGGATCCGCGAATCGGCCTGTCGTGGTCGCCACGGCCGCTGTGGGCGGTTCGCGCCAGCTACGGGGTCTTCGACGCGCCGCGCTCGGCGGAGTCCTATACGGACGGCGCGCTGGGTCTTGGGCTCAATCCTCAGGGGTCCAATGGCTACTCCTCGCAGTTCACAACCGGCATTTCTTACTACCCTACGCCGTGGACGCTGCAGACCGGCCCGCCGGCGGGGTCGGTCATCTATCCGCAACAGTCCAGCTTCAGCAATGCGAAGTATAACGGCCAGGGCGTCTATTACTATCCGACGCATATGCCGATCGAGTACTACCAGGAGTCGCTGCTCTCCATTCAGCGGCAGCTACCGGCCAGCATGCTCGCGGATATCAGCTATGTCTATACCAAGGGCACGCATCTGAACTTCAACCGCGACGTGGACCAGACGCCGGCGAACAAGCTGAGCCTCGGAGCCGCGGGTGAGCCATATCCGCAGTACACCTATATCTGGGGCGCGATCTTCGACGGCTACTCCAACTACAACGCCGTGCAACTGCGTTTTGAAAAGCGGATGTCTCACGGGATCCAGTTCATGGTGAATTACGCATGGTCGAAGACCATGGACGCGGGCACCAGCAACGGGCACTACGAAACCGTCGATGTGTGGCAGAACGCCTATGACGTGGCCGCAAATTATGGGCTGTCGCAGCTCGATGTGCCGCAGTCGCTGAACGGCTTCGCGACCTGGGAGCTGCCCTTCGGCCAGGGCCGTCTTGTCGGTCTGCACGGCGCGGCGGATGAGGCGCTGGGTGGGTGGAGGCTGACCGGGGTCTTCCAGGCGCACTCCGGCATCCCCTTCACGCCCACGGTGGGCAGCGCTGACGAGAGCAATTCGCAGGCCGCGCAGTGCTACTGCAGCTATTCCTGGTTCCCGAACGTTGTAGGTAACCCGAAACTTTCGCATCCGACCATCAACGAGTGGTTCAACACAGCCGCTTTTGCCGTGCCTTCGCCGAATACTTTTGGCGACGCGCGGCGCAATATGCTGCGGGGCCCGGACTGGCGCGACGTTGACCTCAGCCTGGGCAAAACCTTCTGGCTGGGCGAGGGCTTCCACCTGGAAGTCCGGGCCGATGCGTTCGACTCGCTGAATAACCCCAATTTCGGTCAGCCGAGCGCCGGGGTCGGTGTGGCCGGAGCGGGGATCATCACGTATGCCAACACCAGCCGCGAGATACAACTGGGTGGGCGATTAACCTTCTGAGCAGTTTCCCGCTCCCGGCATTCGTCTTCCCGAGCCTGGATCAGGGGGCGTTCCCTGGTCCAGGTTTTTCTTTTGCGGGCCAGCGTAGAATTGCGCTGCGAAATACAACGGAGATTGCGATGCGCAGCCTTCCCCTTGCCGGAAATTGCCGGCTGCTCCTCTTCCTGTCGTTCTTCTGCGTCTGCGCCACCGTCGCACCGGCGCAATCGCAGCAATCGATTGACGCGAGGCTGCGCGTGGGCACGCAGGAGCTGATGCGCGGCGACTGCGCCGATGCCCAGACAGATCTTCGGGCAGCGCTCGCTGCCAGGCCGTCGCTCATCCAGGCTGAAGGCCTGCTGGGCGTGTGCGAAAAGCGGCTCGGCGAGCCGCAGGCGCAGGTGCATCTGGAGCATGCCTTCGCCCGGCTCACCGATCCGAAGCTGAAGATGGAAGTGGGCGTGGAATTGGCGGACTACTACTACCAGCGCGGCGATCTGGACCACGCCCTGCCCGTGGTTCGCGCCCTGGTGGCGCTGAGTCCTGACAACATCGACATTCTCTTCTTCGCGCAGAACGTGTACCAGGAGATGGCTGACAATACGCTGAACAAGCTGGCGCTGCTGGCGCCGGAGTCGCCGCGCATGCAGCAGGTAGTCGCCGAGCATCTGGTGAATGCCGGCGACCTGAAAGGCGCAGCCGAGCACTACCGGCAGGCGCTGAAGATGGATCCGTATCTCCCGGGCGCGCACTTCGAGCTCGCCGAGGCCATTCTGGAGGCCAGCCCCAACGATGCGGCGGCCCAGGCGGAGGCCGGGCAGCAATTGCAGGACGCTCTGCGCGTGGATGGCGACACCGCGCGCATCGAATGCGAGATGGGGCGCGACGCGTATCTCCAGGCGCAGATGGATGCAGCGCTTGCGCACTATCGCCGGGCCCAGACTCTGGTTCCCGACGATGTGGAAGCGATGATGGGCATCGCAAGGATCCTGATGCGCGAGCAGAGGCCGGCCGAAGCGCTGCCGCTGCTGAAGCAGGTGGTGGACGCGGATCCGCTGAACGGCGAGGCGCATTACCGATATTCGAGAGCGCTGCAGGCGGTGGGGCAAACCGACGCGGCGCACGAGCAGATCCAGATCTACCAGACCATCCAGCGCGCGCGGCAAAAAGTGGTTCAGGTCTACCAGGAGATGAACCGGAGCGTGAACACGCCCGCAGACGAGGCGGATACGGAGTAGGCGGCGGGATTTGTCAGGCCGTGAGGATGGTCAGGGACACAGGCCGCAGACCCGGCGACGAAGCAGCGATGGCAATCTGTCCGGTGCGGTCTGTGGACTGCACCATGGCCAGGCAAAGCCCCTGAAAGGCTCGCCGCGTGGCGCCTTTGTAGCCCTCATGGCTGAAGGGGTCGCCGTTGTCCAGACCGATCAGTTGCCCCACGCCTTCGAGCGAGAATTCGATTTCGTTTTCTGCGTCGGGCACGATGCGCCCCTGCGCATCCTGAATTTCGACCTGAATATGGGCGACGTCGCGGCGATCAGCGGCGATGGTCGTGCGGTCGGCGGAGAGCACAATCGCCGCCGGCTCGCCTGTGGTGGAGACTTCCTGCACTGTCGCCACGCGACCGTCTTTCATGCCGACGGCGCGCAGCGTGCCGGGCTCGTACGGAACGTCCCAGGAAAGATGGAGGTCGCCGGTGGTACGCAGGGCCCGCGCGCGCGCCGGATAATTTCCGTAGGCGCCTTCCATCCCCAGGCGCGGAAACTCGTAGCCTTTTACGCCGTACGATTTTCCGTTCAGGAATAACTCCACCGTGTCGCAATTCGTGTAGCAGGTGACAGGAAGAATCCTGCCTTCGTTGCCCTTCCAGTTCCAGTGCGGGAAGAGATGGAGCATAGGCTTTGAGGTCCACTGGCTCTGGTAGAAGTAGAAGCTGTCTTTCCTGAAGCCGCAGGTGTCCAGCGCTCCTGCGGGCGCGCCTTTCATGGGCCAGCGCGTCTCGCCGAGGTAATCGATGCCCGTCCACATGAAATCGCCGGAGACATAACCGTGCAGGTCGACGAATTCCCAAAGCTGTTCGACGTCGATGCGTCGATTCGAGGCAGGCAGAAGCCAGGGCACAGCGGGGTCGGAGGGGATCAGGTCGCGGTACTCGCCGCGAATACCGCCGAGCCCGATACTCTCCGTGCCGACGAACCGCCGCCGCGGAAACGCCGCCCGGTCAATGCTGTAGTAGAGGTCGGCGCGCCTGCGCCAGCGGTCGACGTAGTTGTAGCCCACAACGTCCAGCTCGGCGAGAAACTCCGGCCGGACACGGTTCGAGAGAGGCTCCGATGCGATGCGGTCGCAGGCCACGGTGACCGGGCGCGTCGGATCCTCGGCACGAAAGATTGCGAGCAGGCCCCGCAGCGTCGCAGCCCCGTCCGGGTCCGACTGATCCGGCACTTCGTTCCCAGCGCTCCAGATCACCACGCTGGGATGGTTGCGGTCGCGGCGGATGAAGTTGGTCAGATCCCGCTCATGCCACTCGTCGAAGTACAGATGGTAGCCATCGCGAATCTGGCCTTTGGCGTCTTTCCACTCGTCGAAGGCCTCGTTCATCACCAGAAATCCCATCCGGTCGCAGAGGTCCAGGAACTCCGCCGCAAACGGATTATGGCTGGTGCGGATCGCGTTGCACCCCATCTCCCGCAACAGTTCCAGGCGCCGCTGCCAAACGCGCTCGGGGACGGCGGAGCCCACGCAGCCTGCCTCCTGGTGCAGGCAAACGCCGCGTAGTTTCACCGGCTTGCCGTTGAGCAGAAAACCTCGCTTGACGTCGAAGATCGCTGAGCGGATGCCGACCGTGGTGTCGTACTCATCCGCAATTTCTGCGCCGTCGCGCACGCTGCTGCGCACCGTGTACAAGCAGGGGTTTTCGACGGACCATAGATTCGGCTTCGCAACGCGCAGCTCCTGCACAAAACAGCACGTTTGGCCCGGCGCCAGGCGGCGAGGGGTCTCCTGGCTGGCTGCCACCGCGCCGCTATGATCCAACAGCGCGGTCGAGAGCGTGCAGTCCGCAGCGTGCGTGCGCCCGTTCGTCACCGCCGTTTCCACGCGGACCAGAGCCTCCGTTACCGATACCTGTGGGGTGGTCGCAAACGCGCCCCAGTGCGCGACGCGCAGAGGATCCGACGTCAGCAGCCAGGTGTGACGATAGATTCCGGAGCCCGAATACCAGCGGCAATTCGTCTGGCGGGAATTGTCGACCCGCACGGCAACCACATTCTCGGTTCCGGGGTGCAGCCACGGACTCAGCTCGTACGCAAAAGGGACAAATCCGTACGGCCGCTTGCCGAGAGAGTGGTTGTTGATCCATACCTCGCTGTTCTGGTACACGCCGTCGAATTCCAGCAGCACGATGCGGCCCTGGCCGGATGAGGGCACGGTGAAGCGCTTGCGATACCAGCCGATGCCGGTGGGCAGATAGCCGCCAGCGCCGGACGACGGCGCATTTTGGTCGTAAGGGCCCTCGATGCTCCAGTCGTGCGGCAGATCGACGGGCCTCCAGGCCGCATCATCGAAGTCCGGGGCCTGGGCGCCGGCGGGATCGCCGCGCGTAAACCGCCAGCCGAAGTCAAAGCTCTCGCGGGTTCTGCCCGCCGAGCCGCCGGACGCCAGCATCGACTGTGCGCGCTCCATCCACGGAGTCGCAATGGACAGCGCGGCCGCGCCGCGCGCCGCCTGGCAGAGAACCTCGCGCCGGGTCAGAAATATCCCACTGGCGCCGTCTTGCCCTCGTTTCACTTCGTGCATCCCCTGGCCGTGGGTGTTCCCGCTTCTGCAGATTGGTTCCCCGGACTTCCGTACTGTACGTGGCGAGTGAGCCGGAGCCATCCGACTAAAGTCGGAGCGCAATGCTTGTCACAGGTGAACGAGACCGCGCTGCAGTGCGGTGACGACCGCATGGGTGCGATCCGCGGCCTGCAGGCGCATGAGGATGACGCTGACATGGCATTTGACGGTCGCGACAGAGATGCCCAGCTCGCCGGCAATTTCCTTATTGGTTTTGCCGCAGGCGAGCAGCGCCAGTACTTCGCGCTCACGCGCGCTGAGATCGGAGTCGGGCGTGCGCGCAGCCAGAGCCCGCGACACAGGCGGAGGCAGGAAGCGGCCGCCGGCGTGAACCCGCCGCAGAGCATCGGTGAGCGCCTGATGCGGCATGCCCTTGATGACGTACCCGCGCGCGCCGGCTTCCAGAGCCTGATAGATATCCTCGTCGCCCTCGTAGGTGGTCAGCACCACAAAGCATGCCCTGGGGTGCCTCATGCGAATGGTGCGAATCGCATCCACGCCGCTCATCTTCGGCAGGCGCAGGTCGATTAGCGCAATGTCCGGTTGATGCTGCTCGAAGAGGTCGATCGCCTCTTCAGCCGTTCCGGCCTGCGCGACCACCGTCATATCCGATCCCGCATTGATGATGGCCACGATGCCGACGCGCACGATCGGATGATCGTCCACGACCAGCACCCGGATTTTGGCTGAAGTCTCCATCGTTACACGCCCACCATCGCGCTGTGCGCGCCGGAAACCCGGCGCGGGATGCGAACCTCCAAGTTTGTTCCGCGCCCCGGCATGCTGTCCAGCAGGAATTCGCCGCCCACTGACTGCACTCGCTCGCGCATGCCCGCCAGTCCGTAGTGCCGGTCGTCCACGGCCATCACACTTTTGGGGTCGAATCCGATTCCGTCGTCGCTCACCTGCAGCATCAGGTCGTCGCGCGCAAAGCTCACCCGTACGACCACGCGGCTGGGCCGCCCGTGCAGCACCGCGTTGCATACGGCTTCCCGCGCCATCATCATCAGCTCGTGCACGGCGAATTTCGTCAGCGGGAACGGTTTGCCGACAACCTCGCAGACGACCGGCACACCGGAGTCGCCGCCGATCTGCTTTGCCATGCCTTCCAGCACCTGCTCCAGCATGCGATCGGAGGGCTGTTCCTGGCGGAGATTCCACACCGCCTGGCGCGCCTCGTCGATGGTGGTCCGCACCTGACGCCGGGCATGATCCAGCAGATCCTGAGGCATCGGGCCGTTCTCCTCCCGCAGGCTGGCCAGGGCCTCCAACAGCGCTGAAATGCCCGCACATCCCTGGATCACGGTGTCGTGCATTTCGCGCGCGAGGCGGCCGCGCTCATCGAGCACCGCCTCGAAGCGCATGCGCATCTGCCACAGGCGGAAGCGGTAAACCGCGAGAATCAAGCTGCCCAACAGCGCAACGCACAATGCCACAAACCAGGGCGTGCGCCAGAAGTGCGGCTGCTGCACCATGGCGAAGGACACCTCAGAAACCGCCTGGGGGTGATTGATCTCGAAGGCCTGCACCCGAAACCGGTATTTCCCCGGGGGCAGATTCGTCCACGAGGCTACACGCTGCGCCGAGGCAGAGCTCCAGGCGGTATCGAATCCTTCGAGCATGAACCGGAAGCGCATGCCGGCCTGGGAGCGCAGCAGTATCGGCGACCAGGAAACTTCCACACGCGCCGTACCGGGCCTGAGATCGATCGGCCCCGCCGGATCCACCTCACGCCCGTCGATGGCCACATCATCGATGACCACCGGGGGTAACGGCGCCGGCGGCGTGGTCTCACGCGCGATGTGGATCGGCCCCTTGTTGCTGGGAAACCATACGCCGTCCGCTCCATCCGCGCAGCCCGATGGCTGGCGCCCGCCGTAAATCTGCGTCGTCTCGACTTCGTCCGATACACCATACAGAGTGAGCGAAAGATGGCGGGATGGATCGCTCGCCAGCTCATCCAGCTCCTGCCGCCGCAGCAGAGAGATACCGTTCGGCCCGCTCAGCCAGAGGCCTCCTTTGCGGTCTTCCACAATCTGATAAATGCTGTTGCTGGCCAGCCCCTGAGCCGTCGTATAGTGCGTGAGCCGGCCCTGCCTGAAGCGGTACAGGCCGTTGCTGCGCGTGCCGAACCACAAGCCGCCGTCGGAATCTTCGTGGATCGCCCAGACCTTTTCTTCCGCCAAAGCGGCGGTTGCCGCATCCTGCACAAACCGGCCGTCACGAAGGTGGCTCAAGCCGCGATCCGTGCCGATCCAGATGTCGCCCCTGCGATCCTCGATGAGCGCCCTGGTGCTGAAGTACGACAGCCCATTACTCATTCGATAATTCACAAATCCGCGCCGAGTCCAGTGGCTGACGCCTTCATCGGTGCCGAACCACATGCTGCCGTCGCGGCTCTGCATCATCACGCGGATGAAATTATTCACCACGCCATCTTTCACCGTCAGGCGCAAAATCCTGCCATCCTCGATACGGATAATCCCGTCTCCGTCGGTCCCGATCCAGAGCGCCCCGGCACGGTCGCGAAAGATATTGCGCGCATGCAGATGCTCGAGCCCGGGATAGCTCCACAGGCGCGCCACGCCGTTTTTCACCGCGAAGACATCTGTGGAAACGACCCACAGGGTCCCGTCGCGATCCTGATAGAGCGTTCCGAAATCCGAGTCCGCACTCTGCGGCAGGGGTACGATCCTGACCGGCGTGCGCGTCAGGCGCAGCATGCCCGCCTGGGTGCCGATCCAGATATTCTTCTCGTCGTCCTCGAACACATTCAGCACCGTGTTGCTGGGCAGCGAATCCGGCGCGGTGATTTCCGTGAACCGGCCGTCATTCCACCGCAAAATGCCGCGGCCAATCGTTCCTACCCAGAGGGAGCCGTCCAAAGTCTGCCGCAGCACACGCACGGTCTGCGTGATGCCCGGCACGCGCTCAAACTGCCGCGCACCTGGACGCAGCCGATGCAGGCCGGAAACCGTTCCCACCCACACCGTGCCGTCTTTCGTCTCCAGAATGCACTTGACGCGGTTCAGGCTGCCGCCGCCCTCCAGCTGATATTCCTGCACCTCGCCCCCGTACAACCGCAGCAGACGGGAGCCACCGACCCAAAGGCCACCCAGATGATCCTCGGCAATCGCGTGGACGGCGATGGCCGGAATCTTTCCGCTTCCATCCACGCGCACCAGCCGGCCCTGGGCATAGCGCAGCAG
Source organism: Acidobacteriaceae bacterium (assembly GCA_030041955.1). GTDB lineage: Bacteria > Acidobacteriota > Terriglobia > Terriglobales > Acidobacteriaceae > Palsa-343. The sequence continues at coordinate 1,332 of JASIAO010000469.1, read as the reverse complement.
GCCGTTGTCGGTGCCCACCCAGATCGTTCCACCACGATCCTCAAACAGCGCCCGGACAAACTCGTCGCTGAGGCCATCGTTCGCATCGTAGGCTCGGAACTTCCCCTGGTCATAGCGGACCAGCCCGCCGCCTTCCGTGCCGATCCAGAGGCTCCCGTCTCGCGAGACCAGCAGCGCAAAGACGCTGTTCTCTTTCAGCTGCGGCGTATTGCTGCGGTCGAAGAGGCGGAAGCGAGCGCCGTCGAAGCGCAGTAGTCCTCCGGTGGTTCCAATCCAAAGATAATGATCCGGCGTCTGCGCGAAGGTCTGCACGGTCTGTTCCGGAAGGCCATCCTGGGTCTGCCAAAGCTTGCGTGTGTAGCCGTCGGGCGCCGCTGCCCAGGCCGAGCAGCACAGCAGCGCCATCGCCGCCACGCAGGCAACGGTTCGCCGCAAGATTCCTGCGACCTGTTGCGGCGAATTCCGGCTTCTCCCCATGGTCTCGGCGCTCTCTGGAATTGTATGTTCGCGATGCTACCGCTGAACCGTCACCGCATACCAGGTGGTCACAGGTGTGCCTGCTGAAATTTCCCACGCATCGCCATCCCGGGTCGCCCGCAGCGGCTCGCCCAGCGGCAATCCGGCGCCATCCAGCGGCTGCGCCAGCACCGCCGTCGCGCCGGCCAGCCCACGCAATTCAATGCGGCCAGTCACCGGCTCGATCAGAGTCGGCGGCCCTCCCCACTGGCTCAGACCAGTGTGCTCGCGATTCCATTCCATTCCTGTGTTCTCGACGGTCGAGCCCGCGGTCAGCAGCAACCGGCTGCTGTTGGCGATGGGCTGGCCATCCAGGGACGTGAGCACAACGGCGGAGAAGGGATTCTCGACGCTGGCCGACAGATTCGAGGGAGTCCTGGTTTCCGCAGCCGAGAACCCGACCAGCGCCTGCGTCCGGGGGGAATCCACCGCGACCGCGCCTTCGCCGTCTTTCGATAATTGCCAGATCAGTTGCCCGGTATCGGATGTGATCGGATTCGGCCGGGCACCCGCCTCGAACTTTCCCGTCGGCTTTCCGTCGAGCGAGCCGATGCGCGAGCCGTGCTGCAACGGCGCCCACAGCGGAAATCCGGGCGTGAAGTACGGCCTGTCCTGGTGTGGCAACCGATAGCTGTCGAAAACCTGCTCCATCGAATACGACCGCGTCACGGTTTCGCGCGCCGGGCTCACATCGCCGCGCAGAAACAGCAGCGCGCCGGCCGCCAGCTCCGGCATCTTCACCGGGTCGAGCGAAATATCGAATGGGTCGCCGACGTACGGCTTCCAGTCCGGATCCTTCTTTGGCTCGAAGGTGTA
>JASIAO010000468.1 GCA_030041955.1 Acidobacteriaceae bacterium | reverse complement strand
TTGATGGGCTCGTACTGCCAGTCGACGATCATGGCCTTGGCGGTTGCGCCGGCGACTTCGAGATCGAAGATGGAGTTGTGCCCGGTCTCGGAGTGGAGGATCCGCTGGATTTGTTTGGGATCGACCTCGACGGCGACGGCGGGCTGAGCGGCGCCATAAACGACGGCGGGGATTTTCCCCCTGGCGCGGACGCGGCGAGCCGCATTCTTGTTGAACTTGCCCTCGCGGGGCACGGTAGTGACGATTTCCTCGGTGATCATAAGTTTTATCCTTCGGGCACAAAGAACAGTGATCAGTAGTCAGTGATCAGTGAACTGCCGACTGCGCTGTTTCCCGCTCCCTTTGCGGCGAGGTGATTTGAGCCACGTCGCGGTTGATGTCGCAGAACCGGGAAAAATCCCGCGATTCTAAATTTCGAACTGCAAAACCTGCTTCGTACTGCCTGACTTAATCGTGATCTCGATTTGTTGCGGTCAGTTGAACAGCGCACTGACACTGGTTTCCATGTGAATGCTTTCGATGGTGGCGGCGAGCAGGCCGGCCACAGAACGAACTTTAATCTTCGGCAAATTGCGGGCTTCTTCGCGCAACGGGATGGAGTCGGTGACCACCACCTGCTCGATGCGCGAGCTGGCGATACGCTCGATGGCGGGGCCGGAAAGCACCGGGTGCGAGGCGCAGGCGTAGACAGCGAGAGCGCCCTGGTCGAGGAGCGCGTCGGCGGTTTTGACGAGGGTGCTGGCGGTATCGACGATGTCGTCAACGATGAGGCAGGTCTGGCCTTCGACTTCGCCGATGATGTGCATCACTTCGGTGACGTTGATGTCGGTGCGGCGCTTGTCGACGATGGCCATGGGCACGCCGAGCTTGGTGGCGAAGAAGCGGGCGCGCTCGACGCCGCCGGCATCGGGCGAGACGACGGTGAGGTTGGGCAGATTCAGCTCGCGGAAGTAGCTGACCAGCACGGGACTCGCGAACATGTGATCGACCGGGATGTTGAAGAAGCCCTGAATTTGCGCGGCGTGGAGATCCATGAAGAGCGCGCGGTGGGCACCGGCGGTGGTGATGAGATCGGCGACGAGCTTGGAGGAGATGGCGACGCGGGGACGGTCTTTGCGGTCCTGGCGGGCGTAGCCGTAGTAGGGGACGACGACGGTGATGCGTCCGGCGGAGGCGCGCTTGAGGGCGTCGATCATAATGAGCAACTCGACGAGGTGCTGGTCGACTGGATAGCAGGTGGGCTGTACGACGAAGACGTCGGCGCCGCGCACGTTCTCGAGGAGCTGGAAGTAGACTTCGCCGTCGGCGAAGCGCTGCATCTTGGTCTCGCCGAGCTTGACGCCGATGTGCTCGCAGATGGATTCGGCGAGAGTGCGATTGGCGGTTCCGGAAAAGATCTTGAAGCGGCGGTCTTCGTTGGAGACACGGGAGCGGCGAGCCTGGGGCTTGGCTTTGGGGTCGGCGGGATTTTCGCCGTCGCGCCTGGGCCGGCCTGCGCCCTGGTTGGCGCGGCTGCTGTCACCGTCATGGGAATCGTCTGCTGCATTGCCGTTGGTCGAGCCGGCCAGAGTTGTTGGCGCGGCCGCTGCTAACTTCTCCGTAATTTCCGATTTCACAAGATCCTCCAGCTGGTTGGCGTGGCGTCCTGCCCTGCGTTTCCCGGCATGGTTGATGCCGGACCTAACTACGACACTCTGGCTGGGCGACCAGGATTCGAACCTGGACAAAGTGCTCCAAAGGCACTTGACCTACCATTAGTCGATCGCCCAGTAATGCTGTTCGACTCCGTTCGCAAGGGCTGGGGCTAAAGCCCTACGCTCCTCGCGCTTCCATTCCCCGGGCTAAAAGCCGGTGCTTTCACCCAGCCCCGTTGCGCGGGACCTTCGTTCAAAACCCTTCTTGCGCTCAGGGGCTGAAGCCCCATCGTTTTTGCGGCCTTTGCGGCACGAGTAAACTCGTGCCCTGATACAAAATCTGATACAAACGCTGCTTGCGGGAGGTGTTTTTCCGCAAGCTGTGAAGCCGTGCCCTTTTCAAAACTTACAACCTGCCGAAGCACCCATTCCGAACCGACAACCGGCTTACCTGCCGATTGCCATCTGCTTCCAGTAATCGTCGCGCGGCAAGGTCCTGGTCCGCAACGAGCGAATGCCGGAGGCGCTGAGCCTTGCTTCGGCAGCACTGGCAGCATCCGCCGATCCGTACAGGCCGAAGAGGGCCGATCCGGAACCGGAGAGCGCTGCGACGAGCGCAGATTCCTCCGGGCGAGGGGATTCCGCGAGCAGGCGCTTGATTTGACCGAGACGGGGATGTTGCAGGAAGACGACTTCTTCGAAGTCGTTTGCAATCCCGGCACGGACAAGCGCGAGAAGCGGGTTAACCACCCCACCGAACTCGTTCGGTGGGGACCCCGGACTGACCACCCCGCCGAACCTGTTCGGCTGGGACTCCGGGATCTCGCCAAGGTTTCCGCCCGAGGCGGAAACACCGGAGGAGTGCGTGGCTGCTCCGGCGGAAAAACCCTCCGGAAGCCCCGACGGAAACGCCGAGGCCAGAGCTCGACTCAACAATAAAAGTGTATCGGAGGGGCGTGCGGGGGTCAATGCGTTTGGCGCGTGGAGCGCGTCCCAGTCGCGAAAGGCCTGGGGCGTGGAGACGCCGGTGTCGGGCAGGGCCAGGACGCATTCCGTGGGCGGGAAATCGGGGAGGGGGTGAACGTCTTCGCCGCGACCAAGGCCAAGGATCGCACCGCCGATAAGGAAGAGCGGGACATCGGAGCCGACCTGGGCGGCGATGTTTTTTTTCTCTTCC
>JASIAO010000467.1 GCA_030041955.1 Acidobacteriaceae bacterium | reverse complement strand
GTCGTCGGCATGGCCGTTACCCCGAAAAAGAACGGCGTAGTCCACCGCATCCTCTCCGTCACCGAACAGGGCTTCGGCAAGCGTACCGACGTCGAGGAGTACCGGTTGCAGACTCGCGGCGGCAAGGGCGTCATCAACGTCAAAACCACCGCGCGCAACGGCAAAGTCGTCGGCATCCAGCTTGTGGATGAGACCTCTGAGCTGATCGTGATCAGCCAGTACGGCAAGATCATCCGCATCGACACCACGACGGTTCGCGCCGCCGGCCGCTCGACCCAGGGGGTGAAGCTCCTGAATCTCGAAGAGGGCGATAAGGTGGCCGCGTCAGTCGTAATTCCGCCGGAAGAAAAGAACGGTGAGCCGGAGAACGGGACGCTGCTGCAGTAAGCGGCGTGGCGTACGGAGGGGCGCAGCAAGGGTGTGCGACAATATCGCTGTGAAGCGCCCATTTTCGGCAACGATCTCGATCGAGGGTAACTGGTTCGTTGCCCAGTGCCTGGACGTCGATGTCGCCAGCCAGGGCGCGACGGAACAAGAGGCGCTCGAGAATCTGAAAGAGGCGCTGGAACTCCATTTTGAGCCGCCGCTGGCCACTCGTCCGGCGGAAATTCGGACCATCGAGGTTGAGGTTGGGGCGGCTTAACCCGCTGCCCTTCCGCGAAGTCAAACGCCGGCTGGAAGCAGCGGGGTTCGAGGAAGCCGGCCAGCGCGGCAGCCACGTGAAATTTGTGCGGCGCACCGGGGAGTTCGTCGATACGGCGATCGTGCCCCGCCACAGCGAGATTGCTGTCGGCACCCTCCGCAGCATCCTCCGCCAGGCCCACATCGACCCCGACGCGTGGGACCGCCTGAGCGAATAAGGGATTTTTCCGTAATCTGAATCTGTGCGGCCTCTGCTTTCTGCCAGAACCCGCGACCTCATCGAGCTGCTGGTCGGCTACGGGCTGATCCTCGCCGTCATCTGGACACCCAATCCCGAGCAGCGCGTGCTCTACTGGATTGCCTGGGGCTGGATCGCTGTCACCTCCATCCTGCGCCGCAAAGAAAGCCGGCCGTACGGGTTCGGCGTGAAGGGATTTCTGCCCTCGCTCTGGATCGCCGGCGTCGCCATCGTTCTGTTTTTCCTCGGCCTCTGGATCGCGTCGCGCCTCGGTACCCTGCACAATCTCTACGGCCCGCTGCCTGTCTCCGTGCACATCGCGGAGTATGCATTATGGGCGCTGATGCAGCAATTCATCCTTCAGGTCTACGTGTTGCTGCGTTTGCTGCGCATCGGCCTGCCGCGTTGGCTGGCCATTGCGCTGGCTGCGATTCTCTTCGCCGCCGCGCATGTTCCCAATCCCCTGCTGGTTCCGGTCACGTTGTTCTGGGGCGCTGTCTCCTGCCTGCTCTACCTGCGCTATCGCAATCTCTACTCGCTGGCGCTGGCTCATGGAATTCTCGGCATGTGCCTGGCGGTCACCGTGCCCAATGCGGTCCATCATCACCTGCGCGTCGGACTCGGCTACCTCGAATACCATCCGCACCGGCGCCATCCACGCTTCCCCACGCCGCTTTCGCTGCGCTGAACCTCGCAGGTTGTGCAGTCCTTTGCACATTGGCGATTAGCGATTCGTGTCCCTGAGGCAATTTCGCGCGGCTGCTTGCAGCCATCTGGCTTCCGAATTGCATCGATCCGTCCGGGGAGTCGATCGGATGGCGCAGCGCGTCCTGCACCTCATTGCCAGCAACTTTGTCGGCGGGCCCGAAAAACAAATCCTGCACCACGCTCAGGACCTGGGTTGCCCCGGGTTTATCGTCGGCGTCGGCTCGTTCCATGATTCCCCGCAGACTCCGGAAATTCTCATCGAAGCAACGCGCCTCGGACTGCCCACGGTCTGTCTGCCCGGCGGTCTGCGGGCCCGCGCTCCCCGCGAGCTCGCTTCTGTTCTGAGGCAATTCCCGGGCACGCTGCTCTGCACGCACGGCTACAAAGCCAACATCCTCGGCCGCCTGGCCGCGCGAGCGGCCCGCACGCCGCATATCGCTATGGTCCGCGGCTGGACCGCCGAAACCGGGCGCGTCGCGTTCTACGAGAAACTCGAACGCCGCATTCTTCGCCGCACCCGCTGGGTCGCCTGCGTCTCGCAACGCCAGGCCGAACAGCTCCGCGCGGGGCGAAGCGCCGGCATGCCGCAGCCCGTCGTAATCCGCAACGCGATGCTGCCGCCGTTCTCGCGCGCCGCCGCAAACGCGCCCATCACGCGCTCCGCGCTCAACATCCGGCAGGACGCCTATGTCTTCGGCTCTGTCGGCCGGCTCAGCACCGAAAAGGGCCATCGCTTTCTGGTGGAGGCCTTCCGGCGCGTTTGCGCTGAACGCGGCTCGCGCCCTCTGCACCTCATCGTCCTGGGCGAGGGCCGCGAGCAGCCTGCGCTGGAGACACAGGCGCGCGCCGCCGGAGTGCGCGTCCACTTTGCCGGATTTCAGAAGGAGTGCGCGCACTGGATGCGCTTGCTCGACTGCATGGTGCTGCCTTCACTCACCGAGGGGACGCCAAACGCCGTGCTCGAAGCTCTGTGTCTCGGGATTCCAGTGATCGCAACGGCCGTTGGCGGCGTACCCGACCTGATCGCGCACGAATCCAGCGGACTGCTCGTTCCGCCTGGCGATCCGGCCGCGCTGGCCACGGCCATGACTCGGTTGCTCCACGAGCCGCAGCTTGCCGACCAGCTCACCGCGGGCGCGGCAGCCGTCCGCGAAAAATATTCTCCGCAGCACCAGCGTCAGACGTGGCTGGCTCTCTACGAAACGGTTCTCGCCGATCACGCCGTGCGCTTCCGCATTCCGGCTACAGCGACCGGCGAATCCCTCCCCGCCGCGCTCCATTTGCCTTGAGCTGCCTTACGCCGCGCTTCTGCGCCGTACCGCAAGGAAAAACGGCAGAGACGCCAGTCCCGCTG
>JASIAO010000466.1 GCA_030041955.1 Acidobacteriaceae bacterium | reverse complement strand
GAAGCGCTGATGAAGGCCATGCGCTCGCTGGAGACCGGCAAAAAAGCGGGCTCGGAGGTCCTCGACCCCCGCCGCCTCACGCAGCGTCTGGTGACGGCTCAGCCCGAGCGGCTCAGCTACATCCGCTTCGCCTTCCGCCAGGGTCATACCGTTCGCGAAGTCGCGCGTTTGACTTCCATGGATCCGTGGTTCCTCTACCAGATCAAAGAAGTCGTCGACTCGGAGTCCGGCCTCGACGGCAAGGGCGGGAATACGTCACCGGAACAGTTACGAAAAGCCAAGCGTCTGGGCATCTCCGACGAGCGGCTCGCAGGAATCTGGGAGCTTCCCGGCGCCGAGGGCGTTGAGCAGGTCCGTAATCTTCGCAAAGCGCACGGCCTCAGGCCCGTGTTTAAGCTCGTTGATACCTGCGCGGCGGAATTCGAAAGCTTCACCCCCTATCTCTACTCCAGCTACGACGAAGAAGACGAGGCGCCGCCGACCGCGAATCGCAAGGTCATCATTCTCGGCAGCGGCCCCAATCGCATCGGGCAGGGCATTGAGTTCGACTACTGCTGCTGCCACGCGGCCTTCGCGCTCAAGGAAGACGGCTACGAGACGATCATGGTCAACTGCAACCCCGAGACCGTCTCTACCGACTACGACACCAGCGATCGCCTCTACTTCGAGCCACTCACCCTCGAAGATGTGCTCGCGGTGTACGAGCACGAAGCTTCCGGCGGCGCTGACGTCGGCATGATCGTCCAGTTTGGCGGCCAGACGCCGCTGAATCTCGCTCTGCGCCTCAAAGCTGCCGGGGTTCCCATCCTCGGCACGTCGCCTGAGTCCATCGACCTCGCCGAAGATCGCAAGCGCTTCGGAAAGTTACTGGAAGAGTTACAAATTCCGCAGCCGCCCGGCGTCATCGCCACCAGCCCGCAGGAAGCTCTCGAGGGCGCGGAGCGCATCGGGTACCCCGTGCTCGTCCGCCCCTCGTACGTTCTCGGCGGACGCGCCATGGTCATCGCGTACGACAGCGAGAGCGTCTCGCAGTATATGCAGGAGGCGGTCGAGTACTCGCAGGAGCGCCCCGTCCTCGTCGATCATTTCCTCGAGGACGCGGTCGAAGTCGATGTAGACGCGCTCTGCGACGGTACGGACGTGGTCATCGCCGGCATTATGCAGCACATCGAAGAGGCCGGCATCCACTCCGGCGACTCCTCCTGCGTGTTGCCCGCGGTCGATCTGGCCCCGGGAACACTTGAAATCATCCGAAATTACGCGCGGCGGCTAGCCCTGGCGCTCAACGTTGTTGGCCTCGTGAATCTGCAGATCGCCATCCAGCGCAGAGCCGGCCAGCCGGACAAGGTCTTCGTCATCGAAGTGAATCCGCGCGCCTCGCGCACCGTGCCTTACGTCTCGAAAGCCACCGGAGTTCCGCTCGCCAAGATCGCTTCGCGCCTGATGACCGGCCGCAAGCTGCGCGAATTTCTCCCCGTTAACGGTCACGATCTCGGCACCGGCACGCATTTCTACGTCAAGTCGCCGGTCTTTCCGTGGAATAAATTCCCCGGAGTCGATACTGTGCTTGGACCCGAGATGAAGTCCACCGGCGAAGTGATGGGCGTGGCCGACAACTTCGGCGAAGCCTTCGCCAAGGCGCAGCTCTCCGCGGGCCTCGCGCTGCCGCTCAAGGGCACCGTCTTCTTCAGCGTCAGCGACCGCGACAAGACGAACCTCGTCAACCTGGCCCGTCAGTATGTCGAGCTGGGCTTCCACCTGGTCGCTACGGAAGGCACAGCAATCGCCATCGAAAAGGCCGGAATGCAGGTCGAGCGCGTCTACAAGGTCAAGGAGGGGCGGCCGAACGTCGTCGACCTCATCAAAGGCGAGCGCATTCACCTGATCGTGAACACGCCACGCGGCCAGGATCCTTATTTCGATGAGAAGGCCATTCGCAGGGCCGCCGTGCTGGCCCGCGTTCCCACCATCACCACGCTGGCCGCCGCGCGTGCCGCCGCTGAAGGTATCGCCGCCCTGCAGCGCCGCAAGATCACCGTCAACCCGCTCCAGAAGCTGCATGCGGAGCATGTCGTGGCGCGCTGAGCCTACACGGTCAGCGTTGAACTACGAGGTTCTTTGCATCTACGATGCAAGCGGCCTGCATGTGACCTGTCTGGAAAGGCTCGAGCACTCGAATCTCGAAATCGCCATAAACGAAATGGCCAAGCAGATTCAGCTTCTCCAAGTCGCTGGGCAGGGTTGGATCTCCATCGGCGTCACATGCACTGCCTCGACCGCATTTGAAATCGGCCGGATCGCTGTAAATCCCAAAAAGATGATGCGTTCCAATCTGCCAAAGGCGGTAATTCGGATATCCGCCGTTGTAAACGGTCAAGCGGCCGTGGACACGTACTAAAGACGAATTCTGACCTCCGGCTTTGCAGGATTGGTTGATTGCTCCGTGGACCGAAGCTGAGCTCGCGAGAAGCGCCAGGATCGGGAAAGCGACATTCTTCATGACATCCCTTTTTCGTGAATAGCCGCCG
>JASIAO010000465.1 GCA_030041955.1 Acidobacteriaceae bacterium | reverse complement strand
ACCCCCATGATGTAGTTGGTGTTGTAGCGCGGGCCTCCGTCGTTATAGTCCTTGCCTTTGGCTATGCAGTCCTCGACAAGAATGGAAAGGAATGGTGCTGGCATGTACATCGCATACAGCCGCTCGATGACGTTGTTGCCACGAACTTTGACATCGACAAAGTGATGCAGCTGTTTGCGAAACGCCTCCAGGAGCTGTTGATACACCGAAAAGTCGCGGGCACTTCCGGTCTCGATCCCGATGCGTTTTCCTGTAAGCGGATCTACTCCATTATTAAGAGTGATCTCGACTACCTTGGGAAGGTTGAAGTAACCGGTCAGAATATAGGCTTCTTTTCCGAAGGCGCCGGTTTCCACGCAGCCGGATATCCCTCCGCAACGCGCATCTTCCAGCGACTTGCCCTGGCGCAGCAACTCCTCGACAACCGCATCGGCGTTGAAGATTGACGGCTGACCCCAACCCTGGCGGACGATCTCCAGCCCGCGCTTCAGGAAGGCCTCGGGACTTCTCTTGCTGAGTTGGATGTTGGAAGAGGGTTGAAGCAGGTGCATCTCATCGATGACATCGAGAATGAGATAGGTGACGTCGTTGACTCCGTCCGATCCATCACGCTTGAGTCCACCATTGTTGATGTTGGCGAAGTCGGTGTAGGTGCCGCTCTCGGCTGCAGTCACTCCCACCTTCGGGGGAGCGGGCTGGTTGTTGAACTTCACCCACAGGCACTCGAGAAGCTCTTTTGCTTCGTCTCTCGTCAGCGTGCCGTCCTCCATGCCCTTGCGGTAAAAGGGATAGAGGTGCTGGTCAAAGCGTCCGGGGCAGAAGGAGTCCCAGGTGTTCAACTCCGTGACTACGCCCAGATGCGTGAACCAGTACGCCTGCAGAGCTTCCCGGAAATTCCGGGGCGCGTGTGCGGGCACATGACGGCAAACGTCCGCGATCTTCAGCAATTCCGATTTGCGGGCGGTTTCGGTTGGGACTCGGGCGAGGGCTTCTGCTTTCTCGGCATGACGTTCGGCAAAGCGAATCACCGCATCGGCAGCAATCGCCATGGCCCGCAGTTCGTCACGCTTGGCGCAGGCTTCGGGATCGTTGAAATAATCCAGGCAAGACAAGGCCTGCTCGATGTCGGCCTTCAGATCGAGCAGACCTTTCCGATAAATCACGTTCCCGAGCACCGTGTGACCCGGCGCTCTCTGTTCCATAAATTCCGTGAAGATGCCAGCCTCGTATGCAGACTTCCATTCCATGCTCATCTCGTCGAAGATCAGGTCGCGCATGGAGCGGCCCCGCCACCAGGGAATGATCGCTTCTTCCTGGAGTTGGCGTACCTCCCCATTAACTGCATAGGAAGTCTTCTCGCGCGAGTTGAGGACTTCCAGATCTTCCATACTGTGACAGCACAGTTCGGGAAACGTAGGCGTCCCTTTCGGCGCGGGGCCACGCTCGCCCACGATCAGATCCCAGGGCCCTATGTAGATTTCCTTATGTTCCAGCAAATACTGAAAAGCGCGGGCACGGCGGACGGGGATGGAAGTCGTATTATCGTTGCGGCAAAATTCGGTAAGAAGAGCCGCGCGTTCGATCGATATCCAGGGTTTTGTTTCGAGGGTTTCCTGACGCAGTTTGGCAATGCGTTCATTCATGACATGCCTCCAATTCGGACGTGAAGTCCGTCCCGGCGCAGTCGGGCGGCGATGGCTTGTACATGTTCCTCCGTGGGAGGAAGCAGATCTTCCATTCGATACGTGAGACCGAGGCGCGAATACTTGCCGCTGGCAATTTGATGGTATGGAAGCAGGTCGACGTCTCTCAGCCCCAGCGGCGCCAGGAACCTGGAAGCGGCGTTGAGATTGTCTTCGTCGTCATTGACTCCGGGAATGATGGGTATTCTGACAATCACAGCCCTTCCTCTTTGCGCCAGCAGACTTAGGTTTGCCAATATCCGGTGATTTCCCATCCCGGTGAATTTGCGGTGTTTCTCCGAATTCATGATTTTGAGATCGAAAAGAAACAGGTCGACATTCCTGGCAATTCGATCAACTACATGGGTTCCTGCGTAACCGCAGGTTTCAACAACGGTGTGGATCCGCTCAGCATGGCAAGCCGCGAGCAATGCCTCAAGGAAATCCGCCTGCATCAGGGGTTCACCCCCGGAGATCGTCACACCCCCGCCCGATTCATCGAAAAAGATCCGGTCCTTCAGAAGTTCGGCCGTAAGGTCCGAGACCGACATCCAGCGGCCGAAAACCGCCTGTGCGCCGGCTGAACAAACATCGACGCATTCCGCATGCAGTTGGCACAAATGCGTGTCGCGGACAATCCACTCGCCCAATGACAGCGCCCCTTCCGGACAGGCACGCACGCAGTCGCCGCAGTGCACGCAGCGTTCCGGAACATAGACCACTTCTCTTTTCGGGGAGCGGCCCTCAGGGTTGTGGCACCACCAGCAGTTGAGGGGACAGCCTTTCAGAAAAACAGTGCTGCGAATTCCGGGCCCGTCATGAAGGGCAAACCGCATGATGTTGAAGACGAGCCCCCGGGGTCGCTCCAGATTGTTCTTATAGCCTGATTTCGTCGGCGGCGTGATCGGTAGCACGCCTATTGTATACAATCTAGCGTGCGTCTTTGCATGTGCTCCACATCACTCAAGCGTGATGTCAGCTCTATTGTTCTGCGTTTCGGGTTCCCACACCCCGATTTCCCAAAGGAGCGTGTCTGAAACCCACGTACAGAATCTAAAAGGACATACACAACTGAAGCACGACGATTGACATTGTTAAATCTTTGATTCTAAACGAGAGTCTCAGTTCGGGAGCAGGGGACTGAAGGTGCAGATCTTCTCTTCCTGACCATGATTTCTCCTTCAGGATCAGTTTCTTACGCTTTCGGGCAAACTGTGAATTGGATGGGCAATCCGATTCGATAGAGGTACGGCCTCTGGGCGCCATCGCCACTCCTCACTTCCGGCACATTCCGGCCCGGAAGGTCCCATTCCGTGCCCTGGACCTTGCCGCCAGGCACGGTGACAGAACATTTGGGCAGGGTTACTCCGGCGCCTTCTCCCGCTCTGATCCTGGAGGCGACGCTGCATCGAAAGCGCAGCAGCCAGAAGCTCGACGCGCCCTGGCTTGTGGTGAAGACCAACATCCTTCCGCCACAAGGGTCACAGCACACAGATCAAAACGGCTTCGTCTCAGGATCGGAGCATGCGGGTACGGCAAATGATCAGGGCAATGACCGCGGCTCCAGCCAGAGGAGCAGAGTGCCGGCACCGCGTTGTCGAACGGATGAAACTCCTCTTCTATAGTCATCTATAAAACCAGTTGACAGGTCATCACAAACTAGCGTACAAGAGGTGCCTCGGCAGGGAGGCCGCACTCCATGGGTGCCTCAAAGGTCAGAGAAATACCGCTGTGGAGAATGTTGTGGGTCGCAGTGTTCGTTTTCGTCCCGGCAATTGTCGCGTCTGGTCAGGCCGGCCGCGGCGGTATCAGCGGGCTCGTCACCGACACATCGGGCGCGGTCGTTCCGGCAGCCCAGGTGGAAGCGAAGGATATTGCCAGCGGAGCGGTGTTCCGCACGGTAAGCACCGGAGCTGGCCTCTACTCGTTCATTTCACTTCCCCCGTCAAGCTACGACGTGACCGTCAGGTCCAGCGGCTTCGAGACCTCGCTGCACAAAAGCGTGCTGGTGACGGTGGATCAGACGACCGTGGTGAACGTCACCCTGCGCGTGGGAGCGGCCAGCGAAGTGGTAACGGTGACCGGAACGACGTCACTGCTGGATACGACGAATTCCACCGTCGGCCAGCTCATCACGGCCGAGACGATGGATCGTGTACCGTTGCTGACTCGGGATGAATACGAACTTGTGCAACTAAGCGCCGGCGTGGGCGCGACGAACGGAACGCCAAATGCCGCAGATACCCAGGGCATCTTTGACGATCGTCCAGGCGCCGACGTTTCGGCTTATACGATCAATGGCGCGAACCAGGGCAGCACGTACTACTCGGTCGACGGCAGCCCATTCCAGGTTGGGGAGAATAACCTCGGTGCGCTCATTCCGGCCTGGCAGGTACCGGAGGATGCCATCCAGGAAATGCGCGTGGAGACGCAAAACGTTCCGGCGACCTATCAGAGCGGCGAATCCGGAGTGATCAGCCTGGTGACCAAATCGGGTGGCAACAACTTCCATGGCGATGTCTTCGGCTACTTCCGTCCCAACACGCTGGCCGCCAACGACTATTTCGAGAAGCAGGCTGAAGCAACCGCGAATCAACCCAATCAGCCGCTCGGTTTCCACCGTTATCAGGAGGGAGGATCAATCGGCGGACCCCTCCGGCGCGACAAGCTGTTCTTCTTCGCCGACTACGAAGCCACGCAGCAGGAGCTTCTTCAGACCGGGTATTTTACGGTTCCAACCATGGCTGAGCGCACGGGCGATTTCTCTGCCGACCTTCCCCTTGGCCTGACCATCTACAACCCGCTGGTCCCGGACATCTTTGTCCCGTGCGCGCCGCCGGCAACTGGGACCTGCCCGCAACGGCAGCCGTTCTCCGGCAACATGATTCCCACGAGCGACCAAAACCCCATCGCTCTGCTGTACGCGGCGGAGTTTCCGCAGCCGAATCAACCCGAGATTGGAGAATATCACCCCAATAACTACGTCGGCTCCGGGCTGGCGCCGAACAACGCGCAGAAGTTCGACATCCGGATGGACTTTAACCAGAGCTCGAAGCAGCATATCTTCGGTCGCTTCTCGTTCGACCGCAATAAGTTCGGCGATGCCGACCTGTATGGCGCGAGCAACATATACAACCCCAACTATTACCAGAACATCACGAATGGCCGGAACATCCTGCTGGCCGATGACTGGACGTTCAGCCCGAGGACGCTGCTGCAGCTGCGCGGCTCCTACACCCGCCATTACGAGGACCAGACCGGCGATCCGCGGCAAATCGGCTTCAGTATGACATCTCTCGGCTTCCCCGCGTCCCTGGTGCCGCAGCAGGTCTACAAAGACATCCCCTTTATCGACTTCGGCGACGGCACGACCAACCTCGGATCGAACTGGTACACGACCTTTCTGATGGCGAGTATGGTGAGCGACGGGAGCGCAACGCTCACGACCACGAAAGGCCGGCACAGTCTGAGCGCGGGTTTTGAATATCAGAAGCAGTTGATGAACGAGGGCCAGCCTATCGCGCCGAGCGGGCAGTACGAGTTCGATAACACCGCCACGAGTTCAACGACTTATGCCGGTGACGGCAGCGATTTCGCAGCGTTCCTGCTCGGCATGGGATCCTGTCCGGGCTGCGAAGGCGATAACTTTACCAAGGATATCTTCGGCGCCCAGGCTGACCCTTACTATGCGGCTTTTCTGCAGGACGATTACCGCATTGCGCACAACCTCACGCTGAATCTGGGCCTGCGCTGGGATATTTTCGGGGGCCGCACGGAGCGCTACAACCGGCTCGAGTATTTCGATCCGACCATATCCTACACGGTGGAAGGTGTGCCCCTGGTTGGCGGCGAACAGTTCCCAGGAGTCGATGGGCACTCGCGCAGCCCGTTTACCACGAACATGAAAAATTTCGGCCCACGTCTCGGGATCGCCTGGCAGCCGGTGACGCCGCTGGTGCTCCGGGGCGGCTTCGGCATGGCCTACGGCCCGAGCACGCAGATGGTGGCCAACAGTGCCCTTAACGACGACGGCTACTTTGCGGCAACCGCCTGGAACGCCACCTGCTACAACGCGGACGGCAACTCAGTGCCCAACGGATCGTCAGCCTGCGCGGGAGCGGCGGCGGGCAGTCCGGCACCGAGCGCCACGGGAATTTATTCGCTCAGCAATCCCTTCCCCAACGGCGTGGTGCAGCCGACCGGCAGTTCGCTGGGCCCGGCAACGAACATCGGCATCGGGCTGGATACCGAGCTGCATTCGCAACCCACACCGGTAACGTATAACTACAATTTCGGGATCGAATATCAACTTCCCGCAGGGTACATCGTTTCGGTGGCGTACGTGGGCAGCCACGGCGAGTATCTGCCGCTGGCATTCGGCGCCGATCTGGACGAGCTCGATTTGGCGACGATCCAGAAGTATGGCGCTTCGCTGTGTCCCACGGCTGCCTCCTCAAGCTGCATGGTGCCCAACATTTGGGAATCTATGCTGCCGCCGACCAACGAATGGTACGGTTCTGCCACGGTTCCGATGTATTACTCGGTCGAGCCTTACCCCCAGTTCATCTGCGGTGATATGAACTGCGGCGTGGGAGTCTATGCCGATCCCGCCGGCCACTCCAATTACAACTCGCTGCAATTGAAATTGCAAAAGCGGCTTACGCATCATTTCACAACCCTGGCAGCTTTTACCTGGAGCAAGCTGCTGAGCAACGATTTCGCACCGCCTCTGGGCTTTATTGGCAGCCATGGCGCCGAAGCTCCGCAGGATTGGAAGAACATAAATCTGGACTATTCCATCAGCCCGCAGGACCTGAGCTACGCGTTCTCCTGGGAGGCCTCCTGGGATCTGCCAATCGGCCAGGGCCGCGCACTGAACCTGAATGGCTGGTCCAATCGGGTGCTGGGAGGCTGGACGGCAAATGCTATTCTGTTCTTCAACAGCGGTGTTCCGGTCAACACGCCCTCCGGTACCGGCGACGTCTACTTTAATCAGCGCGTCGACCTGAGTTGCAATCCTGCCAAAGGCGCACCCCACACGGTGGCCGAGTGGTTTAACTACAGCTGTTTCTCCCAGCCGGCGAACCCGCTGCTGCCTGGTACCGCGCCGGCGTTCCTTTCCAGTGTGCGCACCGACGGCGGCCGGGACTGGGACCTTTCTTTGTTCAAGAACTTCCCTTTCAGGGAGCACAATAATCTTCAGCTTCAGGTGTCCTCCTACAACCTAAGCAACTACGTTCAGTTTGGGTATCCCGGCGTTTTCTGGTACTACGGCTGCAACCCGAGCACCAATACCTGCTCCAACTCCAGCCTCAACCCCACGCCGGCACAGATGGTGGGCTTCGGCCAGATTACGGGCGACCTGAACACCCCGCGGCAGTTTCAATTTGCCGCCCGGTATACCTTTTAGGATGGATGTGCTGAGGGCAACCTCTTCACCCGGTTTGCTGCGCGATTTATCTTTGTGAGAAGGCTGACATGTTCTCGAGTACACGACGCAACGTGCTGAAATTGGCCGGCCTCAGCGCGGCTGCCCTTTCAGGCGGAGCAGATTTCCT
>JASIAO010000464.1 GCA_030041955.1 Acidobacteriaceae bacterium | reverse complement strand
CCCAGAGCGGCGAGCCGCAGACCCTGGCGCAGGATCAGCCACAGCACATCCCGGTGCCCGGCCCCCAGCGCCAGGCGAATGCCGATTTCGTGCGTGCGCAGCTGCGTCCGGTACGCCAGCACGCCGTAGATGCCCGAGGCGGCCAGCACCAGCGCGAGCAGCGCAAAGGCCGAGGCGAAGGTGGACTCCATGATGGCGAAAGTGCTGGCGGCCTGCGCGGTCTCGCGCAGGGGCCGCACGTCGTACACCAGCCACTGCGGATCGATCTCGTGGATTGCCTTTACCACTGCCGGCGCCAGGGCCTCCGGATCGCCTGGCGTGCGCACCTGCAGGATGGTTTCCGGATCGCCCGACTGAAAGATCGAATTGTAGATCATCGGCTGCGGCGTTTCTCCGATGCGCAGATGGGCGGAATTCCTCGCCACGCCCACCACGGTGTAGAGCGTGTCCCACATGCGCAGCCTGCGGCCCAGCGGATCCTTTCCGGGCCAATAATGGGCCGCGGCCGTCTGGTCCACAATCATCACCGGCGGGGTCTGCGCATCGTCCGTGTCGGCAAACTCCCGGCCCTCGACGATCGGAATCCTCATGGTGGCAAAATACCCGGCCGAGACGTCAGCGCGGTCCACCTCGCCCGATTCATGCGGCTTCGGCACATACCCCTCTGGCCACACGTCGCCGGTTTTGCGGCTCAGGCTCAGCGGCAGCCAGTCCGTCAGCGAGACCTGCGTCGCTCCGGGGAGTTCCCGCGCCCGGGCCAGGATCTTCTTCTGGAACTGCCGGATCGCGCTGCGGGAATAGCCGGTGTCCAGTCCGACCGTGGCCGTGAGCACGTGGGCCGCATCGAAGCCGGGATTGGCGGTGGCCTTGTTGCGCAGAGTGCGCAGCAACAGGCCGGCCGAGACCAGGAGGGCCACCGAGAGCGCGACCTGTGCGACCACCAGCCCGCTGAGGACGCGCCGGTTGTGCGACCCGGAGGAGAGATTCGCAGATTGTTCGCGAAGCACTTCCGCTGGAACGATGTGCGAAGATCGCCACGCCGGCAGCGCTCCGCAGAGCACGCCCGCGCCGATGGCCACAACCAGCAGCGCCAGCACCACGCCCGGATCGACCGTGCCGCTGACGGCTATGGGGCTGGCATTCGGCGGAACGAATCGGCCCAGCATTCTCGAGGTCCATAACGTGAGCACGAGCGCCACAGAGGATCCGGCGAGCGACACCAGCAGGCCCTCCAGGATCATCTGCCGCATCAGCGCGGCACGCCCGGCGCCCAGCGACTGCCGGATCGCCAGCTCCCGCGCCCGCCCGACAAAACGCACCAGCATCAGGGTGGCGACGTTCGCGCACGTGAGCAGCAGCACCAGCGCCGCAATTGCCAGCAACACCGGCAGCGAGGCGGAAAAGTAGCCGTTGCCGCCGAAGGGAGAGCGCCACAGCGGGTCCAGTGTGATCGTGTTCACGCCGAGATGCGCTGCCGGGTAGTCCGCGACCAGCCTGCGCATGATCGCGTCCACATCCTCTGTGGCCGCGCGCCGGCTGACCCCCGGGCGCAGACGGGCCATCACGTTGAGCCAGGTATTTTCGCGATGCAGCACATCCCAGTCGTTGCCGCCGGGCGTGGTGCTGGCGGCCAGCGGCGCCCACAGGTCCTCGCGGATCGCGGGCATGCATCCCACGAAGCCGCGGGGCGCTACGCCGATGATCGTAAACGGCTGATGCTGGATCTCGATGGTCTTCCCCACAATGGCCGGGTCGCTTCCGAGCCGAGTCTTCCAGAGCGAGTAGCCGAGAACGACGTAGGGCACACCGCCAGGCTGAGCCTCTTCGTCGGTCAGGAAAAATCGGCCCAGCAAGGGCCGGACTCCCAGCACAGCAAAATAGTTTCCGCTCACCCGAGCGGCGTAAACCCGCTGCGGCGCGTCACCTGTGGTCAGGGTTGCCCACTCGTGGTGATAGGCGAGGATGCCGCTGAAGGTGCGGTTGTCGCGGCGCAGGTCGCGGTAATCCGGAAAGGAGAAGGGCGGCGTCGGCGAGGTGCTCCAGGTGCCGCGCATGATGGTGACCAGGCGACCGGTATCGCGGGCGCCGGGCACCGGGTTCAGCATCGTCCCTTCGATCCAGCTCAGAGCGGTGCCTGTCGCGCAGATGCCCAGGGCGAGCATCAGCATCGCCGCCGCCGTGAAGTACGGACTGCGGCCAAGCTGCCGCAGCGCGTAGCGGATGTCGTGAAACAGCCCGGCCATGACAGTTACCAGTGGTTCGGCTGTTCCACACATAATCCGAACCCGGGCGGATAGCAGTGACCGCTGTCACGCCCTGCGGAGCGTGAAAGTGCGATATCGCTCCGCTCAGACACGCGCACCAGGCCGCTTCCTCATGCCCGAGATCCCACCGCCACCACTTCGTAGGGCCGCATCATTTCGTTGTCCTCGTGCTCCAGGATGTGGCAGTGCCAGACGTAGCGTCCCGTGTAGCCCTGAAAAGGCACAATGATACGCGTAACCATGCCGGGGTCGGCGCGCGCGGTGTCTTTCCAGCCGGACTCCAGTGGCTCCGGCGTCTGCGCCGGGCCCACGTAACGCAGCCTGCCCCATTTCATGTAATCGAATGGTTCGATGGGCCGACGGTCGAGAATCTGGAAGCGCACCAAATGCAGGTGAATAGGGTGCGCGTCTTCGGTGAGATTCACCAGCTCCCACATCTCTGTTGTGTCGATGACCGGCTTCTCCGTGATCGGCGCGCTCCACGGCGTATCGTTGAGCAGCATTCCCATCGACTGCTGCACCTTGTCGAGGCGCTCATCGAGCGTCAGCCGGCGCGTGCGCACTGCGTCCGACTCGCGAAGCCGGGTGAAAGATCTGTCCAGCACGGCGGGAACCTGGCTGGCGTCCGGCATCCCGCTTTTCGCGACGCGAAACTGCAGAATTGGGAAGGAATCGCTGACCAGTTGAACGTTCGAACCGGCAAAGGGAGTGAAGTCGAGGACAATGTCAGCGCGTTCGGCAGGGGCCATCGGCAGCCGCCGCGTCGAAACCGGCGCGGCGAGCAGCCCCTGATCGTTCGCGATCACCTGGAACGGAGCGCGGTTCGATAACTCGAACCGGAAGAACCGGGCGTTGGAGCCGTTCATCAGGCGCAGACGGTATTTGCGCGGCTCGACCTCGTGGTACGGCAGCAGCTTGCCGTTGGTCAGGATGGCGTCGCCGAAGACCTCCGGCACCCACGGCCGCTCGGGATCGGGCGACACAGGATACAGAAGCTGCCCGTCCAGCGTCAGCAGACGATCCGCGATCACCAGCGGCAGCTCATATTGACCGGACGGCAGCTTCAGATCGTCTTCGCGAGCATCCCGGACGATGAACAGCCCCTGCATCCCCGCATAGATATTCAGCCGGTTAATGCCCATCGAGTGGTCGTGGTAAAAGAGCAGCGCTGCGTCCTGCCCGGAGGGATAGAAGCAGGTCTGCTTCTGGCCGGCGACGATCCAGTCTTCGGGATAACCGTCGCTGTCAGCAGGCGTGCGGCCGCCGTGAAGATGCACAACGGAGCGGCCCTCGGGAACGCCTGAGCCGGCGCCATCAAGCGTGTGGTCGATGGGCAGGAAGTGGTGAGTCGGAAGCTGATTCTCCCAGTCGACGATCATCGCCTGGCCACTGCGGGTTTCGATCGTCGGTCCAGGAAAGCTGTCGCCGAAGCACCACATGCGCGTGGGCGGCAGATCGCGGTGGATCTTCACCATGCGCTCGCGGATGGCAACACGGTACCAGGGAATCGTCTTGCCGGAATTCTGGGGATGAGGCCGCCGGCCGGCCGGCGCAGCAACCGTTGGCAGCGGCAAAGGATCGACGAAAGGCGCGAGTGTCGAGGGATCGAGAGCTGTCTGCTGATGCTCTTCGGGAGGGGCGGGCGGCTTGAGTTGCAGGCTGGCGAGAGCGAAACCCGCGTTGCGCAGAAACGCGCGGCGCGACGAGCGGAAAGGAGGGGGCATTCCTTGTTATTGTGGCGTGAAAAAAAGAAAGGAATATGAAAACGTCCGGCCCTTCACGATTCCACGCGAAGAGCCGGACGCATTGAAATTACCTGGACACGGGTCCATACATCGGCTCGCCCGTGACGGGGTTGAGCAGGTATGGCGCCCGCATGTTCATGTGGCTGAAGTCGAACATGTTGTTCACCGAGCCGGCAATGGCGTCAAAGGAACCATCCCCGATCCGCTGCCCGCGCAACCAGTTGTCTTCGATGAAGCGGATGATCGACGACTGGTCGGTAAGGGTGTGGTCGACGTAATTCGCCTTCGCCCACGGAGAGATGACCATCAGCGGAATGCGCGGTCCATATCCGCAGCGCCCCTGGGCGTGCTGGACGCCGTTGGGTCCGGGCAGTGCGGTATTGGTTCCGTTGCCGCACTGTCCGTCGCCGGTGAGCATGTCATCGGCAGTGGTCGACTGGTTCACGATTTGCCCGAGCTGATGATCGTACCAGCCGTCGGAGTCGTCGTAGTTGATGAACACCGCAGTGGAGGACCACTCCGGTGTGGTCATAAGAAAGTTGATGACGCTGACGACGAAGTTCTGCTCATCCAGTGGATCGGAGTAGCCGGCGTGCGCATCCTCATAGCCGGGAGCCTTCAGGAAGCTGACCGCAGGCATGTTGCCGGCCTTCACCGCCGAGTAGAAGTCGTTGATGTCGTACTGGTGGTGGACCGCGCCGTCATCGTGTCCGATCGCCCAAACCGACGAGGGACGGATATGCTGCAGGTTCTCCGTCGTGTCGTAGTACTGGAATGGTTCGTGATGTTGAATGTAGTCGGTCTCCGTAACGCCGGTGACCGCCGAGGTGGTCGAGCGCGCGCACCCGGTGGTGCCGTTGGGATTCTTGATCGACAGATCGAACCCGCCTTCGAACCATCCCCAGGTGATCCCGGCCGAGTCCAGCAGATCGCCGATGTTCGGGCCGCTCATGTGGATCTGCGCGCCCGTGGTGGTAGAGCACACGTCCCCGATCGGATCGGCGTCGCCGATATCCGTGAGGCCGCCGTTGCCGTCGTTGACCACCTTACTGCTGGCGTTGATCTCGTCGGAAACACCGTTGGTCTGGCCCGAGATCAGATTGAGCGCGCCCACTGTCGATGGCCCGAAAGTGCTGCCATAGGAGTTGTCGTTGAGGGCGTAATGCTGGGCGTAGTTCCACAACGCCGTGACCGTGTTGCCATCGTAATAGCCCATCACCAGCCCGGTGGTCGCGTCGCCAGTCGGCGGAGGACCCGGAGTGCCGGTGTATTCGGGGAATGAATCCATCAGGCCGGCATGGAAGGCTTCCTGCTCCGGCATGTAGTTGTGGTCCTGATCGGCGGTTGCCGCCTGGGAACGGTCGAGACGGAACGGATTGGACGCGCCCGTCGTGTTGGCCGCGTTCAGCAAATTCGGATTGTTGGTCAGCAGAGCGGCGGTGAAGCCGTTCACGCTGGGCGTTCCCGGAGCCGCGACGAACCTGGGCTCGCCGGCGGGGTTCAGCGCATTCGGATAGCTGCCCCAGTAGTGATCGAAGGAGATATTCTCCCCGAAAATTACAACCACGTGTTTGATGGGAGTGGCAGTGCTGGCGAAATCAGCCTGCGCGTGGGTTGCAGCAGGAACAGCGAGCTGGCCCGCAGCCAGCAGGATCGACAATGAGGTTGCCAGGTGCTTCTGCATTGGTACGCCTCCATGCCGGGCGAGTGTCTCCAGGGGAAACCGGGGAATTTTCCGGAAACCAAACGCAAGGGAAACTTGTTCCTGGGGATTCGTACAGTTATGGCCCGAAGGTCACTACCCCGACAGATATGAATTACCAATGCAGCAAGAGGCCGGTCCTTACATCCGTGTAAATTCCCCGCTAATTTCCGCGGGCCCCTGGGCACTCTCTCAATCAAAAAATCGCAGCGCTGCTCGAACGCCTCACAGGTGGAAGACTGCTTCCACACCAGGCGTCGCGCAGCGCTGCAATCGGGTCTTACAATTTGTGTTTACCAGTGATTTCCCTGGTAAGGATTCCGGCCGTAGCTGGTGTCGGTGCCCGGCGTGAACGCAACGCCGCGCAGAACTTCACCAAATCCTGCCGTACGCAGAGTGATGAACTTCTCGTAAGCCGGGGCCACCGTGCCGGTGTTCGCCAGGTTGTCGGTGATCGCAACCAGCTTATCGGGGTCGGCCCCGGTGTCGCCGTTTCCGCTGACCGTTGAGGTGATAGCCCAGACGGTCACCGTTCCATCGCCGTTCACCTTGCCCACGATGTTGCGCAAGCCGTCAGTCGCCGGCGACCAGGGAAGGTTGGTCGCGGAGTTGGTCCCGGTCGGATAGCCGGGCACCGTGTACGGAACGCCGAGATTCAGGCCGTTGGTCAGCACGTAGGCCATCTGCCATTCGCCGGTTGTGGAGTTGAACACCCACTTCTGCAGCCCCGCCGTGGTCTGCGCCGCCGCATGCGTGTAGAGCGTGTTCCCGGTCCCGCTCGTCGAGCCGTCACCCTCATCGGCCACATAAAGCGTCGTGGCGTTCGCAAACCAGATGCCGAACGGGAACAGCGTTGCAGTCTTGGCCAGGTTGGTCGGGAAGCCTTTCAGGATGCACATATTGCTGGGCAATCCTGTTGAAGGCAAGGGCAGGCTGTAGCTCAACGGCATCGTTGGCAGCGCTGCTCCCGGTACCGGCAATCCCACGCCGTTCGGACAAGCCGTGCCCGTGGTGTCCACGAAGTAGACCGTGTTGACGCCGTTCCCACCGCTGCCTTTCACGTAGTACAGAACATTGTTGAAGACCGTCTCGGCGCGGAAGTTGTCGTCCTTGCCCACCTTGTCGGCTTTGTCGCCCAGTTCCGTGACGCTGAAGCTGCCCACCGGAGTCGGCAGGCCGGGCGCCTGATCCACCTCGGGCTGCTCCACAAAGTTGTAGATTTGCGCGCCTGCTCCCAGCACCACGCCCTCCGGCTGTGGGTTGCTCCCGTTGCCCGCGTTTCCCGCGGCATAAAAGAGCGGGTCTCCGTAATTGTCGTACAGGATCACCGCCCGCTGGTTGTCCCCGCTATAGGCGTTGGTCTCGGTAAAGTCGAAGTGTCCCCAGCGATCCACGCGGGCGGAGGCGCGGTAATAAGCCTGGGGGTCTGGATTCGTCGGGTCGATCGCCAGCGGCGTATTTGCATTGGATACATCGAGCTGATTCACTGGGGCCACGTAGCCCGCGAAGCTGAGATACTTGCCGTCCGTGGACAGGTGGATCTCCAGCTCCGACTTGGAGCTGTAGCTGGTCACCAGCTGATCGCTCGATCCCGTTATCCCGCGCATCAGGCTGTTGGGCACTTCCAGCGAGTTCACCGGCCAGCCCCACGGCGTCATCTGGTCGAGGTAAATGCGCGAGGTGATGCCGAAGCTGCCGTCGACCGGGGCGTTGTTGAAAATGTAAGGAAAGGTGCCGTTGCTCACCGCGGAGACGCAGTTGGCCGGCGCGCATCCCGGCGGCAGTTGTTCGCCAACCGTCACGTTGGCGGCGCGATTGTCGTAGACGCTGCGCGTGACGACCAGATTGCCCGGATAGAACTGGAGTTGACCGGGCCGGCCGAATCCCTGAGCGAAAACGGTGAAAGGCGAGGCAAGCGCCGCCAGAACTAGAGCGGCCACGGCGCTGGACGGCAGACGTTGCGGGAAAATCCCGCTGAACGCATGAGATTTCACGGTTAGACCTCCTGACGCTTTGTGAAGGGGAAACTTACGGTAGGTCGACAACCACGTGACCTTAGCAGTCAGAAATGAACAACCGATGAAAGGCAGGAGAAAAATGATGGACATGCAGCCGGATCGAATGCGACCGGCAAGTTAGGGCGCCAGACGTTGACAATGTCCTGCGGCGCGAGAACGCCGCAGGCGCACTGTCAGTTCAGATGGATCAATACCGCATGTTTTCGAGATCGGCGATCAGCCCCGGCCCCGTCGGATTCCATCCAAGCTCTTTCCGCGTCTTCGCGCTGGAACCTCGAAGATCCCTCTCCACGAACCGCGCGAGGAATCCGAAATGAGC
>JASIAO010000463.1 GCA_030041955.1 Acidobacteriaceae bacterium | reverse complement strand
TCTTGCGCTGCGGCCTTCTCGCTGCCATTCTGTCGACAGATTGCAGACTCAGTGGGCCCGCTGACCGGAAACGGCAGCGGGCTTTTTTGCGAACGGCAATAACCTGCGCTTACCCCATTCCAGCGCTCTTGTCAGGCTCGACGGCGCCATCCCGCCTCGCACCACTCGCCCGCATCTGCACTTCCCTACGGGAGGACCCGAGACACTCTGCCCCTCCCGCAGGGAGGGCCCGAGAATAGCCCAGGATGGAGCGAAGCGCAATCCTGGGAACGCGTCTCCACCGCCCGACCGCGTCCCGTAGGGACGCGTCGAAGCGGGAACGGCAAAAGGAGGGGCTACCGGCTACCTGCTCTTCTATTGATCACTGAAAACTGATCACTGATCGCTATCTGACAAAGTGCAGAATCGCCTGGTTCGTCGCCAGCGCCGCCACATACGCCAGCACGCTCATGTAGCAGAACTGCAGCGCCGGCCACTTCCAGCTGTTCGTCTCGCGCCGCACAATCGCCAGCGTCGAGGTGCACTGCAGCGCGAACGCGAAAAAGACCACCAGCGCCATCGCTCCGCCCAGCGTCAGATCGTGCCGCAGCGCCGCCTGCAGCCCCAGCGACTGCGTCGCCGGATCGGCCCCGTACAGCGTGCCCAGCGTGCCCACGATCACCTCGCGCGCCATCACCGAGGTCAGCAGCCCGATCCCGATCTTCCAGTTGAAGCCCAGCGGCCGGATGACCGGCTCGATCAGGTGCCCCAGCCGCCCGATCAGGCTCTCGCCCAGCGTCGCGTGCACCGGCAAATGGCTCATCACCCACAGCACCATGGTCACGGCCAGAATCACCGTGCCCGCCTGGCGCAGGAACACCTTGCCGCGATCCATCAGCCGCAGGCTCAGCGAACGCACCGTGGGCAGTCGGTACTGCGGCAGCTCCAGAATGAACGGTGCCGACGAAGCCTTCAATATCGACGACTTCAGCAGCCGCGCTGTCGCCAGCGCCGCCAGGAAGCCCAGCACGTACAGGGACAGCATCACCGCCGCGCGCAGCCCGAAGAAATCCCCCAGCAGCGGCCGGTTCGGAATGAACGCCGCAATCATCAGCATGTAAATCGGCAGCCGCGCCGAGCAGGTCATGAACGGCGCCACCAGGATCGTCGCAAAGCGGTCGCGCTTGTTCTCGATGGTGCGCGTCGCCATAATCGCCGGCACCGCGCAGGCATAGGCCGACAGCAGCGGGATAAACGCCTTCCCGTTCAGCCCGATCGAGCGCATTACGCGATCCGCAATCAGCGCCGCGCGCGCCAGATATCCCGAGTCCTCCAGCACGCCAATAAACAGGAACAGCAGCAAAATCTGCGGCAGGAACACCAGCACCGAAGCCACGCCGCGCCACACGCCGTCAATCGCCAGCGACTCCAGCCATCCATGCCCCAGCAGCGGCGCAATGGCGTCCCCGCCCGCGTTCAGAATGTTGCCGAACCCATCGCTCAGCGGCTGCCCAATCGTGAATACCACCTGGAACACCGCGAACACGACGGCCAGAAACACCAGCGGCCCCCAGATCCGGTGCAGCAGAACCCCGTCGATGCGCTTGCCCCACTCCGACGACAGCGGCGCCTTGTACTTCGTCCGCGTGCTGATGCCCGTCGCCCACTGCCGGTACGACCGCGGATTCCCGATTACCGGCAGCTCGATCCTCGTCACCGCCGCATGCTGCGAATCCGCGAGTGCTCCCGACAAGTCCGCCTGCCCGGCCAGGGCGTCCGCCTTGCGGCTCAGAAAATGATTGATCGCATCCAGTCCGGCCCCGCGCGTCGCGCTGATCTTCGCCACCGGCACGCCCAGCTCCTGGGCCAGCGCCAGCGTGTCCACGCGCCCGCCGCGCGCCTCCATCAGGTCGCTCATGTTCAGCAGCACCAGCGTCGGCAGTCCCAGCGCCAGCACCGGAGCGGCCAGCATCAGTTGCCGCCGCAGTTGCAGAGAATCCAGCACCAGCAGGATCGCGTCCGGCGCCGGCGTCCCCGGCATCTCGCCGTGCAGCACCTCAATCGCCACCCGCGCGTCTTCCGAGTACCGGTCCAGCCCGTAAATCCCCGGCAGATCGATCAGCGTCAGGTCGCTGCGTCCGATCCCGTTCAGCCGCCCTACCCGCTGCTCCACTGTCACGCCCGGATAATTCGCCACCTTCTGCCGCAGCCCGGTCAGCCGGTTGAACAGCGTCGATTTTCCCGAATTAGGAGGACCCACCAGCGCCACCGTGCGGATTTTTCCCGCAACCCGCGGCTCCAGCTGAATCTCGACGGTCTCGGTGTTGCAGCAGCTACTCATGCCTGTCTCGTATTCAGGGCGTCGTACTCGCGAACCCGGATCGCCCTGGCCGTGTCGCGCCGCAGCGCCACTTCAAAACCGTCAATGGAGTACACCGTCGGATCGCCCGCCGGCGCGCGCCTCACCACCATCACCCTCGCCTCCGGTACAAAGCCCATATGCATCAGGTGGTGCTGGATCTCCCCCGGCAATTCCAGAGACTCGATCACCGCGGTGGTCCCAATGGCCAATTCGCTCAGCAGACTCAACTTCCACGCTCCGGACAGGTCCAGATCGTCCGCAGTTTCGACTCCCAATTCCGATAATAGCGCAATTGCGACCATTTCAATCCTATATTCCTGTTCAGAAGCATAAAGAGCCCTCCCCGCCTGTTTCCGTGACTAACGTCACACGCCGCCAATCCCCGGTTTTGGGACGTCCCCAGACGGGTACCCCCTGAACAGACCGTTCATCTTCTTCCTGTAAAATCGGAACAGGCCCTCCTGTTTTTGCTGTTTGTTGCACTATTCCCCTCACTGGAGTCGCATGCGGTCGCGTTTTCCCCTGTTTCCCTGCTCGTCTGTCAGTCTGCTGTCCGTTTGGATCGTTCTACTTACCTTTGCTTCGGCGCCGCTCCCGGCGCGGGCCGCCGTCGATCCTCCCGCAGCCGCTGCCGCCAGCAGGAAAAAGGCCCCTGAACCCGCTCCCGACACCCTCGTCTTCACCAATGGCGACCGAATCTCGGGCAAGCTCGAGCGTACCGTCGGCGACGAGGTCTACTTCCACAGCGAGATCCTCGGCGACGTCAGCGTCAAATGGGACAAGATCAGGGAGCTGCGCACCGGCTCACGGCTCGTCGTCCTTGAAAAGAGCGCCTTTGCCCGTCACGGGCACCTGCTCGCCGGCGTCCCGCAAGGCACGCTCTCGGTGAAAAACCAGCTCATCACCATTCAGCCGGAGAATGGCGCGACCATCCCGCCCATCCCGGTCAAAAATGCCGAGTACATCGTCGACGAGACTACGCTCAGGAAGCAGATCGCCGGCCATCCCGGCGCGCTCGCCGGCTGGAACGGCACCGCAACCGCCGGCGCCACCATCGTCCAGGGCACCGAGAACCAGACCACCTACTCCGGAGCCCTGAGTCTGGTGCGCACCGCGCCCACCGTCAGCTGGCTCAACACGCATAACCGCACCACATTCGACATCAGCGGCTCCTACGGCAAAATCACCCAGCCCGCGTATATCAGCGCCGGCGTCTTCACCCCCGCCAGCAGCTCCAAAACCTCCATCTATCACGGCGACGCCGAACGCGACGAGTACTTTTCTCCGCGCTTCTACGCCCTCGCGCAGACGGTCTTCGACCACAACTACGCCCAGGCCCTCGAACTGCAGCAGATTTACGGCGCCGGCATCGGCTGGACCGCCATCAAGCGCCCCACCCAGGAGCTCGACCTCAAGTCCACCCTCCAGTACGAGGGGCAGAATTTCCTCGACGCCACGGCCGGCGAGAATCAGAACCTCATCGGTTCCACGCTCGATGCCACCTGGGCGGCCAAACTGCCGCACAAGATCGTCTTTAAGCAGCAGGTTTCGTGGATCCCGGCCTACAACAACCCCTACGCGTACTCAGCCGGCGAAACCGACTCGCTGACCATGCCGTTCTTCAGGAATCTGGCGTTCTCCCTCGGCACCGTCGACAGCTACCTCAACGATCCGCCCGCGGCCACCCCGCCCACCAAGCAGAACTCGCTCCAGTTCACCACCGGCTTCACCTACGCGATCAAGTCGAAGTATTAGCGTTCAGCGGCTATCTGATCTCTGATCACTGTTCGCTGATCACTGATTTTCCCCCGGCGGATTGAACACCAGCGGCTGATTCAGCAGCTTCACCACCCCGTCCGGAAGCGTCGTCCCCGCGTTCTTCAACAGCACCGCCACCTGCCACATCTGCGTCTGGTTCAGCACCTTGCTGAACGACGGCATGCCGGTGAGCCGGATGCCGTTGTCGATCTTCCAGTAGGTCTCGCCCACCGGATCGTCATTGACGCCGATCACCCCCACGCGATGCCACACCCACAGCTGCGGCGCGCGCGGATACATATGCGCCGCGAACGGCGAATTCCGTTGCGGCAGTCCATGGCATGACGCGCACTGCTCGCGATAAACCTCCGCGCCCGCCAGCAGATTCTCGGGCGTTGCTGTAATCGGCGCGCTCGCCGGCATCTCCCGATCGATGCGCGCGTGCAGCGGCTCTCTCACGATGTCTTTCTCAAACGGAAACGGCCGGTCGGCCACCGCCACCGGAGGATGCCCAAAGCGAAAATAGCCCCACACCACTGCGGGAAGGATCAGCAGCCCCAGGATCAGGCCCAATATAAATTTGGTCATTGCCTCATTCGCCTCAACAGAAAAGGTGCGCTACAGCGGATTCGCAATGACTGTATCCCGAAGCCACCGCCCCTCAGTAGCTTTCTCCTCAGGAAAAAGCTGCATTGCCCGGCGGCAGAAAAGGGCTACATCGATTGCGAATCTGCTCTGAACACTGTTTTCGCATCGTTGCATGCGGGCGAGATTTCCGCAATCCTCGCGCATCGGCGCTCCCGCCGGCAGCGCCCGATGCCCCGCAGATGGTTTAATACAAAGCAGGCACAATCTTCTCTTTCAAAGGGCAGTGGAGGCAATCAGGTTCATGCACTTTCGCAAGTGTTTCGGGTACGCTGCGTATCCGCTTTTGGCAGCTCTTCTTTTCGTTCCCTCAGCCCTTCGCGCCCAGGATGCTCCCCAGCAGCAGACCACGGCTCCGCAAACCAATCCTCCCACCACCATGGACGAGTCCCAGCAGACCACCCCGGAGCAGCGCGCCCAGGTCCTGCGCGAGGCCCAGGAGCGCGTCAACGCCCGCCGCAAGCTGCGCATCGAGCAGATCATCAAAGACACCTACAGCCACAAGTACGAGGTCGACTTCGGCGGCGACTCCCTGCGCTTCCGCCCCGGCCAGTCCCTCCAGTACATGAACGAAGCCGGCTGGCATGTCGACGTCACCGACTATCTGCGCGGCAATCTCGGCGTCACCGTCGATGCGCGCGGCTATTACGGCACTGCGTATACCGGCTCCCACGTTTACAGCGGGCTCAACCAGGCCTACAACCCCAGCATCAGCCAATACGTCTTCCTCGCCGGTCCCCGCTACCGCTTCTTCCGCGGCCAGCACTGGGGATGGACCGCGCAGGTCCTCGCCGGCGTCGGCCACGGCAACTTCGGCACCGGCACCTACGGTCTGCCTCCGCAGTTGGTAGGCCTCTACACCGACTCCACGGTGCTCAACATCGCCCCCGGCGCTTCCGTGGACTACAACCTCAGCCCCGCCCTTGCCATTCGCTGGTCCGCCGTCGACCTGATGACGAACTATGGCAGCAATTTCCAGGACAAGAACCTCGGGGGCAGCATGGGAATCGTCTACCGCCTCGGCAGAAAGTAATCCGCACCCCATGACCAGTGACCAGTGATCAGTGAGCAGTGGTCGCTGACCCTGAACGGTGACCGCTGTTCCCTGACCGCTGTACGCT
>JASIAO010000462.1 GCA_030041955.1 Acidobacteriaceae bacterium | reverse complement strand
CCTTCGCCGCCGGGGGGCAGGGTCTGCTGATGTTGCGGCGCTGGGGATGGGCTCTCACACTGGCCACGGTGTTCCTGTCGGCGCTGTACGGCCTGTGGGGATTCATCCGTTACCATCAGTTCCCGCTGATTCTGATGATCATCGTGAATCTGATGCTTTTCTTCTACCTGGTGCGCCCCGAGGTGCGGGAGCGGCTGCGCTAGGCGCGCCGCCGACGCGCTCCAGGTCCCAGGCAAGCGGGCATCCCTCGCATTTCGGCACCCGGCCGCAGTGCAGCTTACCGATCTGCACCACCAGGGCATGGAATTCGTTGTAATGCCGGGCTAATTCGTTTGCGCTTTCCCGTTCCCGGCCGGGCGCGAAGGCCGCTTCCGCGAGCGCTTGTACTTCTGCGTACTTCGCGTTTTCAGGGACCAGACCGTGGCGCGTCGCGATCCGCCGCAGATATTCGTCGACCACCATGGCCGGCGCGCCCAGCGCGTAGAGCAGAATCGCATCGGCTGTTTCCGGGCCAACCCCCGGCAATGCCAGCAGCCTTTCGCGCACTCGCGCCCGGTCCAGTGCCGCATCGCGACGCAGGGCATCCATCTCGCCGCCGTAAATTGCGTCAAGGAAGGCGACGAACGCCTTGATCGCCGCAGCCTTGCGCAGCATGAAGCCGGAGGGCCGGATCAGCTGGCGTAATTCCTCTTCGCCAACCGCGCGGAGGCCGGCCACGGAAAGCGCCCCGCCCGCTTTGAGGTTCGCGATCGACCGCTCGACGCTGGTCCACGCCGTGTTCTGCGTAAGATACGCGCCAATGACGACCTCAAAGGCGCTGTTGGCCGGCCACCACTGCTGTGGGCCGAAGCGCTCCACCAGGTGCTGGTACATGGCGCGCAGCCGCCGCGCCGCGGCGCGCTGATCCGCAGCGTTGCCCTCGCGCTCATGGCGCCGATGTTTGATTCCGGCCATCTCTCCGATCTTAAAATCCCGTGAATCCTCTCCGCGTGAAAGAGGATGATTCGGAACTTTCTCTGCGCGAAGGAGTTCCCGATTTTGATCCAGTGTTACCATTGGTGGCTGCGCATGCCGGAGTGCCCGCACGCTGGTGCATAATGGCAGCAGGGGCCGACCCTCCGCCGTGAACCTGCCCAATTCCATTACGATGGGCCGCATCTTCTGCGTTCCGGTGCTCATCTGGATGCTTTCGCCGCATTTCCCGCACGGCGGCTGGCACGGCGAGCAGGAAGTGATCGCCTCGCTGTTTTTCATCCTCGTTTCCATCTCCGACGGCATCGACGGCTTTCTGGCGCGAAGGCGCGGCCAGATCACCACGATGGGCATGCTGCTCGATCCCATTGCCGATAAACTGCTGATCACTTCGGCGTATGTCGCGCTGGTCGAATTCAATCCGCACGTCGTGAAGCCGTGGATCGTCGTGGTCGTGGTCGGCCGCGAATTCCTGGTTAGTGGCCTGCGCTCCATCGCCTCAACGGAAGGGTTCACGATCGAAGCCAGCGACGTGGGCAAACTGAAAACCGTCATCCAGATTGTGTCCGTCGTGGCGGCAACGCTGGACCGGGGCTGGCTGGTCTGGCATTTCGGCTGGTTCATCGTGCCCGTCCACCTGATCGCGGTGGTCGGCATTTACTACATGGCCGGCGTTTCCATCATTTCGGCCGTCGATTACTTTGTGGCCTTCTGGCGCAAGATTGACAAGGCGACCACGACCCGCCGGCGCACCGACAATGATCTGGTGCTGAGCCGGCGCAAGAAGGCCGCGGCGCCCGCTGCGCACAACGCGGCGCAGTCCTGATCCGAATTCGATCCTCCGGGATCCTGAAGAAGTTCATGGCCATCCGGCGCAGTTGCCGCATCGTCCAAAGTATCGACCTCATCCAACGCTGAAGGAGCGCTCATGGACAAACCTGAGAATCCCCGGTTCCAGTACGACAACCCATCCTCCACAGGTTCAAAACCAGAGACAGAAAAACAAC
Organism: Acidobacteriaceae bacterium; assembly: GCA_030041955.1. GTDB lineage: Bacteria > Acidobacteriota > Terriglobia > Terriglobales > Acidobacteriaceae > Palsa-343. The sequence continues at coordinate 7,999 of JASIAO010000462.1, read as the reverse complement.
GCGAACCCTCGCTGGGCCGCTTTTCGCGCCGGGCCTTCCTGGCGCAGCTCGGAGCGGCGGGCGTGGCGGCGACGGCGACTCCGCTGGCGGCTGCTGCGCAGGTCGAAACCCCGGAGACGGCGGAAGATCAGGTGGCGGTTCCCGGCGCTGTTCCCGTCACTCTGAATGTCAATGGCAAGGAATACCAGCTGAGAATCGAACCGCGCGTCACGCTGCTCGACGCGCTGCGCGACCGCCTGCAACTCTTCGGCACCAAGAAGGGCTGCGACCACGGCCAGTGCGGCGCATGCACGGTGCACGTCAACGGACGCCGCGTGAATTCCTGCCTCAGCTTCGCCGTCATGCATCAGGGCGACCGCATTACCACGATCGAAGGGCTCGCGCAAAACGGCCAGCTCAGCCTGGTGCAGCAGGCCTTCGTCGAGCACGACGGGTTCCAGTGCGGCTACTGCACGCCGGGGCAGATTATGTCGGCATCGGCGCTGCTCACCGAGCCGATCGGCCCCTCCGATGAGGATGTACGCGTGGCCATGAGCGGCAATATCTGCCGCTGCGGGGCCTACAACAACATCGTTGCCGCGGTGCAGCAGGCGCGTGGCAACCGCAATCCCAGCGCAGTATAAGGAGCTCGCCGATGCAGACTTTTCGCTACTCTCAGGCCCGCTCTGTGGAGGGCGCGGTGCGCTCCAGCGGGACGTTCCTGGCTGGCGGCACGACGCTCGTCGATCTGATGAAGCTCGACGTGCTGCAGCCGAACGCGGTGGTCGATATCAATCCGCTGCCGCTTGCGCAGGTGGAGGCGCTGCCCGGCGGAGGATTGCGCATTGGCGCGATGGTCCGCAACAGCGATCTGGCCAATCACGCCACGGTGCGCGAGCAATACGCGGTGCTCTCTGAGGCGCTGCTCTCCGGCGCCTCGCCGCAGCTGCGCAATATGGCGACTACCGGCGGCAATCTGCTGCAGAAGACGCGCTGCTACTACTATCGCGACACGAATTACGCGTGCAACAAGCGCCAGCCGGGCTCGGGATGTTCGGCCATTGACGGCTACAACCGCATTCACGCGGTGCTGGGAGGCAGCGCAGACTGCGTCGCGACCCATCCCTCCGATATGGCCGTGGCCATGATGGCGCTGGAAGCGACGGTGCACACGCAGGGCGCGCAGGGGCAGCGGGCGATTGCGCTGGACCAGTTTTACCTGGTGCCGGGCATGACTCCGGATAAGGAGAACGTCCTGCTTCCGGGCGAATTGATCACGCACGTCACGCTGCCGGCGCTGGCCGCGGGCACGCGTTCGCACTACCTCAAGCTGCGGGACCGCGCCCAGTATGAATTCGCGCTGGCCTCGGCCGCTGTAGTGGTGCGCGTCAGCGGACGCCGCATCGAGCGCGTGCGCATCGCGCTGGGCGGCGTGGGCACGAAGCCCTGGCGCTCGGCGGAAGCCGAACGCGCGCTGGAGGGCCGCGACGCCACGACGGAGAACTTCCGTCGCGCCGCCGACGCCGCGATGGCCGATGCGAAGCCGCTCAGGTACAACGGCTTCAAAATCGAGCTGGCGAAACGCGCTCTGGTGCGCACCCTTGAAACCACCACGCAAACCGCCTGAGGAGCTTCGCGCATGGGTACACCTGGAAATTCCATCATCGGCGCAGCGGTCAGCCGCATCGACGGACCGGCGAAGGTCAGCGGCAAGGCGCAGTATGCGCTCGATCATCCGCTGGACAACGTGGCCTACGGTGTCGGCGTCGCCAGCACCGTCGGCAACGCGCGCATCGCAAGCATCGACACCTCCACTGCCGAGCGTATGCCTGGCGTGCTCGCCATCCTGCATCACGGCAACACCGAGCCGCTCTTCCGCCCGGCCGAGCAACTGGAGCACAGCCGCGCGGGCGAGATTCGCCCACCCTTCGAGGACGACCAGGTCTATTACTACGGGCAATTTGTCGCGCTGGTTGTGGCGAATACCTTTGAGCAGGCAAAGGATGCTGCATCGCGCGTTCAGATTCATTACGACGTGAGCAAGCCCGCGGTGCTGCTCAGCGACGCTCCGCCGCCGCAGGGGCCTCCGCGCATTCATTACAGTCGCGGCGATGCGGATCAGGCCTTCGAGAGCGCGCCCGTCAAAATCGACGAGACATACGTGATCCCTGTCGAGACCCACAACCCCATGGAGATGCACGCCACCATCGCCGCATGGGACCGCGACAAGCTCACCCTCTACGCGACCACCCAGGGCGTCGTGAATTACCAGAAGGTTCTGTCCGAAGTCCTCGGCACTCCTCTCGAAAACGTCAACGTGATCTCGCCCTTTTGCGGATCGGGCTTCGGCGGCAAGCTCTTTCCGTGGCCGCAGTCCATGCTGGCTGCCTTGGCCGCGAAGCGTGTGCACCGGCCGGTCGCGGTGCAGGTGCCGCGCAGCCTGATGTTCACCACCGTCGGCCATCGCCCGCTCACCCAGCAGCGGATGCGCCTGGGCGCGACCGAGGACGGCAAGCTGGTCGCCATCCAGCATGACGTGGTGCAGCCGACCTCGATGGTGGACGTTTACGTGGAGGGTTGCACCGGCGTCACGACCATGCTGTACGACTGCGCGAACCTCACGGCCAATCAGCAACTCGTGCGGCTGAACATCGGCACGCCCACCCCTATGCGCGGCCCAGGCATCGTGCCGGGGTTGTTTCCGCTGGAGTCGGCGATGGACGAACTGGCGATCCAGCTCAAAATGGATCCGATCGAGCTGCGCCTGAAGAATTACGCCGAGCAGGACGAGAGCTATTCGCCTCCGCGGCCCTGGTCGAGCAAGCATCTGCGCGAGTGCTATCAGACCGGCGTGGAGCGGTTCGGCTGGTCGAAACGCAATCCGCAGGTTGGGTCGATGCGGAGCGGGAACGAGATTCTCGGCTGGGGCATGGCCTCGTCCACCTGGCATGCGGGCCGAGGCTCAGCGACGGTTCGCGTCCGCCTGAACGCCGACGGCACCGCGCGCGCGAGTTGCGCCACGCAGGACATCGGAACGGGCACCTACACGATATTCGCGCAGGTGGTTTCGCAAAAGACGGGGATTCCGCTCGACAAGATTCAGGTGGTTCTTGGCGACAGCTCGCTGCCCAACGGACCGACCTCCGGTGGATCCACCACGACAGCAACGGTTCTGCCCGCGATTGCCAGGGCCACCGAAGCGGCGATTAATTCGGTGCTGGATGCTGCGACGAGGACGCCCGGCTCGCCGTTCTTTGCGCAGGAGGGGGCGACCGCGCCGAAGCTGGCGATGGCCAACGGCCGCGTGCATATCGCGGACCAGCCGCCGGCGAGCGGAGTGCCTTTCGAGCAGATCCTCACCACACGGCGCATCGCCGCTCTCGATGGAGAGGCTCGCACCTCGCCCGATCCCGCCGACGAGCACAAGGTCTCGTCTCACTCCTTCGGAGCGCAGTTTATGGAGGTGGCGTGGGATCCAGGCATCGCGCGGCTGCGCGTCACCCGCGCGCTCACTGTCATCGACGCGGGCAGCATCATCAACAAGAAGGCAGGAACGAACCAGATTCTGGGCGCGGTGGTGATGGGCATCGGCATGGCCATGCTCGAGGAGACCATCTACGACCCGCGCAACGCGAAACCGCTCAACAATAATTTTGCCGATTACCTTGTCGCGACGAACGCCGATGTTCCTGAACTGGAGTGCGTCTTCGTCGAATATCCGGACTATCATTTGAACGAGTACGGCGCGCGCGGCATCGGCGAGATTGGGCTGGCCGGCGTGGCGCCCGCGCTGATCAATGCCATCCATCACGCCACCGGCGTGCGGGTGCGCAGGCTGCCGTTCCGCGTTGAGGACGTTCTCGGCGCCGAGAAGGCGACGGTGATCTGAATGGTGGAGTTGCGGCAAATCCTCGACCTGGCAAGGCGCGCCCGCGCCGCGGGAGAAGAGGTTTGCCTGGCCACCGTGGTTGCAGTAGAAGGCTCGGCATACCGGCGACCGGGCGCGCGCATGCTGCTGACCGCCGGTGGCGAGCGCGCGGGCACCATCAGCGGCGGATGCCTCGAAGCGGAAGTGACCAAGAAGGCCTGGTGGCTCACTGCGCAGGGTCCCTCGCTTCAGCGCTACAGCAGCTTTTTCGATGACGATGGCGATATGCCCTACGGCCTGGGCTGCGGCGGCGCAATTCTGGTGCTGCTCGAGCGGGGCATGGCAGCCGAACGCGTGCTGGAAGCCCTCGGGCGCAGCGTGCAGGAGCGCTCAATTTGTGTGATCATATCCAATCTCGACGCGACGCATGCCGGAACGGAGTTGATCGTGAACGACGCGGGTGAACCGCTCTACTCGCGCGAACCTGATGATGAAGCATGGACGCTGGCACGCGCGGCGTTGGCGTCACGGACCTCGCAGCATCGGGAAGGTTTCTTTGTGGAGTACGTCGAGCCGCCGCCGGCTCTCTTCGTCTTCGGCGCGGGCGATGACACGCAGCCGCTCGTTACATTCGCCTCGCAGCTTGGATGGCACATCACCGTGGCCGACGGCCGCTCCCATCTGGCGCGTCCGGAGCGCTTCCCCCTGGCGGCGCGCGTCGGCGGGCTGCCCGAGATCCTGGACTCGCCTGGCCCTCGCGACGCGGTTGTCGTCATGACCCACAGCTACGAGCAGGACCGCGAGATTCTCCGCGCGCTGCTGCCGCGCGAGCTGCGCTACCTCGGCATACTCGGCCCGCGCCGCCGCACCCAGCATCTCATCGACGCGCTGGCGCCGGAGCTGGGCCTGGCGCCTGGGAGCTGCATGGAGCGGCTACACACGCCGGTCGGGCTCGACATTGGCGCCCACTCCCCCGCGACCATCGCGCTCTCCATCGCCGCGGGACTGCAGGCCGTCTTTGCGGGCCGCGTCGCGCCCACCATTGTTCCTCCGCAACCGATTCATGCCTGACACAGCGGAGGGAGCGGGTTCCGCCCGCGGGATCGCCGCTCTCATCCTCGCCGCCGGCGCCTCCACACGGCTCGGCCAGCCCAAACAACTTGTCTGGCTCGATGGCGAGTCCCTCCTGCGCCGCACCGCGCGTCTTGCGTTCGCCGCCGGCTGCGCGCCGGTCTTCGTGGTGCTCGGTTTTGAGGCGGATCGAATGCGGCCGGAGCTGAACGGCCTTCGCGCGACTGCGGTGGTCAACCAGAAATGGGCTGAGGGGATGGGATCATCCCTGCGCTGTGGCATGGATGCTATTGCCCGGATCGAGCCGGCGGTCGAGGCGGTTCTGCTGCTCGTCTGCGACCAACCACGGTTGACGGCTCAACATCTGCAGTCCCTGCTTGATTGCCACAGGGCAGGGAAGTCTTTGATTACGGCTTCGTTCTATGCGGATCGAGCCGGTGTCCCCGCGGTGTTCGCGGCAACCCTCTTTCCGGAGCTGCTCGGGTGCTCAGGCGACCGCGGCGCCAGGGATCTGATCCGCGGTCATTCCGACCAGGTGCAGCGGGTTTGCTGGCCCGCGGGTGAGCTGGATGTGGATCGGCCCCAGGACCTGGAGGAGCTTCGGCAGGAGCAGAAATAGTTGCAAACAAGGCAATTCTCGGTCCAAATGCCCCGGTTCGCCAGTCATTTCATAAAACGAATAATAAATTCGTGTTGCGAAATCAATTTAGATTTCCACGGGTAACCTTCGGCTCTCCGCTCAATCGCTTGTTGCCAGTCGTTTGTCGCCCGGACTACCATACCAGGCAGTTCAGTGCGGTTCTCGCTGTTTGGGTGCCCACCCGAGCCAAAGCCATGTACTTCCCTCAGAAGCTGCTGTTCCTAACCCATCTCACCAGCACGCGGAGCGACCTTATATGGCGTGGTATGCCTACTGCATAACCGAAAGACAAGCCTTCCCCGAACTGCTTCGGCACCGTAAGCCGATTCCGATGGAAACAGTTACAGGGATCCAGGGAAATCAGGTTTTCCTTTACCCAGCCAGTGATCTAGCCGTTATCGTCAGCGAGTATTCCTCCTCAGAAACCCTAACCCAGCACGCCGGCGTGGAACATGCCCGCGTCATCTCGGATTGCTTCAAGACCTCCACCGTCCTGCCCTTCCGGTTTGGAACTGTTTTTGCCGACGACGACGCGCTGCGTCGTTCGATCCGCTCCAATCAGAGGCAATTTGTCACCAACATCGAGCGCCTGCGCGGCAAAGCCGAGATGCACCTGAAAGTGGTGCTCGACGACTGCTGCCGCGAACAGGTCCGCCGTTACCCCGCGCAGCCGGAGGGAACGGTGGGCCGCGCGTATCTTTCCAATCTGCGCGAGAACGCTGCCATGCAGCGGGAGCGCCAGACGAAAGCCCGCGCCGTTACCGTGCAAATGCACCGCATGTTCATCCCGCTGGCGGAGGAAGTCAGCTGCCGGCGCATGGAATCGGGCAAGATGCTGCTGGACATCGCTCATCTGATCGATTCGGGAAGCGTGGAGCGGTACCAAAATAAATACGCCAGCGCGGCCCTGCTGATGAAGGAGTGCCAGATGCAGCTTTCCGGCCCCTGGCCCCCCTACCACTTCGTACATCGCCTTACGCATCACTCGACGGCAGCTTCGGCGGCTGCCGGTGTTTTGCGTCCCGCGGCGAACCTCGCCGCATCTGCATAGCATCCCACCGCATTACAGAAAGAAAAGCCCCGGCGGACCCACGAACCACCGGGGCTTTCATGGAGGGCTGCAAGGGGCGTCAGCGGTAGCGCGCGCCCCGCGCGCCTCTGCGTAATAGACGCGCCCACTCGTGGAAGGTTTATGCCCGCGCTGTGGATTGTCAGCGGATCGTGGCACCCCATTCCAAAATCCCCAACCCCGTCGTTGTGCTCGCGCCGGCCTTTGTGGGCGTGGCGTTTATCATGACAAAGACATGACGAAGCTTGCCTTCCTTTTCCCTGGACAGAACTCGCAATACGTCGGCATGGGCCGCGATCTCTGTGGAAAATTTGCGACCGCCCGCCAGACCTTTGAAGAGGCCGACGAGGCGCTCGGCTTTTCCATTTCGAAGATGTGCTTCGAAGGTCCCGAAGATCAGCTGAAGCTCACGGAATTCCAGCAGCCGGCCATCTGCACGGTCTCGGTGGCTGTGCTGCGCGTGCTGGCGGAAAGAGGAATTACCCCGGCGCTCGTCGCTGGCCACTCGCTTGGAGAGTACGCGGCCAATGTGGCTGCCGGATCGCTCGCCTTTGCCGACGCGGTGAAAACCGTGCGCCAGCGCGGGCGCTTCATGCAGGAAGCGGTGCCGCCGGGTCAGGGAGCCATGGCCGCCGTCCTCGGGCTCAGCTCAGAAGAAACCGCGCGCGCCTGCGACGAGGCTGCGGCGGAAACGCAGCTCATCGTCTCGGCGGCCAATTTCAACTCCCCGGAGCAGACGGTGATTTCCGGCGAAGCGCCTGCCGTGGAGCGCGCCGCGCAACTCTGCAAGGACCGTGGAGCGAAGCGGGTTGTGATGCTCCAGGTGAGCGCACCCTTCCATTGTGCCCTCATGCAACCGGCGCAGGACCGCCTGGCGGAATTGCTGCGTGCCATCGATTTCGCCACGCCGCGCGTCCCGGTGGTCGTGAACGTCGATGCGGTGTTGGTGACGGATCCGGACCAACTGCGCGATGCGCTCATTCGCCAGGTGACCGGCGCGGTGCGCTGGGTTGAGTCGGTGCGCCTGCTGATCGCAGATCAGCCGGCATGTTTTGTGGAGGTAGGTCCCGGCAAAGTCCTCAGCGGGCTCATGCGCCAGATCGACCGCAGCCAGGCCTGCGTGAACGTTGAGGATTCCACCAGCCTGGACAAAACCCTGGCCGCGCTTTCCTAAACGCTAGAGCATTTTCATAGTTGGTGTATCCGATAGCCGCAGTGTTGAAAGAAGGCTCTGGCGTCCTGCGGGGTGATGGCGGCGATGGCAGCGGTCAAGGCTGGCTCCAGATGCTCCAGCAGCCGCGCCCCGACTCCCCGCAGCAGTTGCTTGAGCTTGGACCAGGCCTGCTCGATGGGATTGAAATCGGGTGAGTAG
>JASIAO010000461.1 GCA_030041955.1 Acidobacteriaceae bacterium | reverse complement strand
GGTGATACACGCAGGGTCTGGGCAGCGCTCGCTTGGTTTATCGAGCGATCGTCGAACAATTCCAGCTGGTGGAGAGATGAGACCACATCGATTAGGGTAGATGCGTTCGTTTTCGTGTGCATAGACCTCCTCCACCGGAAAGGGTTCCCGTACGACCAGGGTGAGCAGTGGAGTGCCGCGGAAGATCCTCGTTTTAGATCATTGGCAGCTACAACTCAATGGACGCTGGACTGGCTTGCGAATCTTGTGCAACGTCTGCTAGAGCTTGACGACGCCGAGCATGCATTCGCTCTTGATAGCCTCGTGCGTGCGCTGCAATTTAAAGAGACTCCTACCTACGGAACCAGGGGTAGATATGAGGTGATCTCACCGTGGCAGGACAGGCGAGGAGTCGAACGTTTGGGCCTCCCATATCCTCTATCCGACATTAGGCAAGTCGTAGCGTGGCTAGTCGATCGACTTCGAGATGATGCTCTGCCGGTCGACCGGTGGGGTGACCCGACTGCCAAGGCTCCTGATCCCGTCGCCTACAGATGGGGGAATCTGCTTGTTCAGGGTGATGATCGCGCGACAGCATGGGATTGCCGATTCAGCCAGGGATCATGGTTCCGCCGGAGTCTCGACGCCGCAGTCCAGCAATGGCGGGAAAAAATACTGGAGGGCCTTAATATCACTCGGGATGGTTAGCGCTGGGAAATCCGAAGATCACAACACCACTGTCTTCGCCTTCTCTTATTCACCACTGGCTGCAGCTCGATCTACTAGCGAACGCGGCCAGGACATTCATTCCGACTTCTACCTTCGGCGGGAGTTTGACCGGACTGGCGACAGGCTGAAGCGATGCACTCGGGAAACGCGCTCATCTGCCGCTGTCAGCACGAGGATCTTTGAGCAAGCTGGCCGTCGGCCGGACGACTGCTCTGCGATCCCGTTCCCAGTCTTGGATCGTCTGGTGGACGGGAACCATGTTGATCGAAAGATCGCCGTAGGATCCCGTCTTGTTCAGCCGGCGGACAAGTTTGCGCGCCTCAACCTCGGTCGTGAAAGCTCCCGCCTGGAACCGCCATCCCGGCTGACGGTCATCGGTGTATTCGACCAGCCACACGATAACCGGCGGCTGGTAGTTCTCTACAGGTGCTGCACCGCCATCTACCATGGCTCGGATTATGCCCTGAAGGTGAACAGGTCGGCATCCTCATTTGCCGCGCATCGTTCGCTGCGGGCAGAGGCGGACCCGGGGTTCCCCTGAAAGCGTGGACACTTGGGGTGTGGCGCGGGCTCGCTCGGTCGCTGGCCTGGCAGGATGGGGGGATGGAACGCGTGCTTGGGATCGGCGGGTACTTTATGCGGGCCGCTGATCCGGCTGCCCTGGGTGCGTGGTATCGCGATTGCCTGGGCTTGGATGCCGATGAGAACGGGCTGCGGCGTCAGGGGGCCGGGCCGACGGTGTTCGCGACGTTCGAGTCTGAGAGCGGCTACTTCGGGTCCCGCGGGCAGCAGACCATGCTCAACTTTCGGGTTCGCGACCTGGATGCGATGCTGGCCCAATTGCGCGCCTTGAAGGCGGACGTGGCTGAGGAGACGCAGGACATGGAGGGTATCGGGCGGTTCGGCTGGGTCACGGATCCTGAGGGCAACCGGGTCGAGCTATGGCAGCCAGCCTGAGCGCCTTCTGACGCGAGCGCTCATGCGCGCCGCCGGGATCGGCGGCGCGGCACCGGGCTAGCGGAAGGCCGGCTTGCGGGAGAAGACCTCCTCGACTGCCGGGGCGAAGTGCTCGAGGGGCAGCCAGTCGTAGCCGGGGTCGAAGCAGTTCTCGTCGTAGCGTTCGCAGAATTCGACCGTGGCGCCGAACCACGGGTGGTCCCGGTAAGCGTCCCTGGCGTTGACGTCGTCTCCGGTCTGGGCGCCGTAGTAGTGCATCTGGAACACCGGGTGATGCGAGACGATCCAGCACAGCTCTTCGGAGACGAACGGGCGCAGCACCGCTGCGGCGTAACTGCCGTGTGAGTACGGGGCCAGGCCGTCGCCGATGTCGTGGATCAGCGCGGCCACCACGTAATCGACGGGCCGGCCGTCCCGCTCCGCCCGGGTCGCGGACTGCAGGCTATGCACGAGCCGGCTGACCGCGTAGCCGGGGTCCGGTTCCGCCGCGCCCAGTGCCCGCGCGGCGTCCAGCACGCGCAGGTGCAAGGTGCGGTTATACGCCGCCTCGCGCGCGTTGATGAGGGCGTATTCTTCGGCGGTGCCATCCCGCATCCGGGTGAAGGCCGCCCTGGCCATGCCGCTGCTCACCAGACCATCGTAGGCCGGTCGCGCGCGCTGCCGGGTCAGCGCTGGTTACTACGAATCGTAGTAACATGTCGTCTGTGAACGGCGCCGTGCCCACGACGATCATCGTCGTCGGCCTCGTGCTTGCCGGGTACGCGCTGCTGATGACCGCCCGGAACAAGCGAATGGGCGTCAGCTTGCTCGCCGCCCTCGGCGTCCTTGAGATCCTGCTGTTCGTGCTGGTCGGCCTCATAGTGGCCAAGCTCGCCGGCGGCGGACGCCCGGCCTCCCTGCCGACGCTCATCGGTTACCTGATCGCGATGCCGATTGTCCCGCTGGCGGCGGCGTTCTGGGGTCTGCTGGAGCGGTCACGGTGGGGATCGGCGGTCGTCGCGGTGGCCGGACTCGTCGCGGCCGTGCTGATGGTCCGGCTGCATCAGATCTGGCCGATCATCCATGTCTGAGCCTGCGGAATCACCTGAGCCCGCGCCGGCGCAGCCAGGCTCGACTAGGACGGGGCCGGGTCGGCTGCTGGTCGCCGTCTACGCGCTCTTCGCGCTGTCCGCTTCAGCCCGGGCCGGGGTGCAGATCGCGACGAAGTTCCACCATGCCCCCGTCGCCTACCTGCTGTCGGCCTTTGCCGGAGTGGTCTACATCCTCGCCACCGTCACGCTGGCCAACGGCAGCCCGACGGCACGCCGGATCGCCCTTGTCTCCTGCTCGGTCGAACTCGCCGGCGTGCTGGCGGTCGGCACCTGGAGCCTGGTCGACCCGGCCACCTTCCCCGATGCCACGGTGTGGTCCAGCTACGGCAGCGGTTACGGCTTCGTCCCGCTTGTCCTTCCCGTCTTCGGCCTGCTCTGGCTGCGCCGCTGGACCGGGGCCAGGAGCCGGCGGACGATCGTGACCTCGGCCGGCGACGCGGGCGAAACGCCTACGGCTGCACCGTCGCGTGAAGCTCGATGACCTCTTGCCGGATTTCGGGTACGCGACGTGCAGGACGAAGCCGGGCATCGTACGCTTCTGTGCGCGGAACGGATCGCCGGTTAACCTTGGGGGCTGCTGGTTATGAGCGAGTATCAGTACTACGAGTTCCTCGCGGTCGACCGGCCGCTGACCGAGGCCGAGCAGGACGAGGTGCGCGAGTTCTCGAGCAGCGCCGCGATCACTGCCACCAGTTTCGTGAACGAGTATTACGGGGGTGACTTCCGGGGCGATCCGGGTCACCTGATGCGGCAGTACTACGACGCCCATCTGTACCTGGCCAGCTGGGGCACGCACCGGATCATGCTGCGGATGCCGTGCGCTCTTCTCGACCCGGCGGTCGCGGGGACATACTGCGTCGAGGATCAGGTGACGATGTCGGTGGACGGCGAGCACCTGATTATCGACATCGTCAGCGAGGACGAGGAGGGCGACTGGGACTCCGGCGCCGACGACTCGCTGGCGGCCATCGTCGCGGTGCGGGCCGAGCTTGCCGCGGGAGACCTGCGACCGCTGTATCTTGCCTGGCTGTCGGCCTACGGAATGTGGGAACGCGACGAGGACGCCTTCGACGAGGAGGACGAGGACCTGCGCGAACCGCCGGTGCCCGCGGGCCTCGGATCGC
>JASIAO010000460.1 GCA_030041955.1 Acidobacteriaceae bacterium | reverse complement strand
CCGCTGAACGCTGGCCGTTACAAACTCCTGCCCGGTTCCGCCCTGATTACTTCGACGCCCGTCCCGCTCAGCTCCTTTGCCAGTGCGTCGGGCGTCCCCGTCAGTGCCGGGAACGTTCCAAAGTGAATCGGCAGCACCGCCTTCACGCCCAGAAACTTCGCTGCCAGCGCTGCGCCCTTCGGCCCCATTGTGTAGTGGTCGCCAATCGGCAGCATCGCAAGCTCCGGCTGATGCATTTCGCGGATCAGTTGCATGTCCGAGAACACTGCGGTGTCGCCCGCATGATAGAGGACCGGGCCGCCGTCCACAGCGATCACGAACCCCGCAGGGTCGCCACCGTAAACCAGCTTGTCTCCGTCCTGGATTCCCGACGAGTGGCGCGCCTCGGTCATGGTGAACGTCACATCTGCGTGCGTGTGCGAACCGCCGACATTCATGCCCACGGCATTCTTCACGCCCTTCGACTGCAGCCATCCGCACAGCTCGGCCATGCCGAACACCTGCGATCCGTGCTTCCTTGCGACCGGTATGGCATCGGCAATGTGGTCGAAATGCCCATGCGTCACCAGCACCAGATCGAGCTTCTCCGGCAGCGCGAAGCCCTTCGGGTATTTCGGATTGTTTTCGATAAACGGATCGATCAGGATCGTCGTCCCTTTGCGGGTCTTCAACAGGACAGTCGCATGCCCCAGCCAGGTAAGTGAAACACCTTTCAGATCGGCCATTGTCTCAAATCCCTCCCTGTCCAGCATCGCATCTCCTGGCTACGTCTGCGAAGGCAACCGCAAACGTCTTCGCAGCATCGAAAATTTGCCTCGCGCCAGACCACCCGCCCTGCTCCCAGGCGAATCCCACAGTACAGGGAAAGCTTTCATCAGCCCTTGTGTTGAAGGCTGTTGCTGGCCACGACCGGCAACATCCCAATCCGGTACGTAAAGGACTCAATCATGGCAGACAACAAAGAAGAAGGACGCAGCAGACAGTCCCAGGAAAGCATCGGAGATCCCCGCAGCCAGAGCCATACCGCTACGGCAGGGCGCGGCGAACATGATCAGTCGCGCAATGAAGTAAGCGGTGAGGAGCGGGGGTCGCACAAGATGGACGAGTCCCAGCGGCAAAATCCCGGCCAGCATCAGCAGGGTCAGCATCAGCAGAATTCGGGTCAGACACAGCGTCCCGGCAACATGGAGCGTGAATCTACATCCACCGGCCGCAAGGAAAGCGAGGGCACTCGCGGCGAGCAGGGCAGCCGCGAAAAACAGGATGACCAACGGCGAAAGTCCGCCTGATCCTCTATTGCGCGGTGCGCCTCCAGGCGCACCGCGCCCAATCCTCTCAGGATTCTACGTCCAGCGCGCCGGCCGCCGCCGGCTCCGCGTTCTGCGAACGCGTTAATTCCCGATACGCGAAGAACATCGCCGCGCGCCACCGCGCGATCATCCCAAAAGCCAGAATGAAGAACAGCGCACCGGTCTGCTCCACGGTCAGCAATTTGTCGAAATAGCCGCGCGCGAAGAACCTGATTGCTGCCAGCACCACGATGACCGCCAGAAATGCCGCGGAGCGCTTCATCATGATCACGTCCCCGTCGCGATAGAGCTTGGTCGTCGCCAGCAGAGGCCACGCCAGCACGATGGCGCCGATCAGGAACGAGACAATGGCCCAGCTCCACGGAATGTGAAACGCCGGCACCACAAACATCGAGAATCCCGTGGCCATGCCTGCGGGCGGGATGAGGATTTTCTTCAGCGTGACAGCGCTGCGCCCCTCGCGCACGCGCCAGATAATCACACCGACGGCCCCAACGAGCGACGCGACGGCATAGTCGGTAGTGGTGATGTGCATCAAGACTGGAAATTCTCCGGGCCGGACAAGTTTTGGTAAGGCAGGCCGTGTGGGGACGCCTGTCTTTCAGGATAACGCCGCAACGGCCCTTCAGGGCGCAACCGATTGGCAGCGAGAGGTGCAACCCTGCTGTCATGCTTCCGTCTATACCTGCGACAGCTCGGGAGGGCTTGCACGATGACTTCCTGGGAACGCGCGGCTGGCGGAAGTCGCGCCGCGCTGATCGTCTTCTTCGCTCTCATCACCGGCGGTTTCGCCGGATGCGCCAGTAACGGACACATCCCTACAACCGGTTCCACATCTCCTCCTGTTTCCTCGTATATTCCCGGCGACTGGGAGTTCACGGCCACCAACAGCAGCGGCTGGGCGGTCCCCATCGGGGCGTACCTCACCTCCTCCGGCAACTCAGTTTCCGGCACAGCATGGGTACAGATGGCGTTTCCCCTCGATTGCACTCCTGAGTGCTGCGGAGGACCGTTTTACGCATTCAACAATTCGCTCACGGGGACGCTGGATTCCAGCGGAATGCTGACGCTCGGCTCCGCAGTCCCGAACGGCGGGCCTGTCTTTACCATGACGGGCACAGTGAGCGGGGCAACACTGACGAACGGAACCTTTTCACTGACCGGCGGCTGCCCCGATCAGGGAACGATGACAGGCTACGCGCTGCCTGTTCTGAACGGAACCTATGCGGGCACCATGACTTCGCAGAACACGGGCCAAAGCTTCAGCCTTTCCGCGACCCTGCAGCAGAGTGCCACGCTCAATTCCCGAGGATTTCTTGACGTGAGCGGATCGGCGACTCTCAGCGGTTACCCGTGCCTGACGTCTGCGACTGTGGCCACGCCACTCGACCTGAACTCCGGGTTCCTTGGCAACCGGTTCGGGGTAACGATGAACGCTTCGTCGGGCGGCGCAACGCTGGGCCTCAGCGGCACGCTCTCGCAGGACGGGAAGACCATTGCGGCGGCCTACACCGCGGCCGGCGGCGGGTGCCAGCTGGACTACGGGACCGGGACGCTGACGCTGCAATAGCCCCTTGACGAGGCAAAGCCCGCGGGCGTACTGTTCTTCGCATGGGCGAAGAAAAAGCGAATACGCTGTTCCCCATCCTTCCTGCCGGCCCCTCCGGCATCGCCCGCCTCGCTGCTGACGGCGACCCCGCCGGCAACGGCCACGGCGTCGAATTCCATACAATTCCCACCCGCTCCATCCTCAACCGCAGCGTCAGCCGCCGCGGCATGTACTTCACCTGGAGCATCAACCCCTACCGCGGCTGCGAGTTCGGCTGCCGCTACTGCTACGCACGTTACACGCACGAATTTCTCGACAGGGACGATCCCGACCTCTTCGAGCGGGAAATCTACATCAAGCAACATGCCGCGTGGCTCCTGCGCCAGGAGCTGCGCGACGTCCGCGACGGAGAGGAAATCGCCCTCGGGACCGCAACCGATCCATACCAGCCGATCGAGCGCCGCGCTCAGGTCACGCGCAGCCTGCTCGAAGTCTTTGCCACGCAGGCGGGCCTGCGCCTCGGCATCGTCACCAAATCCACGCTCATCGAGCGTGACGTGGACCTGCTCCAGCGCATTGCGGCGCACAACAGGCTGCGCATCTGCCTCACCATCACCACCCCCGATGCGAAGCTTGCCCGCATCCTCGAGCCGCGCGCGCCGCGCCCCGATCTTCGCTTCCGCACCGTCGAGCGTCTCCGCGCTGCCGGCCTGCGCGTTGGCATTCTCTGTTCGCCGCTGCTGCCAGGCCTTACCGATACGCCCAAGGCCCTCGACGCAATAGCCGGCCGCGCAAAACAGGCAGGTGCATGCTTCTTCGGCTCCCAGCCGTTATTTCTCAAACCCTGCTCGAAGCCCGTTTTTCTGCGCTTCATCCGCGAACACTTCCCCGCGCTCGAAAAGGACTACGCTGCCCGCTACGGCGACAAGGCCTTTGTCTCGAAGGTGTATCAGGAACGCGTCGCGGCCCTGGTGCGCGCCGTCATCCGCAAGCACGGGCTCGACCAGCGCTTCAGCGAAGATGGCCGGCGCGAGCCGCAACCGGTCTGGCCGGTGCAGACGGAATTCTGGCCCGGCGCAGCATCGTAGCGGCGGCAACCCTATCTCCCCTTCCCGGAACGGTTTCTCCATCCGCTGGTTGCGGCTGGCCCGCGCCTTGCGTATAGTTCGAGCAAAGCGGAACAGCCCAAATTCAGAGGAGCAGGTGATGCCGGGAGAGGCGACAGCAACTATAGGAAAGTCGGTGCAGATTCGCGGGGAAGTGAAGGGCAACGAAGACCTCGTGGTCGAGGGGCTGGTGGAAGGAACGATCACCCTCAGCGACAGCCGCCTGACCGTCGGCGCCAACGCACGGGTCCAGGCCAACGTCTCCGCGCGCGACCTGGTCGTACAGGGCACACTGCAGGGCGATGCGCAGTGCTCGGGCCGCGTGGAGTTGCGCGCCGGCTGCCACATGATCGGCGACATTCGCGCCGCTCGGCTTTCCATCGAAGAGAACGCCATCTTCTCCGGCAAAGTCGAGCTGAACACCAGTGCTGCCGCGGAATCTCAACATTCCTCGCACAGCGCACATGCGGCCAAGCCCGCGGCCCCCGCTGCCTCGCAGTAACCACAAATCGGCTTAAGAAAGATCAACGGCTCCGCATGCATTCGCATGGGGAGCCGTTCGTGTTGCCGCGCCCGATCAATCCCCGATGTGCATCGTCGCCTGTAACGGGGTATCCGATGAGGACGACCCGGCAAGGATCGTGTAGTCGCCGGGCGCCATGGTGAACGCGTTCTTCGCCACGTCAAAAGTCGACAGCGTCAGCGGATTCATCTCCACCGTCACGGTTTTCGATTCTCCCGGTCCCAGCGTCAAGCGATCCCAGCCCACCAGCCGGCTGTAGCTTGATTCTCCGGTTGCCGCAGGCAGCACCGCGTACACCTGTGCTACCTCCGTTCCTTCGCGCGTACCGGTATTGTGCACGGTGAAGGTCGCAGTGTGCGCGGCCGAGTCCACCGACAAATCGGAGAACGCGTATGTGGTGTAGGAGAGCCCGAAGCCGAAGGGGAACAATGGCGTCTTGTGCTCCGACTCAAACCACTTGTAGCCGACCCGCGCGCCCTCGATGTTGTAATCCACATCGAAGGGGATTTCCTTGTTGGGGTGCTCGGCAGCCAGCTTCATCCCCGGCACTTCCTGACGAGGCAACTGCGCATCGTCCCTGGGGAATGTAATCGCCAGGCGTCCCGAGGGATCCACCTCGCCGAACAGAATGGCCGCGATGGACTGGGCTCCGCCGATGCCCGGATACCAGGCCTCGAGGATCGCCTGCACCTTATCCGCCCACGGCATGGCGACGGGCCCACCGCTTTCCACCACCACAATCGTGTGCGGATTGGCGGCGGCTACGGCATCCACCAGTGCATCCTGACCATCCGACAGCGCCAGCGTCGCGGCATCCATGCCTTCGCTCATCCACTGGTGAGCAAAGACGATGGCAATCTGCGAACTGCTGGCCAGCTTCACAGCCGACGCAACGTCCGTCCCCTCGCTGAACTCAACCCGCGCATTCGGAGCCTGCTTGCGGATCTGGCGGAGCGGCGACGACGGGAACCAAACGTGCTCGTCCCAGTTACTGGTTCCCGGATGCGGATTCACCGCATTGCCGCCCGGAGGATCCACCTGCGCCGATCCGCCGCCCGACAGCACGGCTATATCGGCATGCGATCCGATCACAGCAATCGATTGAACCGAACTCGGAGACAGGGGCAGGGTATTGTCCTGGTTCTTCAGCAGCACGATGCTCTCATCGGCGATATGCTCCGCATCGTCGCGTCCGCGGAACGGATTGACCACCTCGGTCACCGGCGGATCGTCAATCACACCATTGGCAAACATCTCGCGCAGCACCCGATGCACCATGTCGTTGAGCCGCGACATCGGCACCTGTCCCGATTCCACGGCCTTCTTCAGCGGATCGCCGAAATAAATGTCGCTCGGCTGCTCCTGATCCAGTCCCGAAAGCGCCGCGTGCACCGTCGAGTGCGTTCCGCCCCAGTCCGAAAGCACAAATCCCTGAAATCCCCAGTCCTTCTTCAGCACCCGATTCAGCAGGTAATCGTTCTGGCACGACCAGTCCGCGCTCGTGTTGGACGGCGTTACCGTCTCCTTGTTGTAAGAACACATTACCCCTGCGGGATGCGCCATAGTGATCGCGATCTGAAACGCCAGCAGATCGCTTTCCCGCGCCGCGCGCTGGGTAATCTCGGCGTTATAGATGGTGCGCCCCGTTTCCTCATCATTGAAGGCGTAATGCTTGATGTCGCCCATGACGTGGTTCGACTGCACGCCCTCGGCAATCTTGCCGACCATCGTGCCCGCCAGCAGCGGATCTTCCCCCGCATATTCAAAGTTGCGCCCGTTGCGTGGATCGCGCGCCAGATCGACGCCGCCCCCGATCGACATGTTGTAGCCGGTCTCGCGCAGCTCCCGCCCGATCACCGATCCATAGAGGAACAGCGCATTCGGGTCCCAGCTGCTCGCCGCTCCCAGCACCGAGGGCAACAGCGTCGCGTAGTGGCTGCCCGTGGCTGCAAGCCGCACGCCTACCGCCGAGTCCGCCATGTTGATGCCCGGAATGCCCAGCCGCGGCACACCCACCACATACCCGGCGCCGCCGAGCGATCCTGCCGGGATTGCCGCGTCAGGACGCAGGCCATTCCACCCTGTTCCGTGGACGAAATTCATCTTCTCGTCCAGCGTCATCTGCCGGATCACGAGATCCGCGCGCTGGTCCGGCGAAAGCGACCGGTTCATCCACGGGCGCGCCGCTTTCGGCAGAGCGGCAGTCTGCGCGAAGGTGGGGAGGGAAGCGACAAAGCAGCAGATTGCGGCAGCGCAGAAGATGCGCCTGATAGAACCAGGTAACATAAGATTGATAACCTCAAAAAGAGAATGCTATCTGCCCCAGGAAGCGACCGTCAAACTGAATCGATTAAGTGGGGGCAATTCCTTCGCAATGGCAGGTCTCCGGATGCTCTGCCCAGCCGCACATCATCGTTCGCCGCAGCCCAATCACACTGTCGTTGACATTCAGGTTACTGCAGCTTAGGCTTGGGCTTCCCGGATAAGCACGATGGCGCGGCACTCCTGTTGCGAATGTCTTTCAGCCCGCTGGGCGCGCGCGAATTTGCTCGCCCTCGCCGCATTTGTCCTCGCTCTCTTCGCATTTCCGCCGGCGCGCGCGCAAAACGCGCCGGTCGCTCCCGCCGCTCAGGACCAGGAACCTGGCCTTGTCCTTGAGCGGACCGTCCGCCGCGTGGTCGTCGATGTGGTGGTCACAGACGATCACGGCCATCCCGTCCCCGGCCTGACCGCTGCCGATTTCCACCTCTTCGAGGATGGCAAGCCGCAATCGATCCGCCAGTTCGACGTGCACTCGCCGTCAGAAGCCGTGGCGTTGCCCGCGCGTCCTGCAGTATTGCCGGCCAACACCTTTGTGGACCTGCCTGCATCGCCTCAGGCTCTTCAGCAGCCGCTGACGGTGATCCTCTTCGACGCGCTGAACACGCCCCTCCGCGAACAGATCTACGCGCGCCAGCAGATGCTGAAGTTTCTGGAGCAAATGCCGATCGGCAGCCAAACCGCCATCTTTGTCCTCAGCGATCGCCTGCATCTTCTGCAGGGTTTCAGCGGCGAGCGCGAAGTCCTGGTCGCAGCGGCGAAGCACCAGGGACCGGTGCCCGACAAGATGGGGCTTCTCCCGCCCACAGATGAAAACG
Source organism: Acidobacteriaceae bacterium (assembly GCA_030041955.1). GTDB lineage: Bacteria > Acidobacteriota > Terriglobia > Terriglobales > Acidobacteriaceae > Palsa-343. The sequence goes on along the minus strand of JASIAO010000460.1, from coordinate 4,832 downwards.
GCGCGCCTACATCCCCGCTCAGCGCACAGGCACAGTCCGGTACGATGCCAGCCGGAGTTACCGGCCCAGGCTATGTGCCCGGCGCCGGCGCGATTGGCGTACCGGGAGGGCCCCTTCCTCTGAACGGGCCTATGAGCGCCAACATGCTCATGCAGCAAATGGCCGACGAGGTGAGCAGCGCCCTCCTTGACCGCCGCGTGGATGTCACCCTTGCCGCCCTGCAGCAGATCGCGCGCTTTCTGTCTTCCGTTCCGGGGCGGAAGAATCTGATATGGCTCTCCAGCTCCTTTCCCGCAAGCGTTGCCCCCGATGAATCCGCAGGCACCGCCGCCTTTGAGAACCAGCGCTCCTACAACCAGCAGATCGTCGATACCGACAACCTCCTCTGCATGAGCCAGGTCGCCGTCTATCCCGTGGATGCGCGCGGCCTGGCGGCGCCCATCCTGCGCAGCGGACCTGGCACCGCGCAGGATTACGCCGCGAATCTGGCTGCCACACAGGGGACCATGGACCAGGTTGCCGATGAAACCGGAGGCCACGCCTTCTATAACAGCAACGAACTGGTGAGAGCCTTCAACACCGCCATCGATAACGGCAGCAACTATTACTCCCTCACCTACGCGCCCACGAACCCCAATTTTGACGGCAGGCTCCGCCATATCAAGCTCGTCGTCGACCACTCGGGCTATCACCTCGCGTACCGTCGCAGCTACTACGCCGACGATGCCGGCATGCATCCGAATCTGCCCGAGGATCTCGCGGTGGCCGCACCCGATCCAGGCTCGCTGCTTTCTGCGCTGCAGTTTGGCGCGCCGCTGTCGCATCAGATCGTCTTTGCCGCGCGCGTCAACGCCGTGGGATCGCCGGTGCAGGCCAGTGATAAGCAGATGGCTTCCCTCATGCCGTTTCTGCAGATTGCCGCGCGCAACGAGGGCGTCAATTTCGACAAGCCAAAGTCCCCGCTTCCGGTGCAGCGGTACACCGTGCAGTTCGGCGTCATGGCGCGCCAACTGGAAATGACCCCGGGCAGCGACGGCAAGTTCCACCCTCAACTCGCCTTCGGCGTAATGGCCTTCGACGCCGCGGGCAATCCGCTCGGTGGCGAGCAGACGTCGGTCGATGCTTCGGTTTCCGCAGCGCAGATGCCGAAGCTCATGAAGGAGGGCTATCAGGCTCTGCAGACGATCTACGTGCCCCTAAATGCCGCCTCGCTGCGGGTCGCTGTGCGGGACAATCGCAGCAATCGGCTTGGCTCGGTCGAAGTGCCCCTCCCCATTGAGGGCGCTGCGCAGGGCGGCGCGAGCCGCTGAGCCAGGTGCAATTCTCCGTTTTCTGCGCAACAATTACCGCTGATATCCGTCTAATCATCCACGTCATGGCAGGATCGTCTCCGGACGCGCCCGTCCACGCCGCTATCGAGACACGTGACCCCAGTCCCTCTCATCAACTACCGGCTACAGATCCCATCAATGCCGGGCGGCACCCATGGCCAAGAGATTTTCCGCAACCAGTTAGCCCCAAAGGGCCTTCTGCCCATCCAAGCAACCTACAGAGGTGCGCCCTGATGTGTTCCTCCGCGTTTCGCCGTTGGCCGGCACTCCTTGTCGTGGCCTTTTTGTCAGCCGGCGCCAGTCTGGCCGCCGCGCAGTCTGTTCCCAGCCGCATCGCCGAGGAGATTAACCCCAACTCCACCGTGACGCTGCCCGGAACCCTCAATCCGCGTATCGCTCCGCAATACGACGCCGGCCGACTCGATCCCTCCACGCCGATGGTCGGCATGACGCTGTGGCTCGCGCCCACTGCCGAGCAGCAGGCGGAGCTGAATGCTTTAGTCAGAGCGCAGCAAACCCCCGGCTCTCCCGAGTATCACCAGTGGCTCACGCCCGCGCAGTTTGCCAACAACTTTGGGCTGAACCCCGCCGACATCGCGAAGATCGAGAACTGGCTGCAGTCCCAGGGCTTCAACGTGGATCGCGTGGCCAATAGCCGATTGAGCATTACGTTCTCCGGCACAGCAGGCCAGGTCGAAGCGGCGTTCCAGACGGAGATGCACCACTATCTGGTGAACGGCGAGACCCACATCGCCAACTCCACCAATCTTTCGATACCCTCCGCGCTGGTGGGCATCGTGCGTGGCGTCGGCAACCTCACCGATTTCCGCCCGCAGCCGCAGCATCGTTTGCAGACGCAGAGCGCGCTTTCCGCGACGCCTGACTTTACCTCCGCTCAAACAGGCGACCACTTCCTCACGCCGGACGATGTCGCCACGATCTATGACATCAATCCCGCGTACAGCGCCGGATACAACGGATCCGGGCAGACGATCGCCGTTGTGGGCCAGTCGGCGGTCAACGCTTCCGACATCGAGACCTTCCAGAGCGCGGCGGGACTGACGCCGAAGGCCCCGACGATGATCCTGGTCGCCGGAACTTCCGCGACAGTTTCTGGCGATGAGGCCGAGTCGGACCTCGACCTCGAATATTCGGGCGGCATCGCGACGGGCGCAACCATCGACTTCGTCTACACGGGCAGCGGTACGAGCGATAACGTCTACAACGCGCTGCAGTACGCAGTGGACAATGACCTGGCGCCGATTATCAGCATCAGCTACGGAACCTGCGAGACGGAACTGACCTCCTCCGACTTCTCCGGGCTCAACCAGGTGCTGGAGCAGGGCGCCAGCCAGGGGCAGAGCATCATCGCCGCCGCCGGCGATGAGGGCTCAACCTCCTGCTGGGGCACCAAGGGCCTGAGCACCGCGCAGCAGGAAGCGCTGGTGGTCAACTTTCCCGCCAGCAGCCAGTACGCAACGGCCCTGGGCGGCACCGAATTTCCCACGGCCGACGTGGCTGCCGGCAACACGACGTACTGGAAATCTGCCAGCGGCAGCGACGTGATCAGCTCGGCGCTGTCCTATATTCCCGAGCAGGCCTGGAACGATGACAGCGCCACGATCGGCGCGCAATACGGCGCGCAGTACGCGCTGTCCTCAGGCGGCGGCGGCGTGAGCACCTTTGCGCCGCGGCCGAGTTGGCAGACCGGCGTGAGCGGCATCAGCTCGGGCAGCTACCGGCTGGTGCCCGACATCTCGCTCGACTCTTCCGCCGATAACGCGGGGTATCTCTTCTGCACCAGCGATACGTCTGCCTGGAGCAGCGGCCAGAAAGCGAGTTGTAATAGTGGCTTTCGCGATTCCAGCACGCAGGACCTGACGGTCGCCGGCGGCACCAGCTTTGCCGCGCCGATTTTTGCCGGGATGCTGGCGCTGATCAACCAGAAGACCAACTCGTCGGGGCAGGGGGTCGCGGCTTCCACGCTCTACTCGCTGGCGTCGAATTCGGCTACCTACGCGCTTGCCTTCCACGACATCACCGTGGGAGGCAACCAGTGCACGGCCGGCTCCAGCTACTGCTCTTCGGCGGGCGCATCGGAATACGCTGCGGGGGTCGGCTATGACGAAGCGACCGGCCTGGGCTCGGTCGATCTGAACAACCTGCTGACCGCGTGGACAACCAGCTCCTCCGGCGGCGGTGGCGGCGTCACGAGCAGCGGCTTTACGCTGGCGGCCACGAATATCTCGGTGTCGCAGGGCACCTCGGGAACATCTACGGTCACGGTGAACTCGCCGAGCACCTTTGCCGGAGCGGTCAGCTTCGCGCTCTCCACCTCCAGCACCGCCTTGACCACCGACGGCTGCTACACGATCAACAATGCGACGGTAGCGGCGGGCGGCTCAGCGACGACGACGCTGACGATCTATACCTCAGCAAGCTCCTGCAGCACGGCGTCGTCGATGCGGCCGGGCAGCATGCACCGGTTCGCGGGCGGGGCGAGCAGCTCTGCGCAGAATCATTCTCCCTTCGGCCGTTCGGCGCCATTGGCGGCTTTTGGCGTGGGCGGATTGTTGCTCCTGGGCTTCCGCCGTTCGCGCACGCGGCTGTGGACGCTGATGGGCTGCCTGCTGGTGGCAGGCGTGCTTAGCTTTGCCACCGGCTGTGGCAACTCCAGTGGGACGACCACCACGACGACAACCACCCCTTCCGGCGACGTCCCGACCGGCAGCTACACTCTGACACTGACGGGGACGTCCACTGCGGACTCGAGCATCACGGCCTCGACGACGCTGACGCTGACCGTGAGCGGCGCCAGCTAACCGACCCTCGGGCGCCCATTCTGTTCTCATCGGGGTGGGCGCCGAACCGGAGGAGGACCTCCGCAGCCGACCGAAGCGCCAAGAATGCCTTTTTTTGAAATCATCCCCATCATCCCCCGCTAAGTTGCTGAAAACAGAGAAGAGGCCTGCGTTTCGCGTTGAGCGGTGAGGGACCAGTGATCAGCTGTCAGCGTCAGTAATCAGAATCCGTTAATCTCACATAAACCAACCCCGGGCAGGCCACCTTGGTTCCGCTCGGTACACGGCGTCCTCTTTTTCAAAATCATCCCCATCATCCCCCGCTAAGTTGCTGAAAACATGAGACAGGCCAAGGGCTCAAGGCCCAGGACTCAGAAGCGTTGAGAAAAGAAGAAACCCTGCTGGCGGCAGGGTTTTTTCGTTGTTCCACTCTAAGTTCAGAGGTAAGTATCCCTTTGACGCACGGAAGGCGCTATCATAGCGCATGACATCCGCGCGGCGATTTAAAAATAGCTGGAGCAGGATCGATAGAGCGACACACCACCTTGCGGCATTCCAGACTGAATGGAACCGCATTGCTCAGGCTAGAGCATTTTCATAGTTGGTGTATCCGATAGCCGCAGTGTTGAAAGAAGGCTCTGGCGTCCTGCGGGGTGATGGCGGCGATGGCAGCGGTCAAGGCTGGCTCCAGATGCTCCAG
>JASIAO010000459.1 GCA_030041955.1 Acidobacteriaceae bacterium | reverse complement strand
GACGACGTACGGGCAGACTACGGACCTGGCGCTGAATGGCTCACGCTCGCCGACTTCGTCAGCGTGTTCGTCGACATCCACTCCAAGCACGATTGTCATCAGCACACGATGATGGGTCACCTGGTGCATGTCGACGGGGACAAGGCGTACGCATTCACCTACGGCAACTGGCTTCTGATCAGGCACGCTGCCGAAGGCGGCCCCACCTGGCGCGGTACCGGCTGGTACGACGACGAACTCGTCCGGACCGATCGTGGCTGGCGCATCAAGCACCGGATCTCCCGCCTCGTCTCCTACAGCGGAAACCCGAATGTTCCCGGGATAGGCGGCGAGGAGACCCCTGGCTACATCGGTGACGTGCTATTCCGTGAGGTCGGCGAGATCAGGTACTTCAACGCCATCAACGCAAAGTAAGTCAGCCGCAGACCGTATAGCTACACACCGGTCGCGGCGGCTCCACCGAGATATCCGGCAATGATTTCGCTGGTTGCGGTGCGCGATTCACCGTGCCAGCTGAGGACTCCCCGCTGCAGCAGCGCGCAATTTTCGGCGAACTCCAATGCCCGCGCCGCGTACTGCTCGATCAAGATGATGGTTGCGCCGGTGCCCTTGAGCAGTTCGAGCGACTCGAACACCATGTCGACCATCTTGGGAGCCAGGCCCAGCGAGAGCTCGTCGGCGACGATCAACGTTGGTGACGTCGTGAGCGCTCGGGCGAGGGAGAGCATTTGCTGCTCCCCGCCCGAGAGCAGGGCCGCGTGGTTCTTCGCTCGCGCCTTGAGCGGCGGAAAGAGCTCCATGGCCCGGTCAACCGTTGCCGCCCGTTCCGACCGGTTCTTGATGACACACGCGGAAAGCCGCAGGTTCTCCAGGACGGTCAGATCAGGAAAAATGCCACGGCCCTCGGGCAGGTAGATGAGGCCGGCCCGGCGGATCTTATGGGCAGGCCAGCCGGTGATGTCGTGCCCCTGGAAATGGATTCGTCCCGCGGCGACCGGCACCAGGCCGCTCAGCGCACGGGCGACGGTGCTTTTCCCCGAGCCGTTGACCCCCAGCAGCGCGAGCGCCTGTCCCTGATTCACGCTAAGGTCGAGGTTACGCACGGCCGTGGCAAGTCCGTAACGGACCGTCAAGTCCTGGATCGCCAGCAGCGGGCCAGCGGAATCGGTCGTGGCGGAGGCCTCGGTCGCTACGAGACTCATACGGTCTCCTTGTCAGGGCTCGCGCCAGGAGGCTGGATGTCAATTGCTTCGGTTTCGGTGCCGAGGTAGGCCGATCTGACCGCTGGGTCCTGGCGAATGTCCGCCGGTGTGCCCTGCGCGATTAGCGAACCGAAGTCGAGCACATAGATGTAGTCGCACAGATCCATGACCAAGGCGACGTCATGCTCGACGAGCAGCAGCGACACACCGTGCTCGGCAACCATCTGGCGCAGCACGTGAACTACGTCAGCCGTCTCTCCGGTGTCCAAACCCGAGGAGGGTTCGTCGAGTAGCAGGACGGACGGTTGAGCCGCCAGCGCCCGGCCTAGCTCGACGAGGCGCAGCATGCCGAGCGGCAGCGATCCTACGGATGCGTGCGCGACGCCGCCGAGCCCAAGGGAGTCCATGAGGCTGTCGACCCGCTCGTCCTCACCCGGATTCTTCGGGCTGAAGAGCCCGCGCCCGGTCAGCAGGTCGGTCCAGATCCGGCGGGTCCCCTCACGAACCCGGTCGGCGACGACAAGATGTTCCCGCACGCTCATCTCGGCAAACACCTCGGGATGCTGAAACGTCCGGCCGAGACCTTGCCGCACTCGGGCCTGTGGCGTCGCCTCCGTGACGTCGTTGCCGTCCAGGTAGACTCGGCCGGCGCTCGGGCGGCGAAGCCCGGACAACACGGAGAACAGCGTGCTCTTGCCGGCGCCATTGGGCCCGATCAGCCCGACGGTCGAGCGGGGCGGGACGCCCAGACTGACGCCATTGCAGGCAACGACGCCGCCGAAGCGGACCACGACATCCTCGGCCGAAAGCCGATATTTCTCAGTGCTCTGGCCCGCCGCGGTCATGACCGGCCGCCAAGCTCCGTGCTGGCCATATCGGACGACTCCAGGGTCGCACCCTGGTCGGCCGGGACCAGGCCGCCCACCGCGGGTTGCCACCGTCTGCGGAGGCGGTACATCAGCTGCTCGACGTTGCGCGCCTGCATTGTCACCGTTCCATCCGGGTCCATGATGAGGCCGATCGCGCCGAGCCCGAACAATAGCGTCGGGACGTTGCCCCAGGCCCCGGAGAGGTAGGTCGCGAAGATGCCGGGCACGACGGTATATGCCAGTCCGGCGACGATCGCCGCGACGATGGAGCGATATCCGATCGTGACCAGGACGGCGAGCCAGGCCAATCCGAGGTAGACGGAGTAGCTGCTCGGCAGGGCCAGCAGGCTGTACATCGCCAGAAAGCCGCCCCCGAGAGCTGCGACAAAGGTCGCCAGGGCGGAGATCAGGATTCGCAGCCCGATCACGTTTAGCCCGAGCACGCTCGTCGATGCGGCCTCACTTCGCCTGATCGCGCTGAGTGCGAGGCCGGTGGTCGATCTTCGCATATTGACGATGAATAGCGCCACCAGCAAGAAGATTCCCAGTACCAGATACGCAAACGTTCGTTCGGACAGAGCCCACCCTGGAGGGCCGATCGGAACGCCGCTACCTCCGTTGAGGAACCTATTGTTGGTGAAGACAAAAGTATCGACCAGCAAACCGAAAGCCAGGGTCGTCAAAGCCACGTATAGTTCACCGAACCGAATGGTGAGCAGGCCGAGGAGCGCCCCGATCGGCGTCACGATGAGCGCGGCCACTAGCACCGCCAGTAGAACCGGCCAGCCTGCTTCGGTTGAGAATTGGGCAGCAACGATAGCGCCAAGTCCGGCGAAGCTAATGAGGCACAGCCAGAGGAATCCCCCCTCGCCGACCGCCAGCGTAAATGACAAGAATATGAGCCCGTACACAAAGCCGCCGGCGATCAATGGCAGCCAGTATCCGTTGAACACCACCGGCAGGATTGCCACGACAGCCAGCACGACAAGCGACCCGACGCCTCGGAATGAGAATATGCGTGAGGAGGCTGCTTCAGCGTGCGTGCCATAGGCGGCCGCAACTGCTGCGTCGCCGCCTTGCGGCTCGATTGCGGCATCGAGCGCCCCGCCGCTAGCGACGTCGCGGACCGCCCTATCGCGGATGTAGAAGAAGATCAAGGCCAGAACTATCACAATGAACGGTGCGCTATTAACCACGGCCGTTGTGTACGTGCTGTCCGGCGGCAGCCAGTATTGCACGAGGTCGGTGAACACGCCCACGATCAGGGCGGTTAGGACCGTTATCGGCAGGCTCTTCAAGCGGGCCGCGATAACCGCGGCGAACGCAGCCGACATCAGGCCGGTCATGCTCTCCAGCGTCAGGCCGACGGTC
>JASIAO010000458.1 GCA_030041955.1 Acidobacteriaceae bacterium | reverse complement strand
TTGTGGGCTAGCCAGGCACGGTGAGGGCCTGCTGGATCGCCGCTGCAATCTCCGCGGCGGTGCGGTCGCGGATGAGGATAGTTTTGGTGCGGGCATGTTCGCCGCCGGCAATGGCGATGTCGGTGCGGCGAACGCCCAACAGTTCCGACAGAAATTCAATGAGCGCTGCGTTGGCGCGGCCTTCTACTGGCGGCGCGTGGAGCGCGATCTTCAGCGCTGCGGTCTCGCCTTCACCGACGACGCCGGCCAGCGCGGTGCGGCTGGCGCGGGGAACGACGCGGACGAGTAATCGGGCGCCATCGCGGGAGTCGGTGACATGGATGGGCAGGTTCATCGGGCGCGGGGACGGTCGCCGAAGAGCGCGGTGCCGATGCGGATAATCGTGGAACCTTCCTCGATGCCGATTTCGAAGTCGCCGGACATGCCCATGGATAGTTGTGAGAAATCGAGAAGAGGGTTGGCCACGACGAGGCGGTCGCGCAACTGTCGGAGCTGGCGAAAGCAGGTCCGGGCGGTTCGGGGATTTTCGTCGAGAGGAGCAATGGTCATGAGACCGCGGACGGAGAGGTGCTTCAAATCTGGAAGGCGTTCGAGGAGAGCAAGCAGTTCAGCACTGTCGGGGGCGAGGCCCGATTTGGTGGACTCCGGGCTGAGCTTGATTTCGAGAAGGATGGGGAGGGTCTTGTCGAGGCGCGCGGCGGCTTCGTGAAGTCGCTCGGCGAGGCGGAGGGAGTCGACGGTATCAATCGCGTCGAAGAGCTCGGCGGCACGTGCGGACTTGTTGGACTGGAGATGACCGATAAGATGGATTTCGGCGGGGGAAGGGATGAGCGAGCGCAGGCGCGGAACCTTGGCTTCGAACTCCTGGACGCGATTTTCGCCGAAAAGTGTGATGCCGGCCGCAGCGGCTTCGGCGATGACCTCAGTGGGATGGGTCTTGGTGACGGCCATCAGCCGGACCTGCGAGCGGGAACGTCCGGCGCGGCGACACGCAGTAGCGATGCGGTTTTCCAGCCGGCTCAGGTTTTCGGCGAACGAGCTCACAACGTCCATGGTAGCGGCTGGGAAGGGCGGGTGAATTGCTGGAAGGAGCTAATGATCAATGTTTTTTTACAGCCAACCGGGAAGATTCATTGAGCATCGCACGCTCACGAGGGTCGCGGTCCATACGGCAGGAAGGCCGCAGGTGAATGATGCGAGCCGTTGTGCTGGTGCGGGGCACGCTTCGCGGAATGGGCCGCGAATCAGAATGCGAGATGCTGGCGATGAGGGAGACCGGAGCAGACGGAGAACCGCCCGTCTTCTCTCTGTCCAGCGTGATTACAGTGGCTCCGGACTTGCCGGACGGCGAGTATACCGTTGAGTTCGAGGGGCAAACGGTCCGTGCGAAACGGGAAGGCGGTTTATGGCTTCCGCAGGAGCACGGCTTCGCCAAGGCGGCCTAAGGCAGGGATGACTGCCCGGGTTCGCGCGTTATCCGATTCAAAAGCTTGCAACATAGCCGCCGCATACTGAAGCGTACGGCGTGGAGGTGAAGTGTGCGCGCCAACTTGGTAGGCTGGAAGCAGAGCGGTTATGACAACAATTCAGGCTATTCCGGTAATACGCAGTACGTTTAAGGAATTTCGGCGGGCGGCGCTCGAGCCGATGCCACGTGTCGCTATTTTCGATTGCGACGGGACGCTGTGGAGCGGCGATGCCGGTCTCGGGTTCATGACCTGGTCGATCGAGGCTGGGCTGCTTTCGCGAAACGCCAGCGACTGGATCGACGCGCGGCACCGGCTGTACCGGCAGGGACAGGTTTCGGAAGAGTCGATCTGCGGCGAGATGGTGCAGGTCTACGCGGGGCTGCGCGAGGAGGAGATCCGGCGCGCGGCGGCCCGGTACTTTGCGGCGCACATAGAGGCGCAGATTTTCCCCGAGATGCAGGAACTGGTGAAGGAACTACGCGCGGCAGGTGCGCAGGTCTGGGCGGTGAGCTCGACCAACAACTGGGTGATCGAAGAAGGCGTAAAGCGGTTCGGGATCCCGCCGGAGCGAGTACTGGCGGCGCAGGTGCGGGTGCACCAAGGGCTGATCACCAGCGATCTGGTTGCTGTGCCTACGGATGAGGGGAAGGCCGAGGCGTTGCGGAGAGTGGGGATTCCGCGGCCGGACGCAGTGTTCGGGAACTCAATCCACGACGCGGCCATGCTGGAGATTGCGGGCCGGCCTTTTCCGGTGAATCCGACGCCGGGGCTGCTGGAGATAGCGGCGCAGCGGGGATGGTCGGTGTACTACCCGGCGGCGGTGATGTCCGATCACACGAAATGAAAATCGCCAGCCTGCAGCCGAGTGTCAGCGTGACGCTGGCGCGGCTGGGCTGTCTGGACGCTCTCGTAGCGTGCACGCGGTACTGCCTCGATGCGGCGCCGGAGTTGCGCGACCGCGGCGTGGCCGTGGTGCGGGATTCGTGGTCTGTGACCGACGAGGAACTGATTGCGGTCGAACCGGATGTCGTGATTGCATCGGTTCCGTACCGCAACGAGGCACTGGCGGCGATTTTGAAGGCGGGGTGCCCGGTGCTGGCGCTGGCTCCGCATTCCCTGGCTGATATTGAGCAGGACATTCGGCTGATTGCGGCTGTGGCGGGTGCGCCGGATCGGGCCGAGCGGGTGATTGCCGAGATGCGGCAGGAGATTGACGCGGTGCGTCAGAGGGTGGGTCGTCGATCGCACAGGCCGCTGGTGTATTGCGAGGAGTGGGGAAAGCCGTTGATTCACTCGCAACTCTGGGTGAAGGAAATGGTCGAAGCCGCAGGCGGCGAGTTCCTGGGGCAGCCGGGGAAGCAAACGACGGCGGAGACCGTGGCGGCGGCGGATCCCGAGGTGGTGATTGCGGCTTGGTGTGGGGCCGGCGACCGGGTCCCACTGGAAAAGCTGGCAGCTCGGCCGGGGTGGGAGCGGATGCGGGCGGTTCGTGAATGCCGGGTGTACTGCATTGCCGATGAGTTGCTGAACACACCGGCACCGACGCTGACGGAGGGTTTACGGGCGCTGGAGGCAGCGCTGGACGATGGCCTATCTAGTGAAGCGAGGGGATTACGCCGGATTTGTGAGTCTCCGAGGGCCGCTGAGCGCGTCTAAACTGATTGCGAACATGGAAGATAGGGGCCAAAACGGAAGGGAGCCGAAGTCGCTGCGGTTTGTGGCGGCGGCGCTGATCCTGCGCGGAGACGAGGTGCTGATCTGCCAGCGCAGGGCCGGGTCGCCGATGGGGCTGAAGTGGGAGTTCCCGGGCGGGAAGATCGAGGCTGGCGAATCGGCTGAACAGGCGCTACGGCGGGAGCTGGATGAGGAGTTGGGTATTCAGGCAGAGGTGGGAACGCTAATTGCACACTTGCGGCACAACTATCGCAGCGGCGGTGCGGTGGATTTGCAGTTTTTTGCGGTGCACCGATTCGAAGGAGAGATGGTGAACCGGATCTTCGAGGACATGCGGTGGGCGTCGCTAAAGGACCTCCCGGCGTATGATTTTCTGCCGGCGGACCGGGATTTGGTACGGGACCTGGCGGCGGGGAAGCTGCTGTAACTAAGAGGCAGCGCCTAACGGGAGCTTAGCTCTTCCCGGGCCACCACTGCTGGATCATCAGGATCACGGACAGGACGCTGACCACAACGGTCGTGATCCAGGCGACGGCATTGAACCAGTGGGAATTCACGTAGTCGCCCATGAGGTCTTTGCGGTTGATGAGGAAGAGCATCAGCACGATGACCAGCGGCAGCAGGATTCCGTTGAACGCCTGGGACTCGATGGACCACTTGATGAGCGGAAAGTTGGGGATGAGGACGACGGCCGCTCCGCCCACGATAAGCAGGGTGTAGAGCCAGTAGAAGAAGGGCGCCTCGCGGAAGCGCTTGTCGATTCCCGATTCGACGCCGAGGCCTTCGCAGACGACATAAGCCGTGGAGATGGGCAGGACGGAGGCGGCGAAGAAGCCCGCGTTGAAGAGTCCAAAGGAAAACAGAATGAAGGCGTAGTTGCCGGCCAGCGGCTTCATGGCCTCGGCGGCGTCGGCGGGGTCGTGGATGGAGCCGAGACCGTGGACCCAGAGAGTGGCGGCACAGGCGACGATAATGAACCAGGCGACCACGTCGGTGAAGATGGAGCCGACGATCACGTCGAGGCGCGAGGCGGCGTATTCGCGGGCAGTCACGCCTTTTTCGACGATGGAGGACTGCAGGTAGAACTGCATCCAGGGAGCGATGGTGGTGCCGATGACGCTGACGACCATGAAAACGTAGCTTTTGTCGCGCAGAACGGACATGAGGGGGATTTTGATGGTAGCGTCGGCGGCAACGTGCCAGCCGGGATGGGCGAGGACGCCGGCGATGATGTAGGTGAAGTAGAACATGGACGCGACGAGAAAGATCTTTTCGACGCGCTTGTAGTCGCCGCGGACGGCGAGGAACCAGACGAGGACGCTGCAGATGGGGACGGAGATGTATTTGGAGACGTGGAAGAGCTCAAGGCTGCCGGCGATGCCGGCGAATTCGCCGATGATGTTGCCGTAGTTCACCAGCACCAGCAGGAACATGACGATGGCGGTGAGGCGGAAGCCAAATTCTTCGCGGATGAGGTCGCTGAGGCCCTTACCGGTGATGGCGCCCATGCGCGCGCACATTTCCTGGATGACGATGAGGGCGAGGGTGACGGGGAGCATGGTCCAGAGCAGGGCATAGCCGAACTGGGCGCCTGCCTGGGAATAGGTGAAGATGCCGTTGGGGTCGTTGTCGACGTTGGCGGTGATGAATCCCGGGCCGAGGACGGCAAGGAAGAGCAGAATCCGGGTTCTCCAGCGCTTCAGCATCTCGGCACAGGTCGCGACAGTGAGTTTGGGTTACATCGGAGGCAATTCGCGAATCCCCAGTGTAGAACCGTCTCCTGCATCGCGCCATCGGCGTTCGAGGAAACTGGGCGCTGCTGCCCGGCAGCGCTGAACCGCTATAGACTGAGACACAGCATGAGTGTTTGCCGTTTTCGCCACCTCCGCGCCTTTCTGCCTCTCTTTGCTGCCGTTTTCGCCATCGCGTTTGTTGCCTCAGCACACGCGCAGGGGACACGGCTGTGGACGGAATCCACTTTTCAGGATTTCGAGAACGGCACGCCGAACGGCGTGGCCATCACCAGCGACGGGCATCTGGTGCCGGGGCCGTCGAGCACGGCAGTCCTGACAACGCCCTCGACCTATGTGTGGTCCGTGGCGGCTGATCGCGACGGCAATGCGTATCTGGCAACGGGCACGCCGGCGACAGTGCTGCGCGTGACGCCGGATGGGAAGTCGACGACGCTGTTTACGACCCGCGACATGAGCGTGCAGGTTGTGCGCGTGGGGCCGGATGGCGCGGTCTACGCAGCGACGCTGCCCTCGGGCAAGGTTTATAAGCTCGATCCGAACGCGACAGGGAAAACGGACGATACGGCGACGGTGGTTTTCGATCCGGCGGGGACGAATGAGAAGCCGAAGTACGTGTGGGATCTCGCGTTCGATGCGCAGGGACGGCTGTACGTAGCGACGGGCGCGCCGGCTGCCGTGTATCGCGTGGCGAATGGGGCGAAGCCGGAGCTGTTTTTCAAGAGCGATGAGGAGCACATCCGTTGCCTGGCGTTTGAGAAGAACGGTGACCTGATCGCGGGATCGGATGGAACGGGACTGATCTATCGGATCGATCCGGCTGGCAAGGCATTTGTGCTGTACGACGCACCGAAGAAGGAGATCACTTCCATCGCGATTGGGGACGACGGGACGATCTACGCGGCGGGCGTGGGCGATAAGGGACGGAACACGCTGCCGCCGCTGCCGGTGACGGGACAAGCAACTGTAACGGCGACCATTACGATTGTCGCGCCTGGGTCGGTTCAGGCGTTCAACGGGAACACGCTGATCCCGGAGGGCTCGCAATTGTACGAGATTCCCAAAGGCGATGGCCCGCCGCGGCAAATCTGGGAGGATCACGACGATATCGTGTACGCGCTCCACTGGACGCCGCAGGGCTTGCTCGCGTCAACGGGGAATCGTGGGCGTATCTATCGCGTGCAGGATGACGGAACCTACGCGGACGTGGCGCACCTGGAGGCGTCGCAGGCGACGGGATTTGCGGATACTGCGAAGGGCTTCTTTGTGGGCACGGCGAATGCTGGGAAGCTGTATCTGCTGAGCCGCGGGGAAGCGCCGGACGGCACGTATCAGAGCGAAGTCTTCGACGCGGGAATGTTCGCGCAGTGGGGACGCGCAGAGGTGGAGTTGGGTGCGGGGACGCAGAGTGTGACCATGTATGCGCGGGCGGGGAACATTGAGAATCCGGCACGCGCGTGGGGTGAGTGGAAGGGATTCACGCCGAACGATGGGCCGATGGGCATCGAGTCGTCCAGATTCATGCAGTGGAAGCTGGTCGAGCATCCAGGGAACGCCGTGGGGACGGTGGGGATCAATTACCTGCCGGTCAATGTGCCGCCGGTGGTCGATGAGATCGTCGTGGCACCGGGAACGCGGGCAATGGGATCACAGCAGGTGCCGGGACAACCGCAGCAGGTGACGATCAATTTCCCGTCGCAGAACACTGGCGCGAGTTACGTGCAGGAACCGGGAAAAGAGCCGCTGCCGGCGTACAAGGACAAGGACGCGGTCACCGTGCGGTGGTCGGCGCACGATGACAACGGGGACGACCTGAGCTTTGCGCTGTTCTATCGCGGAGCGGGCGAGCGGAACTGGCAGTTGCTGAAGGACCATGTTCGCGAGCGGTACTACTCGTTCAATTCGGCGCTGCTGCCGGACGGGCATTATCGGGTGAAGGTCGTCGCGAGCAATGCGCCCTCGGAAAATCCGGGAGCGGCGCTGACGGGGAGCGCGGTCAGCGACGATTTTGTGATCGACACGACGCCGCCAACAGTGAACAATGTGCAGGCGCAGATGGCCGACGGGAAAATTCACGTAACACTGACAGCGACAGATGCGACTTCGCCGGTGACGCACGCAGAGTATTCGATCGACGCCGGGCGCTGGCAGTACGTGAGCCCGGTGGGGAACATCGCGGACTCGCTCACGGAGCGGTTCGATTTCGACGCTGCGGTGCCGGCGCCGCGGCCTGAAGCAGAAGCTCCGCTGGATCCACAGGAGCATGTGATCGCGATCCGCGTCTTCGACCGCTGCGACAATGCGGTGACGGTGAAAGCGGTGGTGCGGTAACGCCGATGCGTTTTGAGCTCTTTGTTGCCGCGCGGTATCTGCGCGCCAAGCGCCGCCAGGCGGTGATCGGGGTGATTACCTGGATTTCGATCACCGGCGTGGCGGTGGGGGTCGCGTCGTTGATCATTGCGCTGGCCATTACCAACGGCATGCGGCGCGAGTTGCAAAGCCAGCTGCTGAGTTCCACCGCAGATGTGGACCTGATGCGCACCATGAACGACGGGATCCGCAACTGGCGTGCGCTGACTGAGCGCCTGCGGCATCTGCCGCATGTGGTGGCTGACGCGCCGGGGCTGTACGAGCCGGTGCTCATCTCGCGGGGCGCACTCTCCGGCGGAGCGATGCTCAAGGGGATTATCCCCGGCGAGGAGCGCACGGTATCCAACATCCTTTTGCATCTGCAGTCCGGAAG
Organism: Acidobacteriaceae bacterium; assembly: GCA_030041955.1. Classification (GTDB taxonomy): domain Bacteria; phylum Acidobacteriota; class Terriglobia; order Terriglobales; family Acidobacteriaceae; genus Palsa-343. The sequence continues at coordinate 350 of JASIAO010000458.1, read as the reverse complement.
CTGGGCGCCGTTCAGCCGCCCGACCAATGCTCAGGACGAAGCCGGGGAGGCCACGCCCCCGTTGATCATCGGCGTGGACCTGGCCGACTCGATCGGCGCGAAGGTCGGCGACACCGTGCTGGTGACTAGCCCCCAGGGCAACCTGACCCCCTGGGGCGTCCAGCCGAAGTATCAGCGCTTCCAGGTAGTGGGGATTTTTCACTCGGGCTTTTACCAGTACGATTCGAGCTTCGGGTTCGTGCGGCTGGCTGATGCGCAGGCCCTCTTCAGCGAGCCGGATCTGGTGTCGGAGATCGCGTTTCGCGTGGACGATCTGTATCACGCGGACAAAGTTGCGGATGAGATCGAAA
>JASIAO010000004.1 GCA_030041955.1 Acidobacteriaceae bacterium | reverse complement strand
CGCTACCGTCTTCTGGTTGATCCCGTGACGGCGAGCCAGTGTCCTCAGGCTCTCTTGACTATGTTGTATCGCTCGACGGATCGCCTCTGTCGTGGTGGCGCCCCGGTGTAGAACCTGCCCCATAGTGCCTCCTTCCACGCTGTGGATAAGAATGCACCATCAAATGCCGGGACTAAACACCTAGTTCCCCATTCCCTGGCCGCTGGCCGTGTTCCGGCTCGTCACCGTGAAGCCGGCAGGAGCGGCGAACCAGGAACGGTCCGGCGCGCCGCGCAGAAGATTAGTGAGCGTGATGCTGACGGTGCCGAGCTGCGGAGTAGTGTGGACCACGGAGAGATCGACCTGCAGATCGCGGGAGTACCAGAAATCCCAGTGACTCAGCACCAGGCGGCTGTCGGCATGGCTCCCGGTCGCGGTGCTGACAGACTCGCGCGTGCCCACGGCGGTGAGGGAATCGATCGTCTGCATGCCCAGGCTCTGGCGGGTCACCTTGCCGCCGCTGACCGGAACCACGCCATCGGCGCTGTCCGGAGCGGACAGCGTGGGACGCCATGAAGCGACGGAGCAATCCATCGCGCTGGTCCGGCACACCGTGCGCGTGCTCGCGACGGGATCCGTGATGGTGATGCTGCGCAGCGGCGATTCCAGGTTAGTGCCCGCGGGAGCAAAGTAGCGGGTCTCGCGATGGACGCGGCCCTGCGCGTCGCGGGCAACACGCGTGTAGTAGCTGCGCGTCAGGGTGCCTCCTCCCACCAGCGGCTCGGTCCAGGTCACCACTTCCTTCGCGCTGAACGGGGCGTTGGGGATGGCCGGGATTTCGATGCCCTGGATGCTGGTGCGAATACTGCCGGCCGGAACCGGAGCGGGAGCCGGAACGGCCTGACCCAGAGCGGAGGCGACACCCAGCAGGAATCCAAAAACGATGGAACCGCGCATGCGCAACCTCCGATCAACTTCGAACGGTAGTATGTCACAGGGCCGGAATCGCGGTAAACCCGCAACAGGTTGAGACGCTGGCGAATGTATTTCGTCAACTATAGTTCGGGGGTGTGCTGCGAAAGTATTCGATCCGGATTCCCTGGCGATGCGAGGCCTGTTGAGCGGGGTTCAGCGAAAACTGGTGCGATGGTGCGCGCTGTGCGCGGTGGCGCTGGCGGCCGGCTTGCCCGGAACGGCGAAGGCGCAGACCGAAGAAGCGCGGCGCTACATGACCTATTGCGCGGGCTGCCATGGAGCGGACGGGCAGGGGGGTGAACGAGCTGCGGCGCTGGCCACCAGGCTGAGTGTCATGGCCCGCTCCGATGCCGAGTTGTTCCGGATCGTGCACGACGGGACCGACGGCGGCATGCCGCCCTTCGGGCAGATCGGAGACGCCAATATTCGAGCGGTAATCCGGTATCTGCGCACTCTGGAGGGCGTAGGCGCCCCCGTGGATACGCCGGTGTCCGGCGATGCCGCGGCGGGGCGGACGCTGTTCTTCGGGAAGGCGCAATGCGCGACCTGCCACACCATGGAGGGCCGCGGCGGATTCATAGCGCGGAACCTGACGACCTGGGCGCGGAACCGCACCGAAGACACCGTCCTGCAGGCGATCACCGCGCCGGATAAGCCCTTGGATTGGAGCTCGCGTGTCGCCACCGTGACCACGCAGGCTGGGCAGAGGCTGACCGGCGTTTTGCGTTACGAGGACAATTTCAATGTGGATCTGCAGACAGCGGACGGACACTATCATTTTCTCGCGAAGCGCGACCTTGCCAGAGTGCAGGTTACGGATCATTCGCTGATGCCGCGCGATTACGGAACGCGTTTGACGGCCGCGGAGCTGAACGATCTGGCCGCATTTCTGATGACGACCAGCCGGAGCGCGCTGGAACCATGAGCATGTGGGCTGAGGGAACCGGCGTTTTGGCAGGAATGCCACGCGGAACCGGTGATCGGATCCGGGGCGCAGCGGTGATTGGCGTGCTTCTGGCGATCGGCACAAGCTGCATTTACGCGCAGGCGAGCCAGGCTGCCGGTCAGCAGAGTATGGGAGTTATTCAGATTACCCAAACGGACTTACTCCAAAAAAACTCCGCGGATAACTGGCTGAGCTACAACGGAAGTTACTCCGGCCAGAGAAACAGCAGCCTGACGCAGGTGAGCAGAGGGAATGTTGCTCATCTGACTGCGCAGTGGGTGTTTCACGCGCGGGCGGTGAGTCCCATGGAAGTGACGCCCGTGGTAGCGGCGGGGGTCATGTTCGTGACCAGCTCGAACGACGTCTGGGCGCTCGACGCGAAAACCGGCAAAGTGCTGTGGCATCACGCCCGGCCCCTCTCGCAGGGGCTGATCGACGACGCCGGCGCGCATCGCAACCGCGGCGTGGCCATTCTCGGAACGCGGATCTACATGGAAACCGACAATGCGCACCTGCTCTGCCTGGATGCGCGGTCGGGCAACCTGCTCTGGGACGTGGCCTATGCGACCGGGAACCGCAATTACGGCGCGACCAGCGCTCCGCTGATCGTGAAGAACGACGTGCTGGTGGGAACCTCCGGCGGCGATGAGGGCGTGCGCGGATTTCTGGCGGCCTTCGATGCACAGACAGGTAAGGAGAAGTGGCGCTTCTGGACGATTCCCGGCCCCGGCGAAGCGGGGAACCAGAGCTGGCCCGGCGATATGTATCTGCACGGCGGCGGGACAACCTGGATGCCAGGGACGTACGATCCGGAGCTGAACACGCTGTACTGGGGAACCGGGAACCCATCGCCGGACTACGACGGCAGCGTGCGCCCGGGCGACGACCTGTACACCAGCTGTTTGCTGGCGCTCGATCCCGATACGGGCCGGCTGAAGTGGTATTTCCAGTTCACTCCGCACAACCTCTACGACTACGACGCGGTCGAGACGCCCGTGCTGGTGGACGCGACGTTCCGCGGCAAGGCGCGCAAGCTGGTGGTGACCGCGAACCGCAACGGCTTCCTGTACATCCTGGACCGGACCAGCGGGAAATTTCTCTTCGCGCGGGCCTTCGCGCAGAAGCTCAACTGGGCGAAGGGCGTCGATGCGCAGGGCCGCCCCGTGCCGACGCGGAGGATTCCCGATGCGAATGGCGAGGAGATTTGCCCGGCCGCGGGCGGCGCGACCAACTGGTATTCGCCCAGCTACGATCCGGCCGCCAGGATGTTTTATTTCCGGTCGTTCGATGCGTGCGCGCTGTTCCGGTCGAAAACGGAGCCGTTTGAGGAAGGTCACAGCTACTACGCGACGGGCACATGGAGCGTGGGCGAGCCGGGGGTGGACGCCATCAACGCGTTCAACCTGAAGACGCTCGATTTCGCGTGGCGCGACCGCCTCATCGGGCCCGAAAAAGGGTGGGGCGGCCTGATGTCGACCGCGACCGGCCTGATTGCCTATGGCGACGACGCGGACAACTTCGTGATCACGGATGGATTGACGGGCCGGCCTCTGTGGCATTTCAATGTCGGACAACCGATTCACGCGTCGCCCATGAGCTACGCGGTCGGTGGAAAGCAGTACTTTGCGATTGCCGCGGGCAGCGACGTGTTTGCATTCGCGCTGCCGTGAGACGTTGCTTTTTCCGGGGCGAAAGGTCTAAGAGGCGTGATGACTTCACGCACGGAGGGTTCCCAATGCGTTACCGCGCCTGTGTTGTCTCCGCTGTGGCTGGGTTCGCTTTCCTGTGCTGCGCCGCGCTGAGCGGCTGCGGCAAGGGAGGATATGGGGGCGAGGGCGGCGTGATCGTGACCGGGAGCGGCGGCTCTGGTGGTTCGGGCGGCGGCGGGACGGGCGGAGGTACGGGGGGCACGTCAGGCGGCACTTCCGGGGGCACATCGGGCGGGACTTCTGGCGGAACTGGCGGCTCCGGTGGTTCGGGCGGTTCCGGTGGCTCCGGGGGATCGGGCGGCATGGTGCCGGGCCAGGGTTCGGATCGGCCGGTTGCTCCGGGCGGCGATAACTCCGGCGAGAACGCCACACTGTCGCAGCGTCCCCTGCAGGGATTGGTGAGCGGCGGACCCTCGCGGGCGATTGTGGGCGCGAAGGTCTATGTGCTGCAAGCCGGCGCGACGGATTCGGAATCGCTGCTGACCGCGAAAACCGGGCAGCAGGCGGATGCCCTCGGCCATTATGCGCTCACCAGTAAGACCGGTGGATTTTCGATCGCGGGCGATTATGCGTGCACCCCGGGACGGCAGGTCTACCTCTTAGTCCGCGGCGGCAACAGCGGCGGCAGCGGCGCGAATGCCGGGATTGGGCTGATGGCCTGGATGGGCGCGTGCCCGAAGAGCGGAAACTTCGACACCGCCGAGCCGTTTGTCTTCGTGAACGAGGTGACGACCGTCGCGGCAGCGTACGCCATCGCCGGCAAAGCGGCGGATGCGACCCACATACCGGGCGCGGAAGCTGCCGAGGCGGCTCGAGCGGCGCGCCTGGCCGATGTGACCACGGGATTCCCGAGGAAAGTCGCCTCGCGCATGGAAGATGGCAGCCTGGTGGGAACGATCCACACTCTGGCGAATATTCTGGCGGCGTGCGTGAACTCGCGCGGACCGGCTTCGCCAGGTTGCACGACGCTCTTTGCCAATGCGCGCAGCGGCGGATCGCGCGGCAGCATGCCGGAGGAGACAGCCAGCGCGGCCATCAACATCGCGCGCAACCCGTCGTCGAATGTTTCGGAGTTGTATAACCTGCAGCCGGTGGCGTCGCCGCTGTTTCTGCCGGCATTGGCGTCCACGCCGGTGGACTTCACGTTGCCCACCTCGCAAGACGGCGCAAAAGGCGCGGTCGCAGCGGTGAGGTTGCCTCAGTAGTGCGTTGCTGCGACGGCGGGGGCCGTGGTGGTGGTTGCGGCTGCAGCAGAGGAGGGAAAGGGGGATAACTTCGCCTCTTCAGATTCTCATCGGCATGATGATGTAGCGGTATTTGTAATCGTCGGAGGCGTCTTCGGGGCGCATCTGTCCGGCCGACTGCGCGTCCTTAAACTCCAGGCGCACCTCGCCTGCGTTGCCGATTGCCTTGAGGAAGTCGATCAGGTACGCGGAATTGAAACCCACTACGATGGGATCGAAGCTATACGGCGTCTCGATCGTGTCTTCTGACTCGCCGGCTTCCGCGGAGGAGGACGAAACCTTCAACTCGTTCTGTTCGATGCGCATCTTGATCGCGCCCGAGCGCTCATCGGCGAACTGCGCGACGCGCTGAATGGATGACGAAAGATCCTCGCTGCGCACAATGACAAATTTGTTGTTGTCGCGCGGCATCACCGCTTCGTAGTTGGGGAACTGGCCGCTGAGCTTCCGACTGGTGAGCACACGATGGCCGATGCGGAAGAAAAGCGTGGAATCGTCGTCGGCAAAGTCGATGCTTTCCACGTCGCTGTTGGAGAGCAGCGACTGCAATTCCTGGAGGGCCTTGCGCGGAACCAGGATCTTCTTCTCTCCACTGATGCCCACAAAGCTCTCGCCGGACTTCTCGATGTGCGAGAGGCGATGGCCGTCGGTAGCGACCATGGCAATCGATTCGGCCTTAAAGATCAGCAGCGCGCCATTCAGCGTGTAGCGCGATTCCTCATTCGAAATGGCGAAGATGGTGCGGGCGATCAGGGTACGCAGCGATGCCGTGGGAATGCGTGTGACGGAGCTCTCAGGGAACTCGGGCACCTGCGGGAAGTTGGCGCGCGCCATGCCTACCATGCGCGTGTTGGAGCGACCGGCGCGAATCTGCACCCAGTGGTTCTCGAGCAGCTTGATGGAGATGTCGCCGTCGCCGAGCAGCCGGATGTAGTCGTAGAGCTTGCGCGCAGGAATAGTGCAGGACCCGGGCTTTTTGACTTTCGCGGTGCAGGAGGTGCGGATGCTCTGGTCGAGATCCGTTGCCGTGATCACGATACGGTCACCGTCTGCTTCCAGCAAAAAATTGGAGAGGATCGGGATGGTGGTCTTGCGCTCCACCACGCTCTGCGTGGCCGTGAGCTCACGCAGCAGTTCCTGTCGGCTGACGGCAATCTCCATTGCCCCGCCCTGGACCGCTTTTTCCTGTTCGACTCCAGCCGGCATTGTCGCTCCCCCCACTCGCTTTGCCCCAATGTACACCACGCGGCGTGGCCTTCCGCAACGCACGCCCCGCTGATCCTTCATTCTAGTAATAAAAGGCAAAAACTGGCTCTCTGGAAAACGAGTCTTTATTGTGAGAACCGTGATGCGGCTGACGACAGTGCCTCAGGGCCATCGAACCAGACCCAGCTGGTGACGGCGATTACGGTTTTAAGGTTCTATTTCTCCAGTAGCCGTAGTCGTTCCACTTGAAAAAGTGGAAAGCGATGGAGAAACCGCATCGGATGCAGACCTGGCATGGGTGCGCGTTTTAGAAAACCGGGGTGTGCCGGATAGCAAAAGGAGGAAAGCGGGAGAGAATCCCGCGTTTGCAGCCGGTTTTCTCCACCGCATCAACAGCGGCTTCTCTGAACCATGTGGAAACGCGACCAGCTAAGTGGAAAGCGGGGTCGAAGCCAATTAGGATGCGGTTGCGCACGAACCTGGGAATGCACAGGGACCGGCTTATCCGAAGGGTCCACAGAAGACGGCGTGGACGAGGAAATCGGGGCAACCGCATTGTGGCAGTGCCAGGCAGCATAGAAAAATAATCCGCCTCAGCACCGTCAGCGTAGGCTAACGACAGAGCCACGCGGGAGGTGCGCAATGAAGATCGTCGTCTTCGGAGCGTCCGGAGGGACGGGACGCGAACTGGTGCGCCAGAGCGTGGCGCTGGGGCATGAAGTGACCGCGTTCGTCCGCAATCCGGCTTCGATGGAGGGCCACACTGGCATGCGCGTTTTCGTCGGCAACGCTCTCGATGATCAGGCAGTGACCAGGGCCATTGCCGGGCAGGAGGCGGTGCTCTCTGCGCTGGGCTCGCGCTCGCTGCGCGACAATTCCCTGCTGCCGGAAGCCATACGCCGGATCCTTCCGTCCATGCAGCAGCATCGCGTGCGACGGCTGATCGTGCTTGGCGCCGCTGGTGCGTGGCCTGGAGGCAGAAGCAAGGTTTCAGGCATGGGGAAGCTGATCGTTGGGCTGCTGGGAATGACCCTCCTGCGTCGCCCTTTTCAGTCGCAGCGCGCCATGCAGGAGCTGATCCACACCAGCGACACGGACTGGACCATCGTGCAGCCGCCCTTCCTGCTCAACGCGCCGGGCCGCGGCGTTTATCGCGTAGACGGCGAATCGCTGCCGCCGCGCGGAATGCGCATCGCGCGCGCCGACGTGGCGCAGTTCATGCTGGCGCAGCTCGGCAACGACGAGTGGCTGCGCAAGTCGCCGTTTATTGCCTGGTGAATTCGGCCTGGGGCATTCCACGGCGCCGAAGCTGCCGGCCGTTTCGCCTGAATCTGCGGACCTACAATGGCCGCAGAGGTCGCTCGATGAAATTGACTCGCCGCGATTTTTCCCGCCTTGGCGCGCTGGCCGCGCTCTCCACCGCGCTGCCTGAGTCGAACGCGCAAACCCAGGAACCTTCGGGACGCAAGCTGGGCTGGTGCATCGTGGGCCTCGGCCGCATCTCCATGGGCCACTTTATGCCGGGCGTGGCGGACTCACAGACCGGCAAGCTGACCGCACTGGTGAGCGGGCATCGCGAGAAGGCGGAGAAACAGGCGGCGATGTACAACGTGCCGTCGCCTTCCATCTACGGCTACGACAACTTCGACGAGATCGCAGCCGACAAGGCCATCGACGCGGTCTACATCGCTCTGCCCAACTCCATGCACGCCGAGTACACCATCCGAGCAGCAAAGGCGCACAAGCACGTGCTGTGCGAGAAGCCCATGGCGACCAGCCTCGCCGACTGCCGCGCCATGATCGAGGCCTGCCAGAAGCATCATGTGAAGCTGATGATCGCGTATCGCTGCCAGTACCATCCGCTCCACCTCAAGGCGATGGACCTGATCCGCTCGGGCGCGATCGGGCAGGTGCAGACCATCGAGAGCGGTTTCGGCTTCAACATTGCGCCTGGCGAGTGGCGGCTGAACAAAAAGATGGCCGGCGGGGGGCCGCTGGTGGATGTCGGGATTTATTCGCTGAACGCATGCCGGTATCTGACGGGTGAGGAGCCGGCGCAGATCAAAGCGTTCGCGTCGGTCATCGATCACGATGGCCGCTTCACCCAGGTGGAAGAGAACGATGCCTGGACGATGCAGTTCGCTTCCGGCATTCTGGCGAGCTGCGCGACGACCTACGGCGGCGACACGGGCGGCGGCGGATTCTTTAAGGTGCACGGATCGAAGGGCTGGCTGGGGATGGAACCGGCCTTCCCCTACCAGGGCATGCATCTGACGGCGCGGTTGGCAGACGGGACGACGCTGGATCTGCCCGATCCCGAGCATGACCCCGCGCAATTCACAATCCAAGCCGACTATTTTGCCGACTGCGTATGGAACAATCGCGAACCGAAGACGGACGGGCAGGAAGGGCTGCGGGACATGACGTACATCTCGCAGATTTACGAATCAGCGGGATTGAAGCCTTTGTAGGGCAGAGAAAGGCTGCGCCATCAGGCGCGATTGCCCGGACGGCCAGTCCTACCCGTTCAGCGTTTCCTGCAGCTTGTTCAGGGTGCTGTTCAGGTTCTTGTCGTTGCGGCGCTGCTCGTCGATCTTGCCGATGGAGTGCATCACCGTGGTGTGGTGCTTGCCGCCGAACTGGCGGCCGATCTCCGGGAGCGACGCCTCGGTAAGCTGCTTCGCCAGATACATGGCGATCTGGCGCGGGACGACCACGGCGCGCGAGTTGTTCTTCTGCTTCAGCTCCGCCACGCGCATGCCGAACTGCTCGGCCACGGCGCGCTGAATCGACTCGATGGTGATCTTGCGCACCTGGGTATCGATGAACTGCTTCAGGCACTGCTGCGCGGTGGGCAGCACGATCTCAACGCCGTTCAGACCGCACCACGCCACCAGGCGCACTAGCGCGCCCTCCAGCTCGCGGATGTTGGTGCGCACGTTCGATGCGATGAAGAGCGCGACGTCCATGGGCAGCGTGACGTGCTCGCTCTCCGCCTTCTTCTGCAGGATGGCGACCTTGGTCTCGAGATCGGGCGGCTGGATGTCCGCGATCAGGCCCCACTCGAAGCGGCTGCGCAGCCGGTCCTCGATCTCAGCCAACTCGCGCGGCGGCCGGTCCGACGCGATGACGATCTGCTTCATGTTGTCGTGCAGCGCGTTGAAAGTGTGGAAGAACTCTTCCTGGGTGCGCTCTTTCTGTGAAAGGAACTGGATGTCGTCGATAAGCAGCAGGTCCACGGTGCGGAACTTGTCGCGGAAGCTGGTCATCTTGTCGTAGCGGACGGAACTGATCATCTCGTTGGTGAACTTCTCCGCGGAGACGTAGGAG
>JASIAO010000055.1 GCA_030041955.1 Acidobacteriaceae bacterium | reverse complement strand
TTAGGGATCTGAGTTATGAGGCCCAGAACCGCGTCGTAAACCTCGTAGTCGGCGGAATCTTTGTCCGGCACGCTCTGGGTGTGGGCAACGCGCGCGAAGGGGAACAAAGTAATTGTCAGGAGAGCGACGAGGATAGATCGGCAACTTATGGCATTCGGACTTTTCGCTGCGGATTCAGAAAGTCTGCTGGGCCTCACCAGGAGGATATGACGGTTGCAGAGAACTGTAAAGGTCGTTTGAAACGCTCTTTCCAGGGACGGCGGGTTCGGTGATAATCGGTGCTGTGACCACCGTACAGTCAGCGTTGCAGGTGCTCTTCAGCCGCGAGCAGATTCGTCATCGCGTGGCGGAAATGGGGCGAGAGATCGACCGCGATTATGCGGGCGAGAAGATTGTTCTGGTCGGAGTGCTGAAGGGAGCGGCGATCTTCCTGGCCGACCTGGCCCGCAGCATTTCCGTGGACAACACGTTCGATTTTGTCGCGGTTTCGAGCTACGGGAAAGGGAAGAACTCGAGCGGCGCGGTGAAGCTGATCAAGGACCTCGACCAGCCCATTGAGGGGAAGAACGTGATCCTGGTCGAGGACATTCTGGATACGGGGCTGACGCTGCACTTTCTGCGCAACCTTCTGGAGCAGCACCAGCCGAAGACGGTGCGGATTGCGACGCTGCTGGATAAGCCGTCGCGGCGACTGGAGAAGATCGAGGCGGATTACGTGGGATTCACGATTCCGAATCACTTTGTGATCGGGTATGGGATGGATTTCGCGGAGCGCTACCGGAATCTGCCGGATATTTGCCTGATGCCCGAAGACGCCGGGGCGCCGGCCGGCCACTGAAAGGAGTTTTCCCTCATGGGCCCCAGGGTTCGTCAGCTGGATGAGGACGAGGATCAGGACGTCATTGGTTTCGACGCGGCCGGGTTTGCGAAAGAGGCGCTGGCATCGAGGAAGAATCTGGCGGCGGTGATCGACCACACGCTGCTGAAATCGGAAGCCACGCAGGAGCAGGTGAAGAATTTATGCCGCGAGGCCGCGGAATACCGCTTCGCGTGCGCGATGGTGAATCCGGTGTGGGCGGCGCTGGCGCGCGCGGAGTTGGCCGGAACCGGGGTTGCGGTGGGATCGGTGGCGGGGTTCCCGCTGGGCGCTTCGCTGGGAACGACGAAGCGCGAGGAAGCCGCTGCCTTGGTGAAGCTGGGCGTGCACGACGTGGATGTGGTGATCGGCGTGGGGCTGCTGAAGTCGGGCGACAACCGCGCAGTGCAGCGGGATATCCGCGGGGTGGTGGACGTGGCGCACGAAGCGGGCGCAATAGTGAAGGTGATGCTGGAGACGGGCCTGTTGACAGTGGAGGAGAAGCTGCGCGCGTCGGAACTGGCCATCGCGGCGGGTGCGGATTTTCTGAAGACGAGCAGCGGCTTCTCGCGAGGCGGGGCCACGGCGCACGACGTGGCGCTGATGCGCGGCGTTGCCGGCGGACGATGTGGGGTGAAGGCGTCGGGCGGGGTGAAGACCCTGGCGGATGCGCGCCGGATGCTGGAAGCGGGCGCGAACCGGATCGGGTCAAGCGCCAGCGTCGTGATCGTGGGGGAAGTGGGGGCCTGACGGATGACCGTGAGCAGAATGCGCCGCTGAGTCGTGGAGAAAAGGCCCGGCGAAACCCCGTATGATGACATTCGTTCGGTCCGATCGCCGCGGCGCGATCCCAGGAGATTTGTGAGCGAAGAGCAACAGCAGAGCCCGCCCGCAGACGGAACGAAGTCCGGAGACCACGGTTGGGAAGGCGATTACCGGCCGTCGTCGCGGGAGACGGCGCCGCGGCCCATGCAGGCGCACATCGATCCGCCGCAGACCGAGTTCCTGGTCCGGCTGGCGGACGCGCTCAACACCACGCTGGACCTGAAGACGCTGCTGGAGCGGACGGCGTCGCTGGTGCGCGCGGTGATCGACTACAAGATCTTCGCCATTTTGCTCATCAACGACCGAACCAACGATCTGCGCATGCGCTTCCAGATCGGGCACAGGCCGGAGATCGAGCGGCTGCGGATTCCCGTAGGGCAGGGAATCGTCGGCCAGGCAGCGCTGACGCGGCAGCCGATGCTGCTGAACGATGTGCGCCAGGCGGCGAACTACATCGACGCGAACCCGGATGTGCGTTCGGAGCTGGCGGTGCCGCTGATCACGAAGAATCGCGTGATCGGCGTTATCGATATCCAGGCCGAGCAGCTGAATTACTTCACGCAGGAGCATCTGCACCTGCTCACGCTGACGGCTTCGCGGATCGCGGGTGCGATCGAGAATGCGCGGCTCTACACGCGCGTGGCGCGGCAGGCGCAGACGCTACAGGTGCTGAACGAGATCAGCCGGGAGATTACATCGATTCTCGATCCGGACGAGTTGCTGGAACGGGTGGGGCAGCTGATCCGCAGGATCATCGACTACCAGATGCTGTCGATCTGGCTGATCGACGAGCAGGAGCACGTTTTGCGAAACCGGCTGGCGATCCGGTTTGGAGAGCGCTTCGATCCGAAGGAGACGCTGCCGCTGGACCGCGGACTGGTGGGCGCGGCCATCGGAGAGAAGCGCGTGGTGATGGTGCCGGACGTGCGCAAGGATCCGCGGTACCACATGGTGAATCCGGAGACGCGATCGGAGATGACGGTGCCACTGGTCTACAAAGGGCGGGCCATCGGAGTGCTGGACATCGAGCACACGCGGGCGCACTTCTTCAATGAGGATCACGAGCGCGCGCTGACCACGCTGGCCGGCCAGATTGCCATCTCGCTCGAAAACGCGCAGCTCTACCAGCGCGTGGCGCAGCAGGAGCGTCGGCTGGAGCGGGACCTGGCCATGGCGCGCGAGGTCCAGCTGCGCTTGCTGCCCCAGAAGAAGCCGGAGCACCAGCGGGCCGAATTTGCCGCGCGGTTTTTGCCGGCGCGCACGATTGGCGGGGATTTGTACGACTTTTTGCCGTATGACGCGAACTCTACCGGGATCGCGCTGGGTGACGTGAGCGGAAAGGCAGCTCCGGCGGCGCTGTATGCCGCGCTGGTGAGCGGAATTATGCGGTCGGAGGCGAGCGTGCGGCCTTCGCCCTCGCAGATGCTGCGCACGCTGAACGATGCCCTCCAGGAGCGCAAGCTGGATTCGCAGTACGTGGCGATGGTATACGCGGTGTGGAACGACGCCAACCTGACGCTGCAGATTGCGAACGGCGGGGCGGTGCAGCCGCTGATCTGCCGCGGAGACGACGTGGACACGATCCGGGCGGAGGGTTTTCCGGTGGGGATGTTTCCGAACGCGACGTGGGAGGAGTTTTCGATCGCACTGCAGCCGGGGGATTCGGTGGTGTTCTTCAGCGACGGGCTTTCGGACGCGCAGAATGCCGCGGGTGAGATGTACGGCACGGAGCGGCTGATCGCGTGCGTGAAAAAGCACCGGCAAAAATCTGCCTCGAAACTGGCGGAGAGCCTGCTGAACGAGGTGGGCCGGTTCCAGGGAAAACAGGAGCGTTTCGACGACGAAACGGTGGTGGTGGTGAAGGCGACCGGCTAATCAGGCGCGCAATGATGATGCAACAGAAGCCCTCGATTACTGAGGAACCTGAGAGCGGCGCGCCCTGGTAACCCGAAAGTATCATCGCCAGTGCCAAATCGGGCTATGGCATCAAGGCGGTTACGGGCATAAAACCAGATGCACGCGGAGCAATCTGGAGTCGCCGTCATGAAAGACAAAACAATCATCTTGTATGTGCTGGTCCTTTTGGCAGGTGTAGCTGCCGGCGTGTGGATGCCGGCGTCCTGGTGCCCGAGACTGCATGCGACGGGTACTTCGATGTCTCAGCCGGTATCTGCGGCGCCGCTTTTGGCCGATCGCCGGTAATCCTGGGGCAGGAACGAAGCTAGCTGTACCCTGCAGAGCAGGTTCGCAGGGTCGCCGTGGCAGTGGCTTTGGAGAGATTCTCCTCGGGCTCCGCTGCAGGCAGAATCGCAGCGACAATGAATGGGTGGGATTGGGCAGCCGCCACCGGTGGAAACACTGGTGGTGGCTGTTTTTTGCGTGCGGGGCGCTTGTTGTTGATGGGCAAGCCGGTTGACACGGCTCGGGTCCGAGCCGAAGATGTTGCCACGCTCTTAATTCAGTCGTTTTTGCTCTGAGAAAGGGTCCAATGCGACGTCGCGTGTTTCTGTTTTCTCTCGTTATTCTCTCTCTGCCGACATTTCTAACTGCCCAACAGTCCCAGCCAACACCGGCCGCGGCTCAGCCAGCTGCTGCGGTTGCTTCGCCCGCTGCGCCTGTTGCGGCGCCGGCCGCCACTCAAGCCGCGGGGAAGCTGGTGCTGCAGGAGGGCTCCGATATCGCGCTCAAATTTGCGCAGGACCTCAGCTCCAAAACAGCCGCGGAGGGCGATCCGGTGGAGCTCGTGCTCGATCAGGATGTGACCGTCGGTAATGTGGTTGTGGCCAGGGCTGGGTGTAAGGCGTTCGGTGAGGTAACGCACGTGAAGAAGGCTGGAATGATGGGGAAGGGCGGAGAACTGAACATTCGCCTGGACTATATGAAGGTCGGCGACACGCGAGTGATGCTGCGCGGCTCGAAGGGCCGCGAGGGCGCCGATAAGACCGGCACGGCGGTCGCGCTGACGGTGCTCTTTGGGCCGATCGGCCTGATCAAGCACGGCAAGGACATCGACATTAAGCAGGGAACGCCGCTGAAGGCATATGTAGCGGACGACATCAGT
>JASIAO010000457.1 GCA_030041955.1 Acidobacteriaceae bacterium | reverse complement strand
CCTCGGTCGCGCTCACTGAGATGTATCTGACGCGGCTCAAGCGTTACGATCCGCTGCTGCACTTCGTCATCACGCTCACCACCGATCGCGCGATGGCCCAGGCGCGCGAAGCCGACGCCGACCTTGTCCGCGGACACTATCGCGGGCCGCTGCACGGCCTGCCCTGGGGCGCTAAGGACCTGCTCGCGGTAAAGGGTTATCCCACCACGTGGGGCGCGGGTGGATTCGAGCACCAGGTGATCGACGAGGACGCGACGGTGGTGAAGCGTCTTGACGCTGCCGGGGCGGTGCTTATCGCGAAACTTACGCTCGGGGCGCTGGCCATGGGCGATTTCTGGTTCGGCGGGCGCACCCGCAATCCCTGGAATCCGAAGCAGGGCTCCAGCGGCTCCTCGGCCGGCCCGGCTTCGGCCACTTCGGCGGGATGTGTTGCATTCTCGGTCGGCTCGGAGACGCTCGGTTCCATCTCCTCGCCCTCTACGCGCTGTGGCTGCACCGGCCTGCGACCAACATTCGGGTTTGTGCCCCGTACCGGCGCCATGGCTCTGAGCTGGACCATGGACAAGCTCGGCCCCATCTGCCGCGCGGTGGAAGATTGTGCCGCGGTGCTCGAAGCGATCTACGGCCCCGATGGCGAGGATCTCTGTGTGCGCGATGCCGCGTTCAACTGGAACGCCGATCTCGATTGGAAGTCCCTGCGCGTCGGCTATCTGAAAAAGAGCTTCGATCCGGACCAGCCGCCTCCGCCCGAAAAGCCGCTGCCGGCCGACGCCACCGAAGCCGAGAAGAAGCACCGCGAGCAGCGCGATCGCGAGATGGCCGGTTATCGCGCCCGCCGCGCCTACGATCGCAAATACGATCTTGCCGCGCTCGACAAACTGCGCTTCATGGGATTCAACCTCATCCCGCTCGATCTGCCCGATCTTCCCTTCGGCGCGATGACACCCCTGCTCACCGCCGAGGCAGCCGCCGCTTTCGATGAGCTGACCATGACCGGCCGCGACAAGCTGCTCACCCAGCAGGGCCCCGAAGACTGGCCTAACGATTTCCGCGTCGCGCGCTTCTATCCCGCGGTCGAGTACATCCAGGCGAACCGCGCCCGCTCGCTGGGCATTGCGGCTATGTCGAAGCTCTTCGCGCAGGCCGATGTGATCGTCGCTTCGACGAACAGCGAGCAGCTTACCGTCACCAACCTCACCGGGCACCCCGCGTGCGTCGTGCCGAACGGCTTGCGCGGCAACGATGCGCCTGCGGCGCCCGCCGTCGATACCGGCGACGACGACCAGATCGGCGGACCCGGCACTCCGGTCAGCATCACCTTCCTCGCCGGACATTATCAGGACGCGAAGCTATGCTCTCTGGCCCGCGCGTATCAGCAAGCCACGGGCTTCCAAAAGCTGCACCCCAAACTGCCGGGATAGGTCCGAACCGGACTTTCCAAAGGAATTCCTTCATGTCGTTCCGCAAAATTGCGATTCTGCTGGCCGCTCTACTCGCCGGCGCGCCTTTGGTGCTCGAACTTCACGCCCAGACGGCCGCTGCCGCACCAAGCGAGAAAGTCATCATCGATACGGACATCGGCGACGATATTGACGACGCATTTGCCCTTGCCCTCGCCGTATCCAGTCCGAAACTCCAGATACTCGGAGTCACCACGGCCTGGGGCGACACAGATCTGCGGGCGCGCCTTGCCACCCGCTTCCTAGTCCAGACCGGGCACGGAGACATTCCCGTCGCCGAGGGCCCCCGCACTCACGCCACCAACACGTTCAGCCAGGCAAGCTGGGCGGAGGCGTGGCCGCATCCCGCCAGTGGCTATCCCAACGCCATCGATTTCCTGGGTGACCAAATCCGCCGCCACCCGGGGCAGATTACTCTCATCGCTATCGCGCCCTTCAGCAATCTCGGTGCGCTCATCCGGCAGGATCCCGCCACGTTTCACCAGCTCAGACGCGTCGTGCTCATGGGAGGATCCATCCGGCGCGGCTACGGGGACCTCGGCTACCTGCCCAGCCACGGACCCAGCGCCGAATACAACGTGGCCATGGACGTTCCCGCCTCCCAGGCGCTCTTCACATCCGGCGTGCCGATTGACATGATGCCGCTCGACGCCACCCAACTGAAGCTTGACGAGGTTTTGCGGGCCACCCTCTTCAGCCAGGACACGCGCATCACCGACGCTCTGGATTCGCTCTACGAGGAGTGGACGTACGCTACGAACAATCCCACGCCCACCCTCTTCGACGCCATGGCCGTCGCCGCGGTCATCGATCCCGGCATCTGTCCCACCACGCCCATGCACATCGTCGTGGACGAACAGGGTTTCACCCGCGTCACCGGCGGCGCGCCTAACGCCGACGTATGCCTCAGCTCCGACTCCGACCGCTTCTTTCACTTCTACATGCACACCGTGCTTGGGGCGTCCGTCCACTAATTATTTGATCCTTCGCTATGAAACGGCTGCTCTTAGGCCAGAGCTCCAGCTTCGATGCCGCGTTTCTCGATGGTCTGTCAGTAATTATCCAATCAACATACGGCCCTCAGTGGGCATCTTATGCCGGTGTACGTCCTCAGGAGGCTCCCTTGAGCACAAAAATGAGAACGTCATCGTTACACCTCCCTTTGGTTGTTTCTGTTTCCCTCGCCTTTACCGTTATCCTTGCGGGATGCGCTTCCAGCCACGGAACTACCGCAGGCAATAGCTCAGGCTCATCCGCGGGCTCCGGCAGTTCCGGTGGCTCTGGCGGCTCCGGTGGCTCTGGCGGCTCCGGTGGCTCGGGTGGTTCCGGTGGCTCGGGCGGTTCAGGTGGCTCCGGCGGTTCAGGTGGCTCCGGCGGTTCGGGCGGCTCATCTACTTCCACGTATCTCTACGCCGACCTTCAGAACAGCTCTTCGGATGCGGCCGGCATTTACGGCTGGCTGGTCGGCTCGGATGGTTCACTCACAGCAGTCGCCGGCTCGCCCTTTAGCGCCTCCGGCCCCGGCTCCATCGTGGTCAGCGGCAGCAACCTTTACGCCGTCCAGGTCCCGGCGAGCGGCGGAAGCGGCAGCATCGTCACGTACTCCATCGGATCCGACGGAGCCCTGACGCCGTCGTCGTCGCTCACCCTGGGCAACGATGCGCCTGGCGGCGGCGGCCCCGTTCAGCTCTTCACCAACGGCGTCAGCCAGCAGTACCTCTACGACTACTACATCAACGATTCCAACAACGGCTACCAGACCTTCAGCGACAATTCCGGCAAGCTGACCTTTGTGAACGCCACGTACAGCGCCCTGTCAGCCGCAGCCCTCGCCTTCACCGCCAACGGCCAGT
>JASIAO010000456.1 GCA_030041955.1 Acidobacteriaceae bacterium | reverse complement strand
GGCAGTGTTTGCGGCGTTGAGCAGGGCCGGGGCAAAAGCAGAGGCGGAGGCGAACCAGCCGAGGTAAGGTTGACGCACAGTTGATCGCGCGGAGTTATATTCGTGAGCGTCGGAGCGAGGAGGGTCGCGATGAAGATCGGGGTGTTGGGTTCGGGTGGTGTGGCGCAGACTCTGGCGGCAGGATTCCTGAAGCACGGTTACGAGACGATGGTGGGCACGCGCGAGCCGGCGAAGCTGGCGACCTGGAAGAGCGCGCATGCGCGGGCGCAGGTGGGTAGCTTCGCAGATGCCGCGGCGTTCGGCGAAGTCGTGGTGCTGGCGGTGAAAGGCTCGGCCTCGGCAGAGGCGCTGCGGCTGGCGGGCAGTGCGCATCTGGCGGGGAAGGTTGTGATCGACGCGACGAATCCGATTGCCGATGTGGCGCCGGATCATGGCGTGCTGAAGTTTTTCACGACGATGGATGAGTCGCTGATGGAGCAGCTGCAGCGGGAGTTTGCGGAAGCGCGGCTGGTGAAGGCCTTCAACTCGGTTGGGCAGGGGCAGTTTGTGGATCCGAGCTATGCGGGCGGGATCCGGCCGACGATGTTCATTTGCGGGAATGACGGGGCGGCCAAGCGCACGGTGGCGGAGATCCTGGACAGGTTCGGATGGGAGACGGCGGACATGGGCAGTGTGGAAGCGGCGCGAGCGATTGAGCCGCTGTGCATGCTGTGGTGCATCCTCGGCTTCACGAAAAACGAGTGGACGCACGCGTTCAAGCTGCTGCGGAAATAGACGCGGTTAGAAATTCTCGAAGGCGATGGAATCGCGGCGCTGGACGGAGTGCTTCGGAAAGCGCGCGTCGTCACGGCGGGGGAAATCGTTGCGGAAGTGCGCGCCTCGGCTCTCTTCTCGTGCGAGGGCGGCGGCGACGATGAGGTCGCCGCAGGTGTGCAGATTGCGGACTTCGATGCCGGCGCGATCGAGGGTGACCGGGATGGCGCGGCCGATCTCAGCCAGTTCGGCCTGGGCGGCGCGCAGACCTTCTGCATCGCGGAGCAGGCCGGCTTTTTCCCACATGACACGCTCGATGCGCTGGCGCAGCACAGCAAAGTGATCCTGCGTGGGGGAGGGTTGCGGCGCCTCCGGGGGTGGTAGCTGCGGCAGCGGGGATTCATCGCGCATGACTTCGGCGGCGCGGGCGCCAAAGACGAGGCCTTCGAGGAGTGAGTTGCTGGCGAGGCGGTTGGCGCCGTGGACGCCGGTACAGGCAGCTTCTCCGGCAGCGTAGAGGCGCGGGAGGGATGTGCGACCGCTGACATCGGTGCGGATGCCGCCCATGAGATAGTGCGCGGCAGGGCGGACGGGGATGAGGTCGCGGCGAAGCTGGAGGCCGTGCTCGGCGAGGAAGCGCGAGATGCCAGGAAAGCGCGCGACGAGATCGATCTTCGTCACGTGACGCATGTCGAGGAAGACGGGGAGCTGTTCGCCGGCGGGGCCCATGCCTTCGCGCGTGATGGCGCGGGCAACGATGTCGCGCGGAGCGAGTTCGAGCAGGGGGTGGTAGCGCTCCATGAAGCGCTCGCCACAGCTGTTGCGGAGCCAAGCGCCCTCGCCGCGCAGAGCCTCAGAGAGCAGGAAGCGCTGGACGCCGGGAAGGCTGAGCGCGGTGGGGTGGAACTGGTAAAACTCCATGTCGGAGATTTCGGCGCCGGCGCTCCACGCCATGGCGATGCCGTCGCCGGTGGTGACGGCGGGATTGGTGGTGTCGCTGTAGACCTGGCCGGCTCCGCCGCTGGCAAGCAGAACGGCGCGAGCGCGGGCGTGGGTGATGCGGCCCTCGCGGTCGACGAGGGTGACGCCGGTGACGGCGCCGTCGTGAAGGTCGAGGGAGACGGTGGTGGTCCACTCAAGGAGGGTGATGTGCGGGATGGCGCGCGCGTGGCGCAGGAGCGAGCGCGCAATTTCGGCTCCGGTGGCGTCGCCGTGGGCGTGGAGGATGCGATTGCGGGAGTGGGCGCCCTCGCGGGTGAGCATTAGCCGGCCGCCCTCGCGATCGAAGTCGGTGCCCCAGCGCAGGAGCTCGTCGACGCGGAGCGGGCCCTCTTCGACGAGGACGCGCGCGGCTTCACGGTTGACGAGGCCATCGCCGGCGTTGACGGTGTCGTCGAGATGGAGCGCGACGTCTTCGTCGCCGCTGAGCGCGACAGCGATGCCTCCCTGCGCGTACCAGGTGTTCGATTCAGCGAGCGCTTCTTTGGTGACGACGAGCACGCGAGCGCGATCGGAAGCCAGGCCAATGGCGGCGCGCAGCCCTGCAACACCCGCGCCTACGATGATGAAGTCGGTTTCGTGCACTTCCGGCATGAATTTTCAGGCTAGCACGCGGAGAAAGCGGACGCGGTGAGCGCGCGCACTCCTTTAGGATGGACTCAATCGGATGGCAATGCGAAAGATTCCTGTGAAGACCGCTTCGGCGGAGTATCCCGTGTATGTGGGCTTCGGCCTCTTCCCTCTTCTCACGCGGCGCATCGCGCTGAAGTCAGGACGGCGCGTGTTTGTGCTGACGTCGCCGGAGATCTGGGCGTTGTGGGGCAAGCGATTTCTCGCGGCGTTTCCGCGGGGCGCGCAGCCGACGACGCTGTTTCTGCCGGCAGGCGAGCCGTACAAGCGACTGGCGCAGGTGGAGCGGCTGGCGGGCGAGATGGCGGCGGCGGGCGCGGACCGGTCTGGGCTGCTGATCGCGTTCGGCGGAGGGATCGTTGGGGATCTGGGCGGATTTCTGGCGGCGATCTACATGCGCGGGATCGAATATGTGCAGGCGCCAACAACGCTGCTGGCACAGGTGGACTCGTCGGTAGGCGGAAAGACGGGCGTGAACCTGGCGGCGGGGAAAAATCTGATCGGGAGCTTTCATCATCCGCTGGCGGTGTTCGCGGATATCGACGTTCTGCAGACACTGCCGGAACGGGAGCTGCGCGCGGGGCTCTACGAGAGCGTGAAGGCTGGAATCATTCGCGATGCGGCGCTGTTCCGGTTCATGGAGCGGAATGCGGAAGCGATTCTGCGGCGCGAGCCGGCGGCACTGGAGAGGGTGATCGCGGCGTCGATCCGGATGAAGGCAGAAGTGGTGGGGATCGACGAGCGCGAGTCGGGGCTGCGGATGATCCTGAACTTCGGACACACGCTGGGCCACGCGATCGAGGCGGCGACGGGGTACCGGCGGCTACTGCACGGCGAGGCGATTGCGTGGGGAATGCTGGCGGCGCTGCGGATCGCGCGGAAGCGCGGGACGGTGAGCGCGGGCGAGGCTGAGCGCATGGAGCGGACGATTGCGGCGTATGGGCCAACGCCGGAGTTCCGCGCGAGCGTGGATAGGCTGATGGCGGCCGCGGGGCGTGACAAGAAGAATCGTGCAGGCTCAAGGCGATTTGTGCTGCCGCGCGGCATTGGCGACGCGGTGGTGGTGGAAGATGTAACCGACGCAGAGATGGAGGACACGACGCGGGCGATTCTTGCCACTGCCCGGCTGTGAATGCCGCCTCAGGGGCTAAAGCCCCATCCTTCCTGGACAGGTTATGGCACGGCTGAAGCCGTGCCCCTTCAAGACAAGCTTTCTGACACGCGCCGCCTGCCAGGGCTGATGCGACAAGGTTCTTTTCTAGTCGACGGCGAGGCTGAGCTGGTGGCGAACGTCGGCGCCGCGCACCCAGAAAATCACGTCGGTGGCGATGTTGGTGGCGTGATCGGCGATGCGCTCGAGGTTGCGCGAGATAAGAATCGCGGGGAGGGCCTGATCGGCGCACTCGGGGTGCTCCTGAATGACGCGGATGAGGTCGGTGATGGCGACGCGGTTCATGCGGTCGATTTCGTCGTCCATGTCGCGGACGGATTCGGCGACGAGGGCATCACCGTCGAGCAGGGACTGGACGGCGGAGCGGATCATGCGGACGGCAAAATCGCGCATGCCGGCAATGTCGACGGGGAGATCGATGGGATCCTGGTCGAGAAGGTCGAGTGTGCGAACGGCGATGCTGACGGCCATGTCGCCGATGCGCTCGAGGTCGCCGTTGATCTTGATGACAGCGAGAATGAAGCGGAGGTCGATGGCCATGGGCTGCTCGCGGGAGAGAAGCTCGTAGGCCATTTCATCGACTTCGCGCTGCGCGGAGTTGATGGCGGTTTCGTTCTCGCGGACGTACTGGCAGAGGCCCTGGTCGCGTTGCAGCCATGCATCGATGGCAGACTCGACAGCCTGCTGAGAGAGCGCAGCCATGGCCAGGAGTTTGTCTTTGAGCTCGGCCAACTGCAAATGAAAGTGGATGCGCGGCAAGTTTCCCTCCTGCGGGTCCTTTTGTCTGCTCTGGGATGTCCTCGCGCCCGCCAGCAACAGGAACCAATTCCTGTATTGTGCATCCGCGCAGATAAAAGGTCTGCAAATTTAGTAAAGAAATCGTTACTTTTGTGAGTCGCGCGAAGGCGGCTCGCTCCGGATGTTCGACGCGGGCGGCGAGCGAAAGGTTATGCGGCAAAATTCAGGCGAGACGCTTCTCGGCCTGCTGCGCGGCTTCATAAATCTGGTCGAAGGATTCGACGGCGTAGAGCACCTTCTGCTCCTCGGAGACGAGAAACTTCTGCTCGAGGACGAGGTCGAGATCGAAGTCGCGAATTTCGGGACGGCCTTCGATGACGTGGGTGCCTTCGCCGTGCGAGGAGATGAGGCCGCTGCCGTAGAGTTTGATCTTGCTGTTCTGGCGGATGACGCCAAATTCGACGGTGAACCAGAAGAGGCGGCCCATTTTCTCAAGACGGTCTTTGTCGCCCATGAGGCGCGCGCAGACGCGGCCGTAGTGCTGGAGGAAGTCGGCGAAGACGGGGTGGGCGTGCATGGGCACATGGCCGAAGACGTCGTGGAAGATGTCGGGCTCGGGCGTGTACTCCATCGATTCGCGGCTGCGGATGTAGGTGGTGGTGGGAAACTGGCGAGCGCCGAGCATCTCGAAGAAGGCGTCGGGCGGAAGAAAGCCGCTGACGGGGGTTGCGTTCCAGCCGGTGCGCGGCTTGAGGCGGCGGTTGACGTCGGCGAGGTTGGGGATGGTGTCCTCGCGCAGGCCGATCTGGTGGAAGCCGTCGAGATACTCCTGCGCGGCGTGCTCCAGGAGCTGCGGCATGCGGCGGCGGACGAGCTCGGCCCAGACGGCGTGCTGGTCGGCGGAGTATGCGTTCCAGTCCTGCTGAATCAGGTAGGGTTGCGCGACAGTGAGCGGGCCGGCTTCGCGGGATTCGGGGCGAAGAGTGGCGCTGGAAGCATTCATGGAAAAACCCCCGACAAAACTTATGAGAATGTCACCCGGGGCGGGGGGATGTCAATGCGGAAAGACACGGTGCAGGGGTTACGGGTTAGAGTGCGGTTTGCTGATTGAAGCCTGCCGGCCCTGAAGCGGTAATCTGCCGGCGATGCCGCGGCGCTCGTCTTGCCGCGAAGTATGATGAGGCGTATCGGGGGGACAGGATGATCCAGAGCGTGCTCCACCAGTTGTTCCTCGGGAACTATGTTCACGAAGTTTTTCATTTCCTGAGCGGGTGTGTGGGCTCATTCATCGGGACGTGGGGCTACTTCCGGCTGCGGAAGCCGACGATGGCATAGAACGCGCAGGAGTTTGTCTCCGATTGCGGCCCAGGAGCTGCGAATCCATTGCGGGACGAGGTCAGGAGACGCCGAAGCGGCGCTTGATGTAGCGCTGGGCGGGGCGCTCGATGAACTTCATGGCCAGAACCGCGGCGGTGATGAGGAGGGCGTAGCTGAGCCAGGGATCGAAGCGGGCGAGGCCGGTGCGGTTGAGGATGTGGGAATCGTGGATGAGATTCCAGAGATTGAAGTGGAGGATGTAGAGGCAGTAGCTGGCCTGGCCTACGGCGACGAAGGGGAAAAATCCGAAGAAGCGAGCGATGAAGTTGTGGCCGGCAAGGCCAAGGACGGCGCAGCCGAAGAGGGGCATGAGCAGGCCGTCGTGCATCATGGGGAACGGGAAGTGGTCGCCGTAGTAAAGGACGGCGTAGATGCCGGCCATGCCGAGCGCGCCGAGGGCGAACCGGCGGCTGGACCCGCGGGGGATGAGGGAGTCGATGTCGGCAAGGACGATGCCGAAGAGGAACGAGGGAATGTGGGGCGGCGGGGTGAATTTGAGGGCGCGGATCCAGAAGCCGTCGGTGTAGCGGCCGGCGTGGAGAACGCCGTCGGGATGGAACGCCATGTAGAGACTAGGGAGAACCATGCCCAGTCCCCATAGTCCGAGAAGGAGCGCGCAGAGGCGGCCAATGTGGCGGGGGCGCTTCCAGAGAATGACCAACGGGAAGATGAGGTAGAAAAACGCCTCGGTGCACATGGTCCAGGCGGGCGTGTTCCAGAAGGTGGAGAGCGAGGGGCTCCAGCCCTGCAGGAGGAGCGGGGTGAGGATCACGCCCCAGGCAAACTGCGCGTGGGAGCGGGCGTGCCATTCTTCCATGAGCATGCCGGTGGAGATGGCCAGGGCGACGATGTAGATGGGATAGAGGCGCGAGATGCGGGCCAGCCAGAAGTTGCGGGCGCGGAGCTG
>JASIAO010000455.1 GCA_030041955.1 Acidobacteriaceae bacterium | reverse complement strand
CGCGTCAGGTGGATCGAGGCTGCCTTTGCGGCCGAGTAGTAGTAGCCTCCCAGGCCGGCGCGAAATCCATTGACACTGGCAACATTGATGATGCTGCCCGTTCCCTGAACGGCCATTGCACGCGCCGCATATTTCATGGCCGCAAGGACAGCGCGCAGATGCACGGCGATCACCGCGTCGAACTGCTCCAGGTCGACGTCGGCGATGGGCACGTTTTGCGAGCCTCTCCCGGCGTTGTTCATCAGGCAGTCGAGGCGGCCAAAGCGGTCCACCGCGTGATCAATCATCGCCCTGACGTCGGCTTCGACAGAGACGTCTGTACGGATGAAACTGGCGGCATCGCCCAGGTTCGCTGTGAGCTTCTCACCCCGGTCCTGGCGGCGGCCGGCAATCACAACCCTGGCTCCGTTGGCCACGAAAACCTCGACAGTGCGAGCGCCAATCCCGCTGGTCCCGCCGGTAATCACCGCAACCTTTCCTTCGAGTGGAAACATGGCCATACACTCCCCGTACCCACCTGTATTGAGTTCCGGAACGAGTATTCATTACGGGGAGAACTGCGTCCATGACCTCCGAGGTCATGACGAAACGTGGCTGTGGCGATCCGTTCCGATAGCTGCAGCCCCGCTTAACTGATCAGCGCGGCGCGCGTGGCTTCATCCGCGGGGAAGAAGCTCTCAATGCGCAGTTCCTGAAGTGCAACATCCAGCGCGGTGCCGAAGGTGGTAAGCGCCGAAAACAAGCGAAGCGTGGAGTTCTTCCATTTGTAGTCAACCGTCAGGAACGGCGGCGGAGAGTCATCCAGGTCGAGCATCCGCCATCGGCTCGGGACATCCGGGTAGCTCAGCAATTCCTCCAGAAAGGTCTTCATTCTCCCGTCCAGGGGGTTGGCGGCAGCCTCGCGATGCACTCTCTGAATGAGCCGTGCGGCCACGCGTTCCCAGTTTTCGATAAAGGGACGCAGCCCCTGGGGATGGAAGACGAGCCGGACTCCGTTGTGAGGACTTACCGAATCGCATCCAGGGAAGAAAGCAAACCAGCGCCTGGCGCCAGCATTCATGCGGAGAGTATTCCAATATCGGTCTACGACCAGAACGGGATAAGGCTCGAGTTGCGCCATGAGAAGGTCAACGGCCTGGCGCGCTGCCACCGCCTCGGCTGCGTCAAGGTTCGTGTGGCGATAAGCCGGAGCGTAACCCGCTGCCAACAACAGGGCATTGCGTTCGCGCGGCGGAACCTGAAGGGTCTCAGCGAGACGAAGGACCATCTCCCGGCTGGGCTGTGCGCGACCCGTCTCGACACAACTGAGATGACGCGTCGAGATCTCCGCGTCGAGCGCGAGGTCAAGCTGGCTGAGGTGCCGAGCAGCGCGCCAGCGGCGCAGTAGCAGGCCGAAATCTCCACCGGCAGCCTGATGGCGGTAAGAACGAGCCGACGAGCCCACGGTCCGATCATAGGAGGAAATCTCTCCGCCTGCCAGGCCCAGGCGCAGGTGAAAGAATTCGTCCTCAGATAGAACGAGCCGGATAACGGAGTGGTGGGAACTCCGGTCATCCGGCTCGCCGACCCTGAACCGGGTCGAGGTGGTATCTTTATTCTACGCCGGAACGGTGACAGGTCAAGCCCCCCTTATCGACGCCATCCAGCGTTCCGGACAGGCCGGAAATACCCGGCAAAACAGCTGTTTAAGGCCGATCAGGAGGGTCTTTTCGTTCGTTCCATTGGTTATTTGACAGTTATTTTTTCCCTCTGTTAGAACCTAGAGTTCCACCTGAGCCTTTCTCTAATTGTTCCCGACAGCCAACGCCGGTCGACCCCATGGATGAATTGCTGCGCCAAATCGGTGATCTTGCGCTCGGTTCCGTGCCGACGCTGATACTTTTCATTGCTCTGGTGCTGGCCTACCGTTTTATTCTGTACGGCCGCCTGGTGCGGATTCGTGCCGAGCGGCGGGAACGCACGGCCGGGGCTATGGAAAGATCGCATCTGGCCATTGAGGAAGCCGACCTGCGCGCTCAGGAGTATGAGGCGAAGCTGCGGGCCGCCCGGGCAGAGTTCTTCCGCCGCCGCGAGCAGCGCGCCCAGCAATTGAATACCGAGCGCGAAGCTGCCGTGGCTGCGGCTCGCGCGGTCGCGCAGGAAAAGGTTCGGGCTGCGCAACTGGCGCTAACCGCCCAGGCTGCCGAGGCGCACAAGCAGATCGAAGCAGCGTCCGCGGAGCTGGCTACGCAGATTCTTGCCGCGGTTTTGCCGCGACCCCGGGCAGCGGAGTCTTCGCAGTGAAGCTCATGACCCGATTCCTGGCCGCGATCTTTCTTTTGGGAAT
Organism: Acidobacteriaceae bacterium; assembly: GCA_030041955.1. GTDB lineage: Bacteria > Acidobacteriota > Terriglobia > Terriglobales > Acidobacteriaceae > Palsa-343. Next base: position 4,796 of record JASIAO010000455.1, on the reverse strand, counting down.
GCTGGCAGTGCCGGTGCCGCAGGTGCGCGCCCAGCAGGCACCCGCTCAGTCGAAGTCTCTGGCGCAGCAGGCGCGCGAGGCCATCTCAAAAGACGAACATATGGATGCCGGCGAGAGCGAGTCGTCGATCGAGGAGTATCGGCACTCCGCGATCGTGAAGGCTATTGCCCGCGTCGGGCACATCAGCACGGAGACCGCTGCGCAGATCTTTGAGGACCTCAATTCCGCCGTTCTCATCGGTGCCATCCTGGTGGTTCTCTTCAGGATTCTGCCCGGCCTCTTCCGCAGGCGCTCCGAGGCAGTGTCGAGGGCGCTCACGGAGGCGCAACGCGCGACCGAGGAGGCCAACCGGCGCCTGACCGAGGTGGAGGCGCGCCTGATGCGCCTCGATTCGGAGATCGACGCCATCCGCCAGCAGGTGGAGCATGATGCGGCCGAGGACGAAAAGCGCATCCACGCTTCGATGGAAGCCGAACGCGAGCGAATTATCGCGTCCGCCGAGCAGGAGATTGGCGCGTTGCAGGCAGGTGCGCAGCGCGAGCTGAAGAAATTTGCCGCCGAACTCGCCATCGACCACGCCAGCCGCCGGATTCGGCTCTCTGCGGATACGGATCGCGAGCTGGTAAAGGAATTCCGCCAGGGACTCGGCAACGGAACGAACGGGGCTCCCGGCGCGCCCACGCGACGGGGCGGGGGAGGGAAGGCCTAAATGGCAAGTTTCGCATCCCGATATGCCCGCGCCCTGGCCGATGTGGTCTTCGAGGCGCATCTGAATGCGAAAGACGTGCAGCGGCAGTTGGCCGACTTTGCCGCCGCATGGCACGAGAGCCGCGAACTGCGGGAGTTTTTCCTCGATCCGTCGTTTCCGGTCGAAGAGAAGGTGGAGTTTCTTGACAAGCTGAACGCAAAGTTGAAGATGGCGAAGGAAACGCGCAACTTCCTTGCCGTGCTCATCCGCAACAGCCGCATCGCCGGCTTCGATGAGGTGATCGCGGAGTTTGGGAACGAGATCAACCGGCGACTGGGAATCTCCGAGGCGAAGGTCGTCTCCGCGCGTCCGCTGGACGATGCGGAGCGGCGCGAACTGGAAGCGGGCATCGCGGAGCTGACCGGGGGTCAGGTTGAGGCGCAGTACGAAGTCGACCGATCGCTGATCGGCGGCGTTGTAGTTCAGGCGGGCAGCACGGTGTACGACGGTTCAGTGCGCGGACGGCTGGACCGGCTGAGGCAGGAACTGTCCGCAGATTGAAGGACTTTTAACCCACGCAACGAAAAGAGAACGGCAGGCAGGGAAGCAGATCAGGACAAACCAGCATGGCGCAGATTAAAGCAGACGAGATAACAGCGCTCCTGAAGGAGCAGATTGCCAATTTCGACGCGAAGATGCGCGTCGACGAAGTGGGCACCGTGATCACCCTCGGCGACGGCATCGCGCGCCTCCACGGCCTCGACAAGGTGATGGCCGGCGAACTGCTCGAGTTCCCCCATGGCGTCGCGGGCCTGGCTATGAACCTGGAAGAAGACCAGGTGGGTTCCGTGCTGCTCGGCGATTACACCGAGATCCGCGAAGGCGATCAGGTGAAGCGGACCGGCGAAATTCTGAGCGTGCCGGTCGGCGATGCCATGATCGGACGCGTGGTGAATGCGCTGGGCCAGCCCATTGACGACAAGGGGCCCATTCAGACCTCGGATAGTCTGCCGGTTGAGCGTCTTGCCCCGGGAGTCATTGCCCGCCAGCCGGTGCGCGAGCCGATGATGACCGGATTGAAGGCCATCGACTCGATGATCCCCATCGGCCGCGGCCAGCGCGAGCTGATCATTGGCGATCGCCAGACGGGCAAGACTGCCGTCGTGCTGGACACCATCATCAACAACGAGAAGAACGATCTGATCTGCATCTACTGCGCCATCGGTCAGAAGCGTTCCTCCATTGCCCAGGTGGTGCAGACACTGGACGAGTACGGCGCGATGGGACACACCATCGTCGTGGCAGCATCGGCTTCTGAACCCGCTCCTATGCTGTATCTGGCTCCTTACGCCGCGTGCGCCATGGGCGAGTATTTCCGCGACCGGGGCCGTCACGCGCTGGTCATCTACGACGACCTCTCCAAGCACGCCATCGCGTATCGCGAAATCTCGTTGCTGCTGCGCCGTCCTCCAGGCCGCGAAGCGTATCCCGGCGACGTTTTCTATCTCCACTCGCGCCTGCTGGAGCGCGCTGCCAAGCTGAGCGACAAGAACGGCGGCGGATCGCTGACCGCGCTGCCGATCATCGAAACCCAGGCGGGCGACGTTTCGGCATATATCCCGACCAACGTCATCTCCATCACGGACGGGCAGATCTTCCTGGAAACGGATCTGTTCAATTCCGGCGTGCGGCCTGCCGTCAACGTGGGCCTGTCCGTTTCGCGCGTCGGATTCTCGGCGGCAATCAAAGCAGTCAAACAGGTCGGCTCGACGCTCAAGCTCGATCTTGCACAGTACCGCGAGCTGGCGGCCTTTGCGCAGTTCGGCAGCGATCTCGATAAGGTGACGCAGAATCAGCTCAACCGCGGCCAGCGCCTCACCGAGTTGCTGAAGCAGCCGCAGTTCCATCCGCTCCCGGCGGAGAAGCAGGTGATTATCCTGTTCGCCGGCACGCAAGGCTATCTCGACGACCTGAAGGTCGATCAGATTCGCGCCTTCGAGGATGGCCTCTACAAATATCTCGACTCGGCGCAGACGCAGCTCCTCAACGATATCGCGACAAAGAAGGCGCTGGACGACGATCTGCGCAACCGCATCCACGCCGCGCTGAAGGAATACAAGCAGAACTTTCTGGCCGGACACGAAGACGCGAAGCTGAAGGAGAGCGCCGTGAAGCCGGTGAGCCAGCAGGAGCAGAAGAAGTCGCAGGAGAGCGCGCAGGCGGTCGCAGCGCACTAGGCCATGGCAAACGTCCTCGATTTGCGGCGGCGCATTCGCAGCGTACGCAACACGCGCCAGATCACCAAAGCCATGAAGATGGTTTCAGCGGCCAAGCTGCGCCGCGCACAGGAGCGCGCTGTGGCTGCGCGTCCCTATGCCGCCATGCTGGCCAGCGTGCTGGAGTCGCTGAAGCGCCGCGCGGAGATTTACGATCCGAAGACCGGCGACGTGCGCAGTCCTCTGCTGCTGACGCGACCCGAGAAGCGCATCCTGCTGGTGGTCGTGTCGGGAGACAAGGGCTTCGCCGGCGCGTTCAACACCAACATCTTCAAGGCCGCTGCAAATTTCATCCTCGAAAACGACGAGAAGCAGATCGACATCGAGGCGATCGGCCGCAAGGGACGCGACCTGTTCCGCCGCCGCTATCCGGCCGCGCAGTTTGCCGAGGCTGCCGAGGAAGATCAGCGGCCGGAACGCCAGCGTGCGAGCAAGATTGAAGTCGTCGGCGAGCATGCCGGGGTGCTCGAGAAGCTTCACTACGACCGCATCCGCGAGCTATCCATGGAGATCGTCGCGCGCTACACGCACGAGGAGATCGATGCGGCGTACCTCGTCTACAACGAATTCAAATCGGTGATCCAGCAGCGCGTGGTGGTCGAGCGGGTTCTGCCCATCCTGACCATTGGCGAGCGGCAGATTGCCGGAGCGCGGGAGCTGACCATCGAGGAGCGCGAGCGTGCCGCAGAAGCCGCATTGTCAGCGGGCGTCAGCCTGTATCCCAAAGAAGCCGAGGCGGCGCAGAAGCAGCTTGAGAACGAGGCGAAGGAATTCGGGACTGCCGAGGTGGATTACATCTACCAGCAGCCCGCGCATGAGATCTTCGCCGACGTGCTGCCGCGCTATGTGACCTCGCAGATTTATCACGCGACGCTCGAATCCGTCGCCGCCGAGCACGCCGCACGCATGACGGCCATGGATTCGGCGACGAATAACGCTTCCGACATGATCGACTCGCTGACCCTGACCATGAACCGCGTTCGCCAGGCAGCAATCACCAAGGAAATTATCGAAATTGTGAGCGGGGCGGCAGCGATCTAGTAGTCAGTCATGAGTTATTAGTTGCTAATCAGGAAAACAGCGAAAGAGATATGGCAGAAAATATCGGCAGAGTGATTCAGGTTTCGGGTCCGGCGGTGGACGTGCAGTTCGAAGAAGCGACCATGCCGCCCATTTATGAGGCGCTGCGCGTTACCAGCGACGGCTTTAAGGTTCCCAATCCCGTCAACGTCGTGCTCGAGGTGCAGCAGCACCTGGGCGAAGGCCGCGTGCGTTGCGTGGCCATGGAAGCCACCGAGGGCATGGTGCGCGGCATGAAGGTGATCGACCAGGGTGGTCCCATTTCCGTTCCGGTTGGGCCGGCCACGCTGGGCCGCGTGCTCAACGTCATCGGTGAGCCGGTAGACGAGCTGGGCCCGGTGAATGCGAAGGAGCGCAAGCCCATCCATCGGCCGGCGCCGGCTTTCGACGAGCAGTCGACGCGCGAAGAGATGTTTGAAACCGGCGTGAAGGTCATCGACCTCATCCAGCCCTTTCTGAAGGGTGGCAAGATCGGCCTTTTCGGCGGCGCGGGCGTGGGCAAAACCGTCGTCATCATGGAGCTGATCAACAACGTTGCGACCAAGCACGGCGGCTTCTCCGTCTTCGCCGGCGTGGGCGAGCGCACCCGCGAGGGCAACGACCTCTGGCTCGAAATGCAGGAATCCGGCGTCATCAATCTTGAGGAGCCGGCCAAGTCGAAGGCCGCGCTCATCTATGGGCAGATGACCGAGCCGCCAGGCGCGCGTCTGCGCGTGGCGCTCACCGGGCTCACCGTCGCCGAGTTCTTCCGC
>JASIAO010000454.1 GCA_030041955.1 Acidobacteriaceae bacterium | reverse complement strand
CTGTGCGTCAACTTTGCGCTGGCCAACCTCTATCTGCTCCGCAAACGGCTGGTCCTCAGCAGGGCGTAGTGTGCCCGGAAACCGCTCCGAAGTCGGCTTCCCGATGATTCAGGCAGGTCCGAAGCCATCTTCAGACCTCTTGCGACGCAATCCAACCCCCTGCCTGTCAAACGAGATGGTTGTGCAGGGCTTCCCTAAAACTCGATCTTTGCGGAGAACTGCATCTCGCGGGCGGGTAGTTGCGCGGTGATGCCGGCGAGCGGCTGTCCGAAGCCGGGCGCGGGAGTGGCGCCGTCGCCCCAGGTGCCGCTGAAGCCGACGGCGTTGCGATGGTTCAGAACGTTAAAGGCTTCAGCGCGGAGCAGGGCGTGAACGCGCTCGGTACCGAGAGGGATGGTCTTCCCAATGAAGGGATCGACCGAGTAGATGGGCGTGCCTCGGCCCGTGTCGCGGCCCACGACGGCTCCGTCGATGACGGGGCGGTCGGTGGTGGCACTGGTGTCGCCGCTGTTGTTGACGCCGGTAACAACGTTATACGGCAGTCCGCTCGCGAGCGTCGCGACGCCGCCGGTAGTGAATCCGAACGGCGCCGCGTAGACGCCGCTGAGGACGAGGCGATTGCGCTGGTCGAAGATGGCGTTGCCCAGCTCGTGATCGCGGCCGGTGAAGCGCGGATCATTGGGATTCTGGCTGGTGGTGTCAGGGTCGACGGTGTCCAGCGTGTGCGACCATACGTAGCTGGCGAGGAGCGCGGAACCGCCGCGGGCCTGGTGGCTGAGGTTCACGTCGAGGGCGTCATACCAGGCCATGCCATCGTTGACATCGCTCTGGATGACACTGTAGGGCGGAGTGGGACCGGAGTTGTGAACGGGGTCGCAAGTGTATCCGTTCTGCGCGTACCACGCGACCCAGTAAGGACGAGTGCAGTTGGCGGTCTGCGCGGTGCGGACCTGGCCGGGCGCCGTGCGGATGAACGAGGTGGGTGGATCAACATCGAGGGGGCGCTGGATGCCGAGAGTGTGCGATCCGACGTAGTCGGTGGCCAATACCCATCGGGGAGCCAATTGATGCTCGACGCCAAGGGTCCACTGCTCGTTGTACGGATTGGTCAGCTCGCTGGGATAGCCGAGGAGGTCGCTGGTGGGGAAGAACTGGTTGTAATACGAGGCGCGGCCTGGACGCAGATAGAGGCTGCGCAGCGGCGCGACGGCTCCGGGAGGAAATGCAGGAAGCGGGACCGCCGACACGCTGGTGGGAAATCCAACCTGGCCGGGCGCAGCGGTGTAGTTGAAGACGCCGGTGGGGCCGGTGAGGGCGTAGCTGGCCTCGGAGTTGTCGACGATTTGCGAGTAGTAGATGCCGAAGCCGCCGCGGAAGGTGGTGGTGCCGCGCCCGGAAAGGTTATACGCGAAGCCGATCCGTGGCGACCAGTTGTCGCGGGCGTCGGTGAAAGTCTGGACCTCGTAGCGGACACCGAGGTTGAGGGTGAGGTCGCTGGTGGGATGCGTGTCCCACTGGGCGAATCCTGCGGCGAGGGTGTCGTCCACGACGTAGTCGGCGTTGCCGTAGCTTTGCGTGTAGCTCTTTACGTTGGAAAGGTTGTCGAGAAACGCGGAGCTTTCGCAATACGAGACAGATTGCGTGCAGGTGTTGTACTGGAACTCGCCATCGTAGATGGGACCGCCGAATTCCTTGCTGTTGCCGCCGTTGCGCGCGTGGATGACGTCGAAGCCGAGGCGCAGTTCGTTGCGGCTGTGGGTGACGGTGAAGTTGTCGGCAATTTCGTACTGGTGGTTCATCAGCAATGCGGCCTGCGAGGTTCCGGATTGGAAAGTACCGCCGGTGGAGATGGGCACGGAGAACTCGGTGCCGTAAATGACAGGCGTGAACTGCGTGATGGGCGAGGCGAGCTGGTACTGGAGACGAGCTTCGTTGACGGCGTTGGTGCCGAGGGCGATGGTGTCGCCGGCTTCGACGGTGTAGGTCCGGCGATGAAAGATGCGGTCGACGCTGGCCAGGGTATTGCCGCCGACGATGCCGTTGGGGTTGGTGTCAAAGAAGCCGTCGGCGCCGAGGTGCAGGAAGACGCGCTGCGTGCCGGAAAGGGCTCGGTCGAAGCGCAGGAAACCGAGCAGGTCGCGATAGTGGCCGATGAAGTTGCCGGGCGCGAGCGGGGAAATGACCGGAGAGGCGCGGTCCTGCCAGCTGTATTCGCCGGAGGCGATGAAGTCGGTCAGCCCGGAGGGGGTAAGCGGGCCGGAGATGGTGGCCGCGCCCTGATCGAGGGTGTCGTTCACGATGTCGTTGCCGCTGGTGGCCGTCGAGGTGGAGAAACCGGAGAGCTTGGCTTCGGGATCGGAGGGCCGCCAGAGGCCGAGCACGTCGCCATGGAAGTGCGGGCCGCCGGTGCGCGGGACGATGTTGACGACGGCGCCCTCGCCGAAGCCGTAGTCGGCGGCAAAGGCGTTGTCGAGGACGGTCATCTCCGCGATGGCGTCGATGGGGACATTCGTGAAGATGGTCTGGCGGCCCCACATATCGACCGCATTGGCGCCATCGACTTCGAACCACGTTTGGCGGCGGCCGGTGCCGTTAGCCGTAAAGAGATCCTGGTTCATGAAAATGTCGCCCTGATTGATCGCCTGGCGGTTGGCGGCGTTGAGCAGAGGCAGATACGTGATGCGGCGGTTGAGCAGCGGCGTGGCCTGCATTTGCGCAGCGGTAAGAGTGTCGCCGAGTTGAGGCTCGTCGGTGCGGACTTCGCCGGCCGCGCCAGTGACAACGATCTGGGCGCGGACGCTGGGCAGCGCCATGTGAAGCTGCAGATTGGCCGTGGAGCCTCCGACGAGGGTGAGCGCAGACGACTCGGCGTTGGCGAATCCGGAGGCCGAAGCCTCGACGACCAGCGGCTGCGCGGCGGGCAGAGCTTCGGCAGCGAAGTCTCCCTGAGTATTGGTGCGCACGGTGCGGAGGGCGTGATGCTGCGCGTCCTCAATAGTGAGGGTGACGCCGGGGAGCGGCGCGCCGCTGGGGTCCACGACCGAACCGCGCAGAGCGCCGGTATCGGGCGATTGAGTGAATGCTGTGAGGGGAAAGAAAAGAAGGGCAGCGGGCAGCAGCAGGCGCGTCCGAAACATGGCTCTCCAAAGAAACTAAGGTGTGCGGCTCAAAAGCTGTCGCGTGGATGTCTACCGACCAGAAGTACGGCAAAGCGGGGCTCTACTACCAGAGCTAGTAGGTGACCAGTTGTCTGGCCGCGAATTCAGGGCAGGTTGGCCGATAGCCATCCCGGGCCGCACTAAAACGTTGCGCGAACGCCGAGCTGGGCCGCGAAGGGAATGCCAACGGTGGTGCCGGGGCCGAAGAAATCGCCCAGCGCCCCCTCGGGAATCTCCAGCTGCTTCAGGCTGGTGATGGGCGCGGTTTGGGAGCAATCCGAATTTGTGCAGATGTCGGTGACATTTGTGATGCCGGCTGCGTTGGGCTGCATCTCCGAGGCCGGGACGGGGAGCTGGGTGACATTGACGGCGTAGTTCGCGCCGGGATTGTTGCGGTTGAAGAGGTTGAAGAACTCGACGAAGGGGTCGATCTGCCAGCGGTCGCCGGCATGGAAGGGGCGAGCGACGCGCAGATCGGTCTGCATATAGGGCGTGCCGCGAAATTCGTCGAGGCTGGTGTAAACGCCGTTCACCCAGATGCGGCCGGTGTTGTCGGCGTTGGTGATGGTGATGGGTCGAGCGCTCTCCAGCTGGGCGAGGCCGCTCAATTCGAAGCCTGCGGGAACGTGGAGGGTGCCGGCGAGCACGAAGCGATGACGAACGTCCTCGCCGGAGGGTCCGTAATCGCCGGGGCCGAAAGCATCGAGCTGCCCCTTGAGCGGCCCGCTCTGCAGGGTGCAGACGCCATCGACATAATCGAAGAGCTCGCCGAGCAGGCAGCCCCAGGTCTGGGCCTTCGAGAACTGATAATTGGCGACCAGGCTGAAGCGGCGCATATTGCCTTGCGCGTGCAGCATGAGGGCGTTGTAGCTGGAGCGATTGTCGGACTGGAAGACGTTGACGTTGGGCACGACGGAAGTCTGATCGGCTGCGTAGCTGGGATCCGACGTGGAGATCGTGGGCGTGAAGAGATTCGCGCCGCTCGTGTAGGGGAAGGCGCGATACCCGTGATCACCCTGGACGTGCACATAATCCGCGCTGGCCAGCCACTTATCGTTGAAGGCGTGCTGCGCGCCGCCGGTGATCTGGATGGCGTAGGGGGTCTTGTAGTCGGAACCGATGAGGTTGCCGGTGGCGCCGGCGCCTCCCTGCAGGCAACCGGAGCCGGTGAGCGCATAAGAACCAGGGGCTCCGGTCAGCGCGCAGGTGCCGGTGGTGGCGTTCGTGTCGTTGATGCCCTGGAACGCGGTGGCCCAACCGTTCTGCGCGAGGTCCTCGAAGAAGAGGCCGAATCCGGCGCGAATGACTGTCGCCTGGTGGCTGCCGAGGGCGTAGATGAACCCGAGGCGCGGCGCAACCTGGCCGCGATCGTCGTGCGGCACGCCAGGCACGATCGGAATCTGCAATGCCTGCAGGGTGACGTAGGCGGGATTCTCCGTCTGGCTGCGGCCGGAGCCTTCGAATAATCCGAAGGTGGTCTGGTAGCGCAGGCCATAATTGGCGGTCAGACGGCGCGAGACGCGCCACGAGTCCTCAGCATAGAGGGCGAGCCGCTGCACATTCTGCGAAAAGCTGCCGTCGCCCGCCGGAGTATACGTGCAGGTGATGCCGGAGGCGGCACTGGGCTCAGGAGTGCACTGCGAGGCGGGCGGGACGAAATAGAACGGCAAAGCGCTGGAGAGGCCGCCGCAGTCGGCTCCCGCGGGATTGACGTAGCAGTCGGGGTTGGAAGGATATTTGACGATCTCTTCCGCTGTGGAAGCAAAGGCTCCGCCGAGCACCGGTTCATGAATGAAGTCGACGCCAAACTGGAGGTCGTGATTGCCCGCAACATGGGTCAGGTCGTAGCGGGCCTGATATTTGTCCTGATTGCGCAGGTCGGGGAAAAGGGTGATGGGCGTGGCGAACTGGTTGTCGCCGAAGGTTTCGAAGCCGGAGATGGTGAGCGCGGTGGAGCTGAAGGGGAACGCCAGCGCGAAGCCGAGATTCGAGTTCCGCGTTTGCGTAAGGTGCAGCAGGCTGGAGGCGAGTACCAGATTGCCGAGCCAGGCTGGACTGAACGTGTAGGAGTTGCCGACGACCGCGTTCCAGTAGTTGTTGTGGGTGAGCAGACCGGTGGAGGGAAGCGTGCCCTGTTCCACCAGCGCGTTGTGCGTGGTGTAGGAATCTTCGGAGGCGCGCAAAAACCAGCGCGAGCGCGCAGACTGAGCCCAGTCGAAGCGCGCGGAGCCGAGATAGTCGCGGAAGGGAATGGGAACATTTGCGGGAGTGGCGATGGAGGGCACGCCCTGGATCAGACCCTCTGAGGCGATCTGGCTGAGCGCGTCGAACTGCTGCAAGCTGGCGGGGCTGTAGGCGATACTGGCGTTCTCGTGGACGTTTTCGAAGGAGGTGAAGAACCAGACTTTGTTTCTGGCGACGGGTCCGCCCAGCGTGCCGACGTAGTTCTGGCGAGAGAACGGCTGCTTGGGGTTTTGCACGCAGGTTCCATCGGTGCAGGTCTGGGCGGGATTTTCGATGGGGAAGCGGGCGTTCAGTGCCGCGGCGCGTTCGTAAAAGGCGGCGTCGCCATGCCACTGGTTGTCGCCGTGTTTCGTGGTGATGACGACGGAACCGCCGGTGGTCCAGCCGGTATCGGCGTTCTCGTTGGAGGTGCGCACGGCGAATTC
>JASIAO010000453.1 GCA_030041955.1 Acidobacteriaceae bacterium | reverse complement strand
GTGGTCCTCGGCCGCGACCTCTCCACGGTGCATCCGCTCGATCCAGGCAGGATCGCCGAGTACGTCACGCACTCCTGGTACGACTACAGCGGCGGTGACAACGTCAGTCTGCGCCCGGCCGTTGGCGAGACCAGCCCGAAGTATTCCGGCCCGAAGCCGCCTTTCGACTACCTCGACACCAACGCCAAATACTCCTGGCTGAAGGCGCCGCGTTACGACGACAAGCCCATGGAAGTGGGTCCGCTGGCGCGCACGCTGATCGCCTACGCCTCCGGCAACACTCAGGTGCAGGCTACGGTGAACGGGGTGCTGGCAAAGTTCAACGCCCCTCCCTCAGCGCTGTTCTCCACATTGGGCCGCATTGCCGCCCGCGCCATCGAAGCGGACCTGGTGGTGCAGCAATTGCCCACGTGGATCGCTCAGCTTGACGACAACATGTCCCACGGCAACGTCCGCATCCACAACGGAGACAAGTGGGATCCGGAAAGCTGGCCGAAATCCTGCGCCGGTTTCGGCCTCGAGGAAGCGCCACGCGGCTCTCTGGGCCACTGGGTCGAGATCGAGAACAGGAAGATCGTCAATTACCAGGCGATCGTGCCCTCCACCTGGAACGCCGGCCCGCGCGATGCTCACGGGCAGCGCGGCGCCTACGAGGCCGCACTGCTGAACACCCCCATCGCCGATCCCGACCGCCCGCTGGAGGTTCTGCGCACCGTGCATTCCTTCGATCCGTGCCTGGCCTGCGCCGTGCACGTGGTCGATGCGCAAGGCCGCAGATATGGCCGTGACCAGATCGCCGCTGCGGAGCCGGAGGAGCCTGCACCGATTCCTGCCGAAGCCGCTGCCGCGCTGGCGCTCGGAGGCATGTAATGGCAACCATCGTCCGTCCCGCCCCGTCGCGGCCGCACGTTGCCGCGCATGAGGAGCATCTGGTTCCTGTCTACGTGTGGGAGCTGCCGGTTCGCCTCAGCCACTGGGGCATCGTCGCCGCCGTGACTGTGCTCACCTGGACCGGCCTCTACATGAATCATCCCTTCCTCATCTTTACCGGCCCGCGCCAGTGGACGATGGGGACGGTGCGCTTTATCCACGAGCTGGCCGGTTTCGAGCTGATCGGCGCCCTCATCGTCCGCCTCTACTGGTTCTTTGCCGGCAATCACTGGGCGCGCTGGCGCCAGTTCCTGCCGCTCACGCGCCGCCAGTGGAAGAGCCTGAAGGCCATGGTGCGCTATTACACGTTCCAGCAGCGCAAACCGTTCGAGCAAATCGGCCATAACACGCTCGCCGGGTTGACCTACATCGTGGTTTACCTGCTGATTGCCGTGGAGTGCGTCACCGGCCTGGTGCTCTTCGCTACTGTGGAAGGCTCACCCACGCTGCGCTTTTTCGTGGGCTGGATTCCGCGCCTCATCGACATCCAGTGGATCCGCTTCATCCACTTCTTCTTCCTCTTCCTGCTCATGGGCTTCTTCATCCATCACGTCTACAGTGCGGTGCTGGTGGCCATGACGGAGCGGAATGCGGAGATGGAGAGCGTCTTCAGCGGATACAAATTCGTGGACGACGAAACCATCGACGAAGAGCTGGAAATCGCGGCGCTGGAGCCACAGGCGCTCTTCAGCAAGCGCAGGATTCACCGCAACCGGCACTGGGATCGATGACCGCGCCGCGCATCGCCGTGCTCGGCCTCGGCAACCTGATGCGGGCCGACGATGCCGTGGGCATGCTGGCCATCGCGGCCATGCGCGCCGATCCGCGCCTGCCGGCCTCGATCCCGGTAATCGAAGGCGGCACGCTCGGCCTTGATCTGCTGCATCCGCTCGACGGCGTGACGCACCTGCTGGCGCTCGATGCCATCGATACCGGCACAGCTCCCGGCACGCTGCTGCGCTTCGCAGGAGAGGCCATCGATGATCTGCCCATTGGCAAAAGCGTGCACCTGCTCGGCTTCTCCGATCTGGTCGGCGCGATGCGGCTGACCGGCGGCGCGCCCGAGGAGATAGTCGTGCTCGGCGTGCAGCCACAGACCATCGGCTGGGGGACGGAGCTTACGCCTCCGGTTCAGGCGGCGCTCCCGGCGCTGCTGGATGCAGCCTTTGCCCAGATCAGGCAGTGGCCGCAGGCCGACGGCGATCCGCACTCGGCAGCCAACGATCTCCCCGTGGAACTGCAGGCCGCGTGCGGGGACGTTGCCTGGACCGCGTAAATCATCTCGTGGCAGCGCGAGCGCATTTTGTCACAGTAACGGGCACAATCCACGAACCAAAGTAACAGAGCTGCCATGCAGTACCATTCTGCATTTTCTGCAGGTTACATTTCCCGATCTGGTCTTGCCGGCGTAAGAAAAACCCTCCTGTGATGTTCGTCACTGAGCCGCACTCCGTTCAGCCGATAAGCTCCACCAGTGTACGAAGCAGTAAATCCAGCCAGGGCGGGGTACCCAATGTTGGACGTTACCCGACCGGCTGTGCGAGGTGAAGGCGCATGCGGCGTATCAGTATCAGCATCGCGTGTCTGGTGCTGCTGACCGGGTTCGCAGGGACCGGGCTGGCGCAGGCGGCTGGCGGGGGCCAGCAGGCAGCGGCAACTTCTCAACAGAAGGCGGCAGCGACTCCGGCCGAGTACGTCGGCCAGGAGACCTGCGCCACATGTCACGAGGATGTGGTGAAGAATTTCGCCGGCAATCCTCATTCCCGTCTCGCTCTGGAGCACGCCGGCAAGGGCGTGACCTGCGAGAGCTGCCACGGACCGGGCAGCGCCCACGTGGAGGGCGGCGGCGACGTGACGAAGATCCGGCGCTTCGCCAGCATGAGCCCGCAGGAGATCGACAATACCTGCCTCGGCTGCCACGCCGGCACCCACCCGAATTTCGAGCGCTCGCCGCACGGCAAGGCGGGCGTGACCTGCCTGAGCTGCCACAGCGTGCACGCCGCCAGGACCGACGTGAATCTGCTCAAGGCCAGCCAGCCGCAGCTCTGCTTCCAGTGCCACACGGATGTGAAGCCGTCGTTCAGCATGCCGTTCCACCATCCGGTGAACGAGGGCGCGGTTTCCTGCAGCGATTGCCACGACGTGCACGGCACCTTCCAGGCGAACAACCTGAAACTCACCGCCGACCAGAACGCGATCTGCACGAAGTGCCACATGGAAACACGCGGACCGTTTGTGTACGAGCACGCAGCGGTGAAGGCGGAGGGGTGCGTGGGCTGCCACTCGCCGCACGGATCGCAGAACGCCCGGATGCTGAACATGCCTTCGATCAACACTCTGTGCAACCAGTGCCACAGCCGCGTGGCTAATGGCACGGTTCACTCCATGGGCGCGGGATCGGACGAGCTGGCTCCGTGCACGAGCTGCCACACCTACATTCACGGCTCCAACATCAACCAGGCGTTTCTGCGCTAGGTGCGTGAGACCCGGGATGGCATGGCGCTTCCCGGGTTCGGGTCGGGGATGCAGACAGGCACAAGGGATTCGATGAGGCGATGTTCCTCCAGTGAGGCTTGAGATGAAGACGATGAGCTGGTTGTCACGGAATAGGAATCGGGAGTCCGCCCCAACGGGAGTGCGGCGCCTGGTGATGGGAGCAGGAGCGGCCATTCTGGCCATGGCGACAGGGATCGCGGCGGCGCAGTCCCCGGTTGCTCAGATTCCGGCGTCTGCGACGCAGCCGGTTGCGCCGCAGGGCTATTCACTCCACGAAGCGATCGACCTGGGCGGGCATATGGTGTCCACCACGGGCAGCGGCGCCATGTATGACACGCTGGTCAACGAGCAGTCCGGACCGCGCGTCCTCGGAGAAACCTTCCAGCTGCACGCGCTTCCCGGCGCGCAGCACACCCCCATCGATTCGCTCACGGCGTTCGGCAGCGGTTTCGGCGGCGATCCCTACGATTTCGCGAAGATTGATTTCTTCAAGGGCCGCATTTACGACTTCTCCGGCATGTTTCGCCGCGACCGTCAGTACTTCGATTACGACCTGCTCGGCAACCCGAACATTCCGTCCGGGCAATCCATTCCCATCGGTCCGACCACTGCGCCTGTCGGCTCCTATGCGTGGCCGCAGGTTCTGCAGTCGCCTTTCCTCTACAACACCGTGCGCCGCATGACGGACACGAACCTGACGCTGGCGCCCCTCTCGAAGGTGACGTATCGCGCCGGCTATTCGCAGAACATCTTTGAGGGGCCCAGCCTGTCGCCCAGCGGCTATCAGGTGGCTGGCTCGTATGACCTGCTGCTCCAGGAGAACCAGCGCAACAGCGCGGACAATTTCTATGGCGCCCTCGACTGGAAGATCCTGCCGCAGACCAGACTGACCTTCGAGGAGCAGGTGGACCACTACAAGGAAGACTCCTGGTTCAGCGCCGATCCAAACACCTTCCGGTTTCAGGAACCGGACGGAACGAAGGTTGCTTTGCTGGCGGACTACGACGCCCTGACGCCCTATAAGACCATTTCCCCGACGGTTACTTACTCCTATCCTGCCTGCAACTCCAACAGCACGGGCGGGACGCCTCCGGTTTCCGCTCCCAATGTGCCCGGCGGATTGCCGATCATCAATCCTGCCTGCAATGTGCTCAGCGGCTACCAGCGCTATCAGCCCACACGCCTGCTCTTTCCTACCGAGATCTTCCGCTTCCAGAGCTCGAGCATCCGGACCGTCTCGATGAACGGCGACATTCGCTACACCAACGCGAACATGAGCCTGCCGTCGTACTACGACAACTTCCAGGGATTGGCCGGGACGTCGCGCGAGATCACTTACACGGCGACCGCCAGCGCGAAACGCGAAGTTTTCGCCGCGGACTACGGCATTGAGTGGCAGGTTACCCAGAAGCTGGGCCTCTCGGAAGCCATCAGCTACTCGAACCTTCAGCAGCCGGGAACGGCCACCATGACCAGCGGGACCACCGTCACGACCCCTGCCGTGGCTAACGAGGAAACCATCACCTATCCCACGCTCACCACCACGCCGGTCGCCGCCGGCAAGAGCACGTTTGAGGGCAGCGGCTCGATCGGCGTTCCTCTGCCCGATTTCTTCGGCCAGAAGTTCACCAACAACAACCTCACCGCCACTTGGGATGGCTGGTCGCGGGCGAGCCTCTCGCTCTCGTGGCTGCATAACCGGCACGTCATCGCTGAGGGCATTCCCCACAGCGCGGCCCTGGCGGTGGGCGCCACGACCAACGGAACGGTCACCATCAACCAGAACGGCGGCATCTTCGGCGCGTCGCTGAGGCCCACGGACAAATGGGACCTCAATGGCACGGCCGAGGTGCTGTACGCCGACAACGTCTTCACACCGGTAGCTCCGCGCCAGCTACAGCACTACCGGGTGCATACCCTCTATCGTGCGAGGGCGTGGGCGACCTTCTCCGGCGCGTACAACGACATGGAGCTGCACAACAACACCAACAACAACCAGGCCGATATCGCGCCGGCGTTCAGCGGCAGCGCCACTGGCGCCGCCTACGCCGGCCCGCTCGATCACGTCGCGCACAGCCGCGTGGCCAGCCTCGGCGCGCAAATCTTCCCCAACGAGCGCTACGGGCTCGATTTCGATTACGCGTACAGCGATGTCTACACAGCCACCAACATCTGCTATCTGGGCGGCTCCAACGCCGCTGCGGGACTGCCCGCTGCCGCTCCTGCCAACGGTGCGGTATGCCCATCCACCAGCGCCGGCCGCTCCGGCACTTACGACTTCGGGCCGGTGAGGGACTTCGAGGATGCTCCCACGCAGTCGGGCTCGGTTGCCTTCAGCGTGGCGCCCACCACGGCGCTTCACTCCAACATCGGCTACCGCATCAGCTCGGTCAGCGGCAGCCGCTTCTATAACGATCCGCGCGACGTCGCCGGTTCGCTGGTCTCCACATACCAGACCCCCTTCGTCGATCTCGCCTACACCGTGCACAAGTGGGTCTGGAAGGCGGAATACAACTATTACGGCTATGGCGAGGGCGGGCCGTCCGGCGCGGCGTACTGTTCGACGTCCGACCCCGTCCCGACCTCGAAAACAAACTTCACGCCCATTGCGCCGGCCGTGGTGGCCTGCAACTCGCTTGCCGGCGTGCAGACCGGAATGACCATCTCGCCGGCCGGGGAAACGGCGCCCCGCAACTTCCACGCCAACAACATCACCCTCGGGATGCACTACGAATTCTGAGGCGCGTCAGGCAGCAAAGGTGGCCGGGGTTCGCCCCGGCCATCGCACTGCGGTCAGGAGCAGAACTTGAAATCGAATATCCGTTTTGGAGTACTTGCTCTCGTTGCAGCTTCTCTTGCCGTTCCGGCTTTCGCGCAGCAGCCGGGCGAGGCCGCTTACAAAGCGAAATGCGCCATGTGTCACGGAGCCGATGGCACCGGCGAAACGCCCATCGGGAAGAGCATGAAGCTCCGCTCGTTCAAATCGCCCGAGGACGTGAAGGCTTCCGACGCCGACCTCTTCAAGCAGATCAGGGATGGCGTCGGCAAGATGCAGGGATACGCGGGAAAGCTGACCGACGCGCAGATCAGTGACGTCGTGGCATATATCCGCAACCTGCAGAAGTAGAGGTGCGGCGGCGCTCCGTGTCGCCCTGACCGCCAGGCATTGAGGCGGCAGGGAAGTCCTTTGCGCCGTGAAGTGTTGCCTGAGTTCGGCGCGTCGCGTGCCGGGCTCTACTGGCTCGCCGGGACAACTCCCCCATCCTGGCGGAGCAGGGAAGAAGGCAAGTTATGGGGACTCACGCGCGGGACCTGCCTCGGGCACCATTCCGCGGCGCCAAACGAACCGGACGTCGCCGGATCGGCGCTCCGGTTCTTTTTCTTTTTTGTCTGCTCGTCCCGTTGATTGCCGGTGCGCATGCGCAGCAGGCTTCCGATTGTCTGATGTGCCACAGCGCCTCGACGGGGCTGAAGAATTCCGCGGGCAAAGATATCACCATCAATCCCGCGGTGCACATGAAGGGCCCGCATGGCAGTCTCGGCTGCACCGACTGCCACGCTGGCGCGACGGCGCAGACGCATAACGCCGCGTCGGCCTCAGCCTCGTGCGTCACCTGCCATGCCGATGCCGCGAAGGATATGGTCACGGGCGCGCATGCCGCGCTCGGCAATCCCGCCAGTTCAGCCACGTGCATCTCCTGCCACGGCACCGGCAATGTGGCGAAGGCCGTCGCGGGCACGCAGCTCTGCGCTACCTGTCACGCGACCGAGGTCGAGCAGTACAAGGCCAGCATTCACGGGCGCGCCTTCGATCACGGCAATGGCGACGTGCCCACCTGCCAGAGCTGCCACGGCTCCGCACATGCCGCGCTGCCCTCCAGCGACCCGCTTTCGCCGGTCAGCAAGCAGCGCCTGCCGGACACTTGCGGCTCCTGCCACTCCAACCCGCAGCTGGCCGCGAAATACATGTTTGCGGAAGTGCGCCCGGTCGATGCCTGGCGGCAGAGCGTGCACGGCCGCGCCATCCAGCAGGGCAATATGAACGCGGCGTCCTGCAACGACTGTCACGGCACGCACGATATTCTTCCCGTTTCCGATCCGCGTTCGAAGATCTGGAAGCAGAACGTCGCCGCCACCTGCGGCCGCTGCCACGCCGCCGTCTACAACACCTACGCGCAGAGCATTCACGGCCAGGCGGTCGCCCGCGGCGTGCTCCAGGCTGCCACCTGCATCGATTGTCACAGCGAGCACCGCATTCTCGCGCCGGGCAATCCTGGCTCGCCGGTGTACATGGCCAACGTCGCGCAGGAAGCCTGCTCACGCTGCCATGCCGACACGCAGCTGATGGCCGGCTTCGCCCTGCCGCAGGATCGCGTCCCCACCTACGAGGACAGTTACCACGGCTTGGCCGCGCGCGAAGGGCGGCAGACCGTCGCCAACTGCGCCAGTTGCCACGGGGTCCACAATATCTATCCCTCCAGCGATCCGCGCTCCACTGTCAACCGCGCCAACCTCAGCAAGACCTGCGGCCAGTGCCACTCCGATGCCGGGCGGCGCTTCGCCATCGGGCCGGTTCATGCGCTGCCCGCCGCCACGCCCGGCGGACGCGTCCTCGACTTCGTCAAAATCTTCTACTTCATCGTCATTCCCGTCACCGTCGGGCTCATGTTCCTGCACAACCTGCTGGACTGGCGCCGCAAGGCCAGGGGCTCGCTCGCCCACTACCGGCAGGCAGGCGGCCAGCTCCGCATGACGCTCAACGAACGCGTGCAGCACGCCGTGCTGCTCGTCAGCTTCATCGTTCTGGTTATCACCGGATTCGCCCTCAAATACCCGCACTCCCTCTGGGCCGCCCCGTTCGTCCATTGGGAGCACCACGTCCCCGTTCGCGGCTGGATCCACCGCGTCGCCGGCGTGTTGCTCATCGGAGCATCCGTCTACCACATCGTCTACCTCTCCGCGAAAAAGAGCGGACGGCGCTGGCTGAGGGATATGATCCCCGACCTGCGCGACGCCAAGGAGGCTGTTCAGACGGTCGAATACAATCTCGGACGCCGCGACCGCCTGCCGGTCTACCGCCGCTTCAACTACGCCGAGAAAGCCGAGTACTGGGCGCTCGTCTGGGGGACCGTGGTCATGGCCATCACGGGCGTGCTGCTCTGGCTGAATGACTGGATCCTCGCCAACCTGCCGCATCCTGCGTCGATTCTTGACATCAGCACGGCGGTTCATTTCTATGAGGCGATCCTCGCCACGGCGGCCATTGTCGTCTGGCACTTTTACGCGGTCCTCTTTGATCCCGAGATCTACCCCGTGAAGTGGACCTTCCTGACCGGCCGTGCGCCGGAGCATGAAGTGCGTGAGACCAGCGCCGAGGGCTCTCTGGAAGATCCGGCACGCCCGGTGCCCGGCCATCCGCACGGCCAGGACCAGAGCCAGGGTCAGGGATAAACGAATTGCGGCGCCGTTCCGGCCGCTGGGTCCCATCGTCACCTGTGTCTGACCGCATTGTGTTTCGCGTCACAGACCGGACTATCCTCCAGGCTTTATTTCAGAGAAGAGCCTGGGTCCGAAACCCTCGGCAAGGAGCATCCTCATGAACCATCGCATCAGAACCGCGGCTCTTATCCTGCTCGCCGCGACCATTGCGGCGCCTGTCTTCGCACAGAGCGCCGGAGCCGACACCTACAAAGCCAAGTGCGCGATGTGCCACGGCCCCGACGGAACCGCTGCAACCCCGATGGGCAAGATGATGAAGATCCCGTCGTTCAAGGACCCCTCAGTGGTCAGCGCTTCGGACGCTTCGCTCATCGCGACCACGAAGGACGGCAAGGGCAAAATGCCGGCGTATAACGGCAAACTGACCGACGCCCAGATCAAGGAAGTGGTTTCGTACATTCGTACGCTGCAAAAGTAGCGCATCGCGGATGCACCGCCGCCGCCGTGGGCGGGAGGGTCGACCGGCAGACTCGAATCCTGCCTCGCTCTCCCGTCCCGGCGCGCGGTTCGCACTTATGGAGCTGCTATGAAAAAGCAATTCTCCATCGGCCTCGCTGTTCTTGTGTCTGCGGTCCTGTTCTTCCTGCCCTGCCGATCGCTGCAAGCCCAGACCGATTGCC
>JASIAO010000452.1 GCA_030041955.1 Acidobacteriaceae bacterium | reverse complement strand
CATTCCAGATTGTTCGACATCAGGACTCCGTTGCAGCCTCTGGTTGCTGTTGCGTCATGCAGTGCACTGCGCCCAGCCCCCAGATCAGGTCTCCGCAGTAAATCCCCACCACCTCACGACCTGGAATTACGTCTGCGAGTATGTTAAGCGCCTTGCGATCGACGGAGTGATTCAAGGTTGGCACGAGAACACGACTGTTGGCAATGTAGAAATTCGCATAGCTCGCCGGCAATCGCTGTTTGTCGAAAATCACCGGCTCTGGCATCGGCAGCTCGACGACTTTGAAGGGCTTGCCCTGGAGATTCCGCGCCGACTTCAGCCGGTCAAGGTTCTCCTGGAGCGGCAGATGATTTTCATCTCTGCGATTCGGCTCTACCGCAGCCACGATCGTATTCGGCCCCACAAACCGCGCGATATCGTCCACGTGACCGTGCGTATCGTCTCCCACAATCCCGCGGTTCAGCCAGATCACCTGTTCGACGCCCAGGTAGTCCTGCATAACTTTTTCCAGACCCTCGCGCGTCGCGCCGGGATTGCGCTGTTGTACCTCGCTCAGCAGGCATTCTTCTGTCGTGATCAGGGTTCCCTGGCCGTTCACGTCGATCGATCCGCCCTCCAGTACAACGCGATGCGTCCCGTCCTCGGTCGCAATCGTTGGCATGCATTGCGGCAGGTGCAGCAGATCCGCGACCCGCCCGGGGATTTGGTCGTCGTGGCGCCAGTCCGGATACTTCGCCCACGCGTTGAATTTCCAGTTCGTCACCGCCAGCCTTTCAGGCCGCGGCCCCAACCGGTCCCGCTTGACGAATATCGGCCCCGAATCGCGCGTCCATACGCGGTCCGTCTTCCAATGATGAAAATGCACCCGCGACAGATTGGCGCCCGCGCGCCGCAGCACGCCCGTAGCCCGCTTTTCCAGAGCCGCGTTGTTCACCAGAATGTGGACGTCCTCCGCCCGGCTCAGATTCCGCACGATTTCGGCATAAACCCACGGGATGGGCAATAGCTTGCCTGGCCAGTCGCGCAGATTGTGCGGCCACGCGACCCACGTCGCGCGGTGTGGCTCCCACTCCGCGGGCATGCGAAAGCCAAGGTCCCGGGGCAGTCCTTCCAATTGCAGCGTTTCCCTGGACCACCGCGTCATTCGTTCTCTCCGTCGAGAAAGCGCCTCACGATCGGCGCGTAGGCGTCAATGCGCCGGTCGCGAAGAAACGGCCAGTTGCGCCTCGTGTCCTCCAGCAGACTCAGATCGATCTCACCGATCAGGATCTCCTCCCGGTCGTGCGCCGCTTTTGCAATCACTCGCCCAAACGGATCTGCCAGGAACGACCCGCCCCAGAATTCCAGGCCCGGACCCTCCACGCGATTTCCGCGCACATCGCCATGCTCCACGCCAACGCGATTCACCGCCGCAACAAACACGCCGTTGGCGATCGCGTGCGCGCGCTGAATCGTCTGCCACGCCTCGTACTGCGCCACTCCAAATCCCTCTTTCTCGTGCGGATGCCAGCCGATCGCCGTCGGATAAAACAGCACGTTCGCGCCCTGCAGCGCCGTGATCCGCGCCCCCTCCGGATACCACTGGTCCCAGCACACCAGCGTCCCGATCTTCCCCGCCGATGTGTCCAACGCCCGGAATCCCAGATCGCCCGGCGTGAAATAGAACTTCTCGTAGTAAAGCGGATCGTCGGGAATGTGCATCTTCCGGTAGAGTCCCGCCACACGGCCATCCCTTTCGATCGTTGCGGCGGTGTTGTGATAGAGGCCCGCTGCCCTCCGCTCGAACAGCGACGCAATCACCACCACCTGCTCCTCGCGCGCCACCGCGCCCAGCCGCTCCGTGCTCGGCCCCGGAATCGGCTCCGCCAGATCGAACAGCGCGATGTCTTCCCGCTGACAAAAATACTGCGCGCGGAACAGCTCCGGCAGACACACCACTTCCGCCCCCTGCCGCGCCGCTTCGCGCACTCGCTCCGCAGCGGTCTCCAGATTGGCATCCGGGTCCGGCCCGCAGCTCATCTGCACCAGTCCCACCCGAAATGTCGTTTTTGTCACCATATTTGTGCCGGCCGTTGTTACCGATTCGGAGAAAAACAAGCAAAAGGCGCAGGCCCCATGGCCCACGCCCTGCCCGCTCCATCCAGAAATTACTCGAAAATCAGAATCGCCGCCGCGATCGTCGTCGTCCACCGGCTGTTCTTGTCGCCGATCGCCGATTGCGTCACGTTCGCCGTACGCACGATCTTGTTCGAGATCCTGTAGATTTCCTTTTTCTCGTCCCAGCTCTTGTCCGGATCGAAATCCACATCCAGCGTCGTCGCCAGCATCTCCGCCGCCAGCTCTTCCGCGTACTCGCCGGCCTGTTCTTCGGTCTCGCCGAAGCTGTGATGCTCGCTTAAGTAACCGTAAGTGTTACGATCTGAGGGAATCGCGACCCCGATGCTCGACGCCACCAGACGGTGCGGCTCGCGCGTCGAATTCTCCGCTACCACCGCGAACACAACCTCTCCGGGGTTCAGATATTTCAGGCCTTCCTTGCGGGGAACCAGCTTCGCCTGTGGTGGAAAAATCGATGAGACCCGCACCAGATTCTGTGCGGCAATGCCGGCGTCGCGCAGCGCCAGCTCAAACGAGGTTAGCCTTTCTTTGTGTTTCCCCACGCCTTTGGTGAAAAACAGGCGCTTCGGAACCATGCTTTTTCCCAATTCTCTGCTCCTTTGTGTATCTGCTCTTCCGGCACAGCCTTCTGCTGCTCCCGCCGGGTAACGCTCACCGACAGAAGTCCGCCCCGATGAAAAATATCACAAGCAGAAGCTCAACGGGACGATGGGTCCAACGAAATTAACGCCGTTTTCAATCATACGGCATGCCCGCTCCGCTCGGAATGCGCCTACGAGTTGCGCTTGCGGAATCCCTGCGTCGCAATTTCCAGGAATTCCTGCGCCGCGCGAGAGAGTTCCCGGTCCTTGCGGAAAATCAGTCCCAGATCCCGCGCCAGCCGCACGCCTTCCAGCGAAAGCAGGCACAATGTGCCGCTGCGTTCCTCTTCCGCCACGTTCGTGCGCGGCAGAAATCCCAACCCCAGCCCCACACTCACGTACCGCTTCAGCATCTCGCTCGATTCCAGTTCCATCGCCACACGCGGCGAGATGTCGTTCACCCGAAAAAGCTCGTCCAGTTGCTCCCTCCGGCGGCCGTGCGTGGGCAGCAGCAGCGGGTATTTCGCCGCCTCGCGAATCGGGACCGTGCCGCGCGCCGTGCTGTGCCCCAGCAGCGGGTGCCCCTTCGGCGCAACCAGCGCCAGTTCGTCGCGATGAATCGTCTCCACCGTTAGCCGCGCGTCCCGCACCGGCAGCGAAACCACCCCGAAATCCACTTCCCGATTGATGACGCTCTCCAGTGTCTTCAGCCGCTCCGCGCGCACCACACCCAGCATCACCCGCGGATACTGCCGCCGGAAATGCGCAAACACCTGCGGCAGCACGTAGAGATGCGTGGCCTCATTCGCGCTGATCGTCAGCTCTCCGCGTGGCGAGCGTTCCTGCTCCGCAACCGCCAGCAAAATATGCCGCTGCCTCTCCATGCAGTATTCGGCGAACGGCTCAAACAGCCGGCCCGCCGCGGTAAATGTCACCTTGCCGCCGTCGCGATCGAATAGCCGCGCCCCCACTTCCTGTTCCAGCGACCGAATCTGCGCCGAGATCGCCGGCTGCGTCCGCAGCAGCTTCTGCGCGGCCCGCGAGAAACTCTTCAGGCGGCTCACTTCAAGGAAAGTGCGAAGCTGTTCGAAGTCCATGGCTTCCACCCAGAATATGCGAATTTGCGCTGCTTCCCCGCCAAATCCGCCACCGATGCGCCAATTAATGACCCATCGATTCCGGTTGCGGCTGCGCGCGCGGAGGCCGCCGCATCAGAAATGGCAGCGGCACCAGACACGCGATAATCAGGCTCAGCCCGCAGAAGGCGTTCTTGTAGCTCAGCATCTGCGCCTGCAGGTTCAGCACCCGCCACGCCTCGCCCATGGCCAGTTCCGCCGCGCTTGCGGCGCTCTGCCCCAGCCGCATCAGCGCGTCCCGGGTCATATCCAGAAACTGCGAATACTGCACGCTGCCTGCCTGCACATGCGCGGCCAGCGACTGCACATGCGCCTGCCGCGTCCGCTCCAGATACGTCGTCAGCAAAGCCGTGCCCACCGAGCCGCCAATGTTTCTCGCAAAATTCGAAAAACTCGAAATCTGGTTATTCTTCGTCCGCGGCACGCCCAGATAATTCAGCGTGCTGATGGGAATAAACACGAACGACAGCCCCATCACCTGGTAAGCGCGCCACATCGTCACCTGCGCGAACGACACGTTGAGATCCAGCCGCGTCAGGTTAAACAGCCCCACCGCGGTAATCGAGTAGCCGATCGCCACCAGCATCCGCGGATCGAACTTTCCCGAGCTGACGATGCGCCCCGAGATGGGCATCGTCAGGAGTAAGACCAGCGCCCCCGGCGACAGCACCATCCCCGCCCGCTCCGCCGTGTATCCCAGCAACACCTGCAGGAACTGCGGGATCAGCACCGTGGTCCCGAACAGCACCATCCCCAGGATGAATTGCAAAAACACCGACGTCCCGAAATTGCGGTTTTTCAGCAGCTTCAGATCCACAATCGGATCGTCGTGCCGCCACTCCCACCACACGAAGAAGGCCAGCGCGCAGGCTGCGATGATCGAGAACGCCAGAATATTCGGATCGCCGAACCAGTCCTTCTCCTGCCCCTTATCCAGCACGAATTCGAGACACCCTACGCCCAGCGAGATCAGCCCCAGGCCCATGAAGTCCACCCGACCCGAGCGCGAGATCTCCTCCGTCAGATACGGCGGATCCTCCACCATGCGCTGCGTCAGAAACAGCGACAGCAGTCCCACCGGCACATTGATAAAGAAAATCCAGTGCCAGTTGAAGTTGTCGGTGATCCATCCGCCCAGCGTCGGCCCGATCGCCGGCGCCACCACCACCGCCATGCCGTACAACGCAAAGGCCTGTCCGCGCTTCTGCACGGAGAACGTATCCGCCAGGATCGCCTGCTCGCTCGGCGCGAGCCCGCCGCCACCCAGCCCCTGCAGCACGCGAAAGAACACCAGCAGCGGCAGCGACGGCGCAAATCCGCACAGCACCGAGCACGTGGTGAACAGCGCCACGCACGTCATGTAAAAACGCTTGCGCCCGATCCGCTCCATCAGCCACCCAGAGATGGGCAGTACGACCGCGCTCGCCACCAGATAGCTGGTCAACACCCATGTGGCTTCCTCCTCGCTGGCGCCCAGCGAGCCGGCCATGTGCGGCAGCGCCACGTTGGCGATGGAGGTGTCCAACACCTCCATAAACGTGGCCAGCGTGACCGTCAGCGCCACCAGCCAGGGATTATGGCTCGGCCTCCAGTTAGGCTGGTCGTACGAGAGTTCCGTCAAGGGACCTTTCGAAGATACGGCTCAAATTGCTGCGGAATTCAGCGGATGGACGGGCGCGAACCCCGATCGCTCACCGTGCTGTTGCTGGGATTCTCCCGATTTTAAATGACCGGCTGGCCTTCGCCGAAAATACAGGATTAATGCTGCGCCGGCGTCGCAGCCGATGCGTTCTTTGCCGCCTCGAATTCCTCCGCCGCCCTCTGCGTCTCACCGCTCGCCGCGTATGCCTCGCCCAGCGCGCGATGCACATCCGGAATTTCCGGGTGGGCCTTTTCCAGAGCCGTCAGCCGCTCGATCCCCGCTGCCGTTTGCCCCGTCTTCACCAGCGAATTGGCGTAGACAAACGCTACCTGCGGAACCTCACCCATCTTCCCCACGATCGGCGCGAGCGTCTGCACGCAACCGCGGTAATTCTGGATCATGTACTGGCTGATCCCCAGCGCCGACCGGATGTTCTGATCGTCCGGATGCCCCTGCATGTACCGCGTCAGCGGTATCACTGCGTCGCCGAATCGTGACGCCTCAAACGCCGCCCGGCCCCAGTTCAGATCCAGCCCCGGCAATGCCGGATTCCATTCCGCCGCGCTTTCGAAATACCCCGCCGCCGCCCCAAAATCCCTGTTCGTCGCCGCAATGTCCCCAAGATTGTTGTAGCCGTCCGCAATCGCAGGCGCGATCTGCTTCTGAAAATCCACAAGCCTCTTCGCCTCCGCGGTATTTGTCGCCGGCTGCTTGTCCGCGTCCCCGCTCCCTATCGCCAGCGTTGTGCCCGGCCCGCCCATTCCCTGCCCACCCTGTCCCAGAAATCCGGAAAGCTGCGTCTTGTCCTGCGACAAGTTGTGCTCAAGGTAGGACTGCGCGATCTTCATCTCCGCCGCCGCCTCAGTCTCCTTGCCCTCCCGCATCAGAATCCGCCCCAGCAGGTAATACGCCTTCTGTATCTGATACCGATTGCGCGATGGGTCTGTCGTCAGCGCAGTCGCCTTTTGCAAATCCCTTTCTGCCGCGTTCAAATTCCCGGTGTTGTACTCCATCTGCCCCAGGTACAAATACGCGTCGGGAC
>JASIAO010000451.1 GCA_030041955.1 Acidobacteriaceae bacterium | reverse complement strand
GGGTAGCTCAAAGATATGGCCGCCGCGTTTCTCCGCCCGTTCGCGTACGGATTTGGATTTGATGATGCCCCTGCCGCCGGCGTAACAACACATCACAGCCAGTGGCGCTCCGGCTTTCATCTACAACCTCTGGCGACAGGTGCTGGAGGACTTCGACGCCTCCCTCATCGACCGCCCCCACCCCGGCGAGCACCATGCACACCACGGAGACCCATCGCCTGCGATGGAAGTGGTAGTGCCCGGTCGATATTTACCGCAAAACCGTTGCCGAGGTCTGCGGTTGAAAACTGGCTCCTCGTTCGCGCTGCTTGCGGAGTACGTCGTTGCGCTGCGCGTCAATCAGCGTGCGCGTCCGCTGCGCTTCCTGCTCGGCTCTGGCATCCATGCCAAGATGCGCGTAGACGCGGCTTAACTGGTAGTGCGCGGGGGCGAATTGGGGGTTCAGCTCCGTAACATGCTCCAGGGCCTGGCGGGCCTTCAGCCAGTTCTGTTGCTCCGCATATAGCTTGCCCAGTTGAAAGAACGGATCAGGGGACAAGGGCTCCAGCTTTGCCGCATTCTCGAGCGCGATGACCGCCTCCGGCACGCGGCCGAGGCGCGCGGCCAGCAGCCCGAAGTAATACTCCAGCAGGTAGCGGCCCGGTCTTTTTGCCCGCGCCGACTCGAGAATACGAATGGCCTCAGAGTCGTTGTCCTCACGCGCATACGTTTCCGCCAGTCCGACCCAGGCGACATCGAGATCCGGATCGGCAGCCAGCGCGGCATGAAATGCATCGCGCGCGGCGCTGTAATTACCTTTGACCATTTCAATGGCGCCCAGGCGCAATTGCAGCGGGGGAGTTTCCGCGGTCTTTCCCAACCCGCTTTGAACCACCTGGATAGCCTCGTCGTAGCGATCGGCATCCATCAGAACACGGGTGTAATCAAGGGTACGATCGGGATTCGAGGGATCGGCCGCGAGCGCTGCACGATAGGCTTCCAGGGCCTCCGGTATCTTTTGCTGCATCTCGAATGCGGAGCCGAGGTACATAAGAATGTCCGCATTCGCCGGCTGCTCGGCGTGCAATGCAGAAAGGAGCGAAGATGCCTCGGCAGGCTGATTATCGTAGAGCAGGGCCAGCGCCAGGTTATAGCGGTTCTGCCATGAGGGCTGCTCGGAAGCAATGTGCCGGAAACAGCGGACCGCCTCAGCATAAAAGCCGTGCTGGGCGAAAAGAACGGCGATACCATACTCCCTTGCGGAGGCGAGCTGGCTGGAAGTCTCCAGACGTTCGACCTCGCTGCCGGCCTCATCCCCATGGCCCAGGCGTATCTCCGCTTCCGCCAATTCGGCAGAGGTTTCAGGATCATTTTCGACGAGCCGGCCTGCGTGCGAAGCCTCGTTCAGCGCCTCGGCATCCCGCCCGGTGGCGAGCGCCAGCAACAACAGATAGTAGTGGGCAAAGGGATCCTGGGGATTGAGGCGGGAAGCTTCACGCAGCTCCGGTTCCGCGCGGGCATAATCTTTGGCCGTGAGCAGATTAAAGCCCAGATTGCGGTGAGGAGCCGCCTGTGAGGGGTCGAGCCGGATAGCGTTGCGGTAGTGGCTATCGGCTTCGTCAACGTGCCCCAGCTTCGTTTCGGTTATGCCCAGCAGATTCTCAATGGCGGGATCGCGCGGCGCGACGCGATGCGCCTCTTCGAGCCTGAGCAGCGCCTCCTCGAAGCGCCCTTCGCGAATGAGCTGCACCCCCTGGTCGAGCGCCGGATTCTGCGCGCCGGACAAGCCTGCCACGGCGAGACAGACCAGGGGAACAAGCATCCAGCACCGACTCATGGCGTGGCTCCATGACCCGCGCCGGCTTCGACCGGGGTTGCGGTCATGCTCTCGTTCTTGATCGCACGCACCTGGGCGAACATCTGCTGCGCCTGGGCGATTTTACCCTCGGCGCGAAAAACCAGGCCCAATTGATAGTGCGCCGAGCCATCGGGGTCATGGGCGAGGGCCCGCTTCAGAACTTCTTCGGCGCGCGTGTAATTTCTCTCGCTGGCGTATGCGCGTCCCAGTTGAGCATAGGCCGGCCACAAATCGGGTTTGCTGCGGATGGCCAGTTCGAGGTGAGGAATTGCTTCGGCCGCCCGCCCCTCGGCCACCAGAACACTGCCCAGTTCCCCGTTCGCCTCGGGGTGTCCGGGATCCAGCTGGAGTTCCCGCGTCAGTTCGGCGAGCGCGTGATCCGCGTCGGCATGCTTCCAGTAGAGGTGGCCAAGCCAGAAATGAACTCCGGGAAGATCGGGCCGGGCGGCGGCAACCGCGAGATATTCGGCCAGAGCCTTGTTGTCTTCCCCCCGATCGACATAGAGCTGACCGAGCAGCTGATGCACGTGATAAGAATCCGGCGCGACCACAACCAGGCGGAAGATTTGCTCCATGGCAATATGGCGCCGCACCAGAATCAGCTTCCAGCGGGCTTCGCGGTCGCCCGGATGGATCGCAAGCCAGCGCAGGAGGTCCGACTCCGCTTCGTCATAACGGTGCTGGTAAAAGGCCGCCGTCGCACCGGCAAAGAGACTCGCGCCGCGAGTGGAGTCCGAACCGGCCTGCCCAATGATTCGGAATGCGCGCACAGCCGAAGCCTCCTCTCCCGCCGTCGCGTACAGGGCGGCCATCGCAGCTTGTTTGGCCGGACTGGAACCTGGCTCCGCCTCAAGGTTCGCCGCTGCCTGGCGGCACAGGGAGGAGAGCTGCCCGGCAGGCTCCGCATTCTCGGCCTGCTCGATGGGATTTCCCAGCGGCAGTCCCAGTGCATCGAGCGCTTCGTTACGGTCGATGTCGAGAGCCTTCCCGATGCGCGAAAGTCCTTCGCTCGGCTTTTGCGTCAGGATGAGCACCTCGCCGCTGCGCGCCAGCGCGGCCGCCGAACCCGGCGCCAGCGTCAGCGCCTGCTCAAGCTGCGCCTGGGCATCGGAGAATTGAGACTGGCGAAAGAAAACATTGGCCAACTCAAGATGCGCGTCCACCGAGCGTGGATCGCGTTCGAGGGCGCGGCGCAGATGGCCTTCAGCCTTTTCCCAGTCGCGCTCCTCAACATACGTATCGGCATAGATGCGATCGGAAAGAGCAGTTCCGGCGGATTCCTCGAGCAGATTCTCCGTTTGCTCACGAACAGCCTTGCCGTAGGCTTCGGCCAGCGCGAACAGCAGATCCGGATCGCCGGGGAAACGTGCGGAGGCGGCACGCAGCTGAAGCAGCGCTGCCTCCATCTGCCCTGCGTTCCAAAGCGCAGTTCCGAGCCAGCTCTGCGCGATTTTGTCGTTGGGGTCCTGGCGAATGGCCTCGCGCAAAAGCGTGGCGCCCTGCGCGGGGCGATCCAGCTTCACATCGTCAATTCCCAGCCACAGACTTACGCCGCGCATGCCAGGCCGCAGTTTGGCGGCTGTCGCAAGCGCATCGGCCGATTGCGCGAATTTCGCCTGCGCGTAGTAGACCAGACCGAGATTCACATAAGCCTCGGGAATTCCAGGCTGCAGACGCAGCACGGTTTTGTACTCTTCCACGGCTGCGTCGAGCAACCCGTGCTGCTGGTCCTGCTGAGCAGCAAGAAAATGCTGCTCCACTGCGGAACCGGTCTGCTGTGCGCCGATCGGAATCTGGAAAAGGAAACCCGCGGCGATCATGACAAGGAGTAACAGGAGGCAGCCACGGGAGATGCGGAACATGGGACGATGCTCGGAAGGTTACGAGCGATTCTAGTTCACAATCTGCGTGACAGGACAGAGGAATTCGATCCCAGTACCGTAGAACATGAAATGAACCAGATGTGAAGCTCCCGGACCCCTGCGAAGAGGCCCGGGAGGGCTGTGGCATTCAATACGTGATGCGCAACTCGGCCTGAATATTTCGCTGGAAGCCCGCTTGCTGGTAGCCGGCAAAAGGACCGCTTGTGCCTGAGGCCTGGCCGAATCCGGGGCTTCCCACCGTATTATTGAAACCCGTGAACTGGTGGCGGTTGAATGCGTCGAAAAAGTCCATTCGGAAGATCGTGTGCACTCGTTCCGTATGGGTGGGAATCTGCTTTTCGAAATTGAAGTTCTCGTTCAGGTTGGCAAAACTCCGCACATTCCCGTAGTCGCGCGACGTGTCACCGAATGTGAAGCTCGGGGCATAGCTGAAGGCTGCGGCGTTCCAGCGCGTGCTCTGCCCATAGACGAATTTGCCGCCATGGAAGCCATTCGGATTCACTCCGGGAACAACATTCGGGCGAGGACTCGCGCCGAGATTGGCTTCCGGTCCGGCAAAGATTCCGGAGGTCCAGTTGCTTTCCGTCACGGCCAGCGGGTTGCCGCTCTGGTAGGTTTGCGATCCGGCGATCTGCCACCCGCCGATCAGGCCGTTGACTACGGGATTCGCATTGCTGCCCAGCGCCTTCCCTTTGCCGAACGGCAGCGCATACGTATAGCTGAGGACCACGCTCTGCGGCGTGTCGTACTCGCTGAGCCCCTTTTCGACTTTCAGATTGTACGTATTCAGCGCGCCCGCTACGCCGTTGGCTTCCCACGCTGCGTCGGTTGGATATTCCGCGTCAGCATTGGTCAGGTTCTTGGACCACGTATAACTGGCCAGCACAGTGAGGCCGTGGGTGAGACGCTTCTGCACCTCGGCCTGAAGCGCCTCGTAGGTGTAAACGCCGAAGTCGTCCGCCGAGGTGACAGTGTCGGGCTGTGCACTGCCATATTGCGGGAACGGCCGCAGGGCCTGGGAGACCGTGCCGCTAAAGCCGGCGTACGGCGGGGCTACGACTGTCTGACCTGCACAGGCCGGATTGCCCACCTGATCGCTGATGCTTACCTCCAGACACGCGCCACGGGCCTGGTTGACCGGAAGGCCCTGGTTGGGATCATGGAGGAACGCCTGCAGATGATCTCCATGGTCTCCCACATAAGCGACATCCAGCACCGTATTACCGGGCAATTGCTGCTGCACGTCGAGGCTCCAGGTTTGGGTTGTTCCCGGACGTGCGGTTTTAGAGAGAATAACCGTCGGATCCTGACCATTCATGACCGTCGGATTGATAAACGGAGGTTGCGGACCAGGATAGGCTGTGATCTGAGAAATAACAACGGCCGGAGTCTGCGGGCTGGCCGGGGTGGGGTAAGTGTAACTGCCGGTAAAGCCGGCAGAGTCGTTTTCCCCGAAGCCGCCCATCTTCAGACTCTGGTAATAGATCCCGTATCCGGCGCGCACCACCGTGTCCGGCCGGAGCTGATAAGCAAATCCGATGCGCGGCCCCCATGCGTTCCTGAAGCTGGTCTGGGGCGTGTTCTCGTTCTGTCTTCCCGCCCCATGTCCCATGAACACGTAGGCGCCCGGCAGATTGCCGGCACCGGGATTGGGAACGGTAGGATCCATGAACGACATCTGATCATGAGCCTCGGTAACCGGCGTCGAGATTTCCCAGCGCATGCCCAGATCGGCCGTCAGTCTAGGTGTCACCTTCCAGTCGTCCTGCATGAAAGCCGCGTAATACTTCACGCGCCATCCGAGCAGTTCAGGGAGGTAGATGTCGGCGTTGGAGGCGGCGCCGAGATAGAAGCTGGCAAAACCAAATCCGGAGTTGGGATCGGTGTTTGCAACGGTGGGCCCGCTGGTGGGCCCGGAGGCGAAGTTGAACTCGCCCGAGGTCGCGGTCAGGATGTCGATGTTGAACTCCTGGACGCGCGCCTCGCCGCCAAATTTGAAGCTGTGACGGCCTTTCTCCCAGAGAATCATGTCGTCGTATTGCCAGGTGTTATCCGTGAACTGGTCGGCGCCATTGCTGGGCAGATTGACCTGGCCGGCCGGATAGTTCCAGCTGATCTGAGGGAAAGTCGTATTCATGACTCCCTTCAACCCAATCTTGCTGGGCCAGTCTCCTCCGTAACCGCCTTCGCCGCTGAACTCCTGGCGATAGCGGCGGCTGAAACCGGCATTGAAATGGTTCAGGAGGTTCGGACGGAAGATATAGTCGTAGCCGAAGCGCACATAGTGGGTTCTTTGATTGGTTGCGCTCGTGTTGAGGGGCTCGCCGGCATCGTACACCGCGTTTGGGACCCAATCGTAGTCGTAACTCCCATTGATCTTCTGCCTCGCCCCGATGTTCTGGTCGATGCGCACTTCGTACATGTTTGCGAGCTGGGGATTGGTTGCAATCTGAACGTAGTTCAGGTAGGGCTGCGTCTCGGTTGAGTGGGGCAGCACCTTCATCATGGCCGCCGCCACCGAATCCTCGGCGTAAGGAATCTTGTTGCCGGGGAAGGGCTGGCAGGGCAATCCCTGGTTCGCTCCCGTACAGGTGGTGTAGTCGTAGAGGATGTGCGCCGGAAAGGTCTGGCCCTTGATGGTAACCGGGTTGAGCAGCGAGGAAAAATCGCCGCCCAACATGGCCTCGGTGGGCGCGGAGTTCAGGCTGTTGCTTCCGGTGTTGTAGCGCCAGCCTTCGTAGTTGAACATGAAGAAAGTCTTGTCGCGGCCGTTGTAAAGCCACGGGACATAAACCGGGCCGGAGATCAGGGCGCCGAAATCGTTCTGCGTGTCGATCGGCTTCTGAACCCCGTTGAGATCGTTGATCCAGGTGTTGGCATCGAGCACCTTGTTTCTCAGCATCTCGTAAACGGAGCCATGCAGCGCATTGGATCCCGACTTCGTCGTCAGGTTGACGACCCCTCCTCCCATTCTGCCGAACTCGGCATCAAAGGTGTTCGTGGAGACCTTGAAGTCCTGCACCGCCTCGACGCTGATACCGTAGTTCATCTGAAGATTAGCCGACGCGAATTCGATGGTGGCTCCATCGACAAGAATGTCGTTCCCGGCCTGCTGACCGCCGTTCAGCTTAAATCCGCCCAGTTGCGTCGGCGAGTTGTCCATGATGCCGGAATAACCTGGCGTCAACGTTACGAACTGCAGCGGATTCCGGGGCGCCCCATTGAATTCGAGCGGCAGGGCTTCGATCAACTGGCTCGAAACTGTGGTGCCCACTTCCGCCGATTGCGTCTCCAGGTGCGAAGCTTCGCTGTTGACGGTGACCGTTTC
This sequence comes from Acidobacteriaceae bacterium, assembly GCA_030041955.1. Lineage (GTDB taxonomy): Bacteria > Acidobacteriota > Terriglobia > Terriglobales > Acidobacteriaceae > Palsa-343. The sequence continues at coordinate 4,607 of JASIAO010000451.1, read as the reverse complement.
CGCGGAGGAACCGGCTTTCAGGACAGCATCGACGGTTGTCGAGCTGCCCACTTCCACGGAGAAACCGACCTGCGTGAAGGTCTGAAAGCCGCGAGCGGTTACTTTCAGCGTGTACCTTCCGGGCAAAAGCTCCGGAAAGGTATAGAAACCTTCCCCCGTCGATTTGGCTGTATAGGCGCTGCCGGTATTGATCTCCGTCAATACGAGCGAGGCTCCGGGAACGACCGCGCCGCTTGTGTCCTTCACCGTGCCGACCAGGGTGCCTCTGCCCAGCTGCGCCGATGCGTGAACTCCGCCAGCCGCCAGGCAGACCGCAATCAACAGCCACAATGCAAGTTTCCACGTTGGCTGATTTGCTGGTTCTATACGGGTCATTGTGTGCCTCCCTTTCAAAATGGTTCCTCAGACCTCCGAAGCTTGTCCGGCAAGGCTCAGGACGGGGGAGGTGGGCCCCGCCTTGTCCAGATCCCGGGAGATCTGGCCAGCCACCCGGATAGACAGCAACTGCAACAGCGCGATCACCGGCAGCGCGTATTTGAGCGCTGCAACTCCCGACCATTGGTAAGCAATGCCGATAAACAATCCGCAACCAAGGCAGCGCCCCAGAAAGAGTCCGAATTCGTGGTTGAAGATATAGGCGTACTCGTTTCGTCCCTCCATTTGGGAGACGGCGTCGACCACCTGCAGCTGGATGGGAAAGTAGGCCAGATCGAGCAGCGGCTTGGCCAGCAGCAGACACCCCATGAAGATAAGCACGCCCACGGCGTTGAACAGCACCGTATTGCTTAACGCCCCGAGCAGGAACAAAAGAAGACCGGCGGCGAATACGATTCTGCGATGGCGCGGCGCAGCCAGGCGTCCGGTCGTGTACATCAGGCATGCGGACAACACGCCGCCGGCGGCCTGCGCAGCGCCCAGTGTTCCTTCCCTGCCGACCAGCAGCATGATGAGCATGGCCGGGGCGGTGACAATGTATCCCTGGGCAAGACCCTTCAGGAAAGCTAATTCCAGCATTCGCCACCACAGCCGATGGAACCGGAAAAATACAAAGGGTGTATGTTCCGGGTTCCGAAAGGTGCCAAATTCGAGGATCCCGGCGGCCACAACTGTCAGGCCAAGGACCACCATGGCCACGATCCGGTAGGCCTGGTTGGCTACCCCACCCAGCCAGCCGTAGAGGCTGGTGCTGCTGATGAACCAGCCAATCAGCGCCGGAACGGCAACGGCGGCCAGAGTAGCAACAAAGTTCTCCACGCCGTAGTAGTAATTTCGATTCCCGTCATTCGTTGCCGTCAGGGCCAGGAATCCCCGATTGGCCCAGAAGATTCCCGTAGCCAGTCCCATGGTGAATCCTGAGATGGCAATGCCTGTCGCGGTCACGATGCTCAACCGCATCATCAGAATCATTGCCACTCCGGAGAGCAGCATGCCGACAGCGTACAGATGCTTTGCGCCCACGTACCCAAACAATTTGCCGTTCAGATAAAAGGCCAGCGGCGTGGCCGCGTAGATCGACAGCTGATAGGTGACCACCTTTGCCACCTCATGCGAGTTCCGCATGACATACGCAGCCACGAAGATCTCGATGACCGGCAGCACCAGCGCATAGATCATGTTGGAGACGATCAATACCTGCATGGAGTGCGGGCATCGGCGGAACACCTGATACTCCCTGCGCAAACGATTCATGCCTTCGCTCCTTCTGCGGGTGCGAGGCTGGCAAGAATTCTCTGAATCGACAAATGCGCGGCGCAGATAACGCTGTCGGCAGCGCCGTAGTAGAGCGTCAGGCGGTCGCCGTCCAGAATATGACCGTTGGTAAAGATAACCTGCCCGAAGAACCCCTCCCGCTCATAGCGAGCCAGGGGCTCCATGATCGGTTCTTCCGAACGGGCCAGAACCCGCCACGGTTCTTTCAGGTCGAGCAGCAACGCGCCGAGGCAGTAGCGGCTTTCCCGGTTCGCGCCATGATAGATGGCCAGCCACCCGGCCGATGTCCGGATGGGAGCCGCTCCCGCGCCCACCCGCGCGCTATCCCAATATCCCGCGCGGGAATGAGCCAGACAGCGGTGGCGTCCCCAATGCACCAGGTCCGGCGATTCCGCCAGCCAGATGTAATTGCCGCCGAGCTCGGGGCTGCTGGGCCGATGCAGCGCATAATATTTGCCGCCGATGCGTTCTTCGAACAGGGCGCAATCCTTGTTGTGGGGAGGCAGGATCATGCCCTGGTGCGTGAATTCCTTCCAGTCGCGCGTGCTTCTCAACCCGACGCCCACCCCGTGGTCCGAAACCTGCGTGTAGGTCAAACACCACGTTCCGTCGATCCTGCCCACACGGCAGTCCTCGATCCCATAGGTTTCCAGCTCCCCGGTTCCCATCAGCGGCCGCCTGTCGGCCGCTTCAGCGAAGGCGATGCCGTCGTCGCTCCACAGCAGGCGAAGATGGGAGAGAGTGGTGAGATAGTCCCTTCCGTCAAAACTGATCACGCGGGGATCGCTCAGGTCCAGCCGTGGATCGCTCGAATTGAACTCCAGCACCTCCATCCGGCCGTCGGAGGTGAGAATTGGAAATGAAGTTATGCCCGGACTCTGAACCGGGCGTTCCGCCACCCGGACCACCAGCCAGACCTTATCCTGGAACCGGAAGACTCCCGGATTCAAAAGACAGGTCACCTCCATCCCCGGCGTGCTCGGACGCAGGTCCACCGGTCTGAGGATCGGGTTCTGCTCGAAGCGATCGGCGAGATCGTTCTTCATGCTTCCTTATGTGGTCGCCTGAGGATGAGACCCCAGGGCCCGTTTTGCACGGGGTAAGAGCCGGACCCTGGGGAGGGTCGCCGATAAGCCTTCAGCAACGACCTGACCTCTGACAAGGTCCTCACGGCAAAAATCTTTGAGCATCAATGCAATTCACATGTGAATCGCAGGCTGGAGCGCGGCAGGGACCGCGAGAAATCAATCAGTTCCCTTCCCTCAATACCCACGCCGTTCCGTTTGCGGGGATTCCCAACCTGGCCGAAATGCAGTGTCCTGGTGTGGTTTCGTGGCGCTATAATGCCCGCTAAATGAATGGGCCTGCCAACGGAACGAGAGTGGAGTCGGCTCGGATCGAGGAAGCAGATTCCGAACTCAGGACGGACCCTCGCTGGCAGTTGATCGAGAGGATCACGGCCAGCCCCTGCTTTCAGAAATCCGCACGCATCCGGGACCTTCTGCGTTATATGGCGGAGAGGACTCTGCACGGCCAGGTGCAGGACCTGACCGAACACTGCATCGGCAGCTCCGTCTTCGGTAAGCCTCAGGACTACAGCGTTGTCGAGGACAGTTCTGTCCGGGTGCAGGTACGCCAGTTAAGGCTCAAGCTGCATGAGTACTTCGACGGCGAGGGGCGAGAAGAACCCTGCATCGTGGAGATCCCGAAGGGAGCCTATACCACGGTTTTTCGCAGCGTCGAAAAGCATGCGGCAGCGGAGCCGGCTCCGCTGGATGCGCTCCTCGAACCCCGCACGCGCCTTCGGCTGCTGCCCTGGGTACTCGCCTCGCTGTTCCTCGTCGCAGCTGTGGCGGCCTGGTTCTACCGTCCGGCGAGCGCCACGCTGTCCCCGCCCCCCTGGCCGCTCGCCGCGCTCTTCACTCCCCATAACCGGCCCGTCCAAGTGGTAGTGGCGGACGTCAACTATGGCATGACGCGGCTGATCGACCAGAGGCCGGTGACACTGGAGCAGTACCTGAGCCCCTCCTACCGGAGCGGAGACGATATCACCGGCGCCCATCTCAGTGAGCGCGAAGAGCGCATGATGAAATATCTCTCCGGTTCGCTGCTGACTTCTTATGCGGACCTGGTAGTGGTCAGCACACTGCTGCGGGTGAGCGGCACAGCGCGCGACTGGCTTACCATCCGCTCCGCCCGCGAATTGCGTCCCCGCGATCTTGAAGGCGGCAGCTTCGTGTTCGTGGGCAGCCCAAGCTCCAACCCCTGGGTCTCCTACTTTCAGAACAAACTGAACTTTCAGGAACGCGAGGGCGTGGTAGGCGAAAGCCCCAAATTCTTCGAGAATCTTCACCCAAAACCCGGAGAGCAGGAGAAGTACCAGGGACTGACTTTCACAGGCAGTTCAGGGGAGGACTACGCAACTATCTCCCTGCTGCCTCTGCCGAGCGGCCGCGGCAATGTGCTGATTCTGCAAGGTCTGCAGCAGGAGGGCACAGAGGCGGCGGGGCTCTTTCTCGCGGATCCTGATAACCGAAGAAAGCTACAGAGCGCGCTCGCGATCACTGACGCAACAGCTGAACCGGTATATTTCGAAGTCCTCATTCGCAATCAGGCAATCGCCGGCGCGCCGAGCGCCACATCGATCATCGCCGCACGCGTCATCAATCCCTGAGAACTTCGATTACACGCGCCTCCTGTGGCCCGAGCATCAGTTCCAGTTTCCCCCGATGCGGCCGGAGAACGCGGTTGTGCGACAGGTCGCGAACCCGGCCTGCATTCTCGACGATGACGCGCTTTTCGTCCGGCCACGGATTGTAGTAAAGGAAAGCCGGAGGCAGGTCGCTATCCAGAAAATTCGTCCTGGTTAAATCCCACCGGAGCAGCCACGGATCGCC
>JASIAO010000450.1 GCA_030041955.1 Acidobacteriaceae bacterium | reverse complement strand
CACTGTCCGCGCCAGCCACAGGATTACGCGACTTCCAGATCGCGCTCTCGCGCACAATCTGACGCTCCACGCGCCGGACGGGATGATTGTCGATTTTGTCGCGAAGGTCGAGCGGATCCATCGAGAGCCGCTCCGCGACCTCATCTATGGTCTGCTCGAGGGCGAAGGCGCCCTGCGGATGGCCGGGCGCGCGCATCGCCGCGGCCGGTCCCGCGTTGATGAAGACGTCGTTCTCTTCGGTGCGCAGCGAAGCATATTGATACAGATTCGTTGCAGGACCTGCGCATCCCGCACCCGTTCCGCATCCCGCTGTGCCGTAGCTGACCAGGTGAATCGCGGTCAGCGTGCCGTCTTTCTTCGCGCCAATGCGCAGGGTCTGTTCGGAACTGGGGCGGTTGCCCACGGAGAGATGCTCTTCTTCGCGATCGAGCATGAGCCGCACCGGCGCGCCGGTTTTCTTTGAGAGCGCCGCGGCGATAACTCCGGGATTGCCGGCGCCGAACTTCGCTCCGAAGCCGCCGCCCATGAACTCGGTGATGACTCGCACCTGCGAGAGCGGGATGTGGAAGAAGCCGGCGAGTTCCTCGCGCACGCTTGACGTTCCCTGTGTCGAGGCCCACACCGTCAGCATCTCGGGTTTCCAGTCGGCCACGACGCCGTGGGTTTCAAGCGCGGAGTGCGTCTGCACCTGCGTGACGTAGCGGCTCTCCACGATGACGTCCGCGTCTTCGAATCCCTGCTCGATTTCGCCGATGTTCCGCACTGACGGACCGTGCACGTTGCCGCGCTGCGGAACATCGCTGGGACCGCCTCCGCCGCCGGCGCTGCCCGCTTCGTCCGCCGCGCCCGGAAAGACTTTTGGGGCGTCCGCCGCGCGCGCCTTGTCCACATCGACGACAAAGGGCATGGTGTCGTATTGCACCTTCACCAGGGCCGCGGCTTCTTCTGCAGCAGCGGGGGTGGCGGCGGCCACCGCGGCAACAGGCTGACCCGCAAAACGGACTACGGGGTATTTCGTCTGCTCCAGCTTTGGATTGCGCAGAACCGCCGGTCCCAGCACGGTCTGGATCACGTGCACGCCGCGCACGCCGGGATATTTTTCGGCTGCGGAGGTGTCGACCGACAGCACTTTCGCGTGCGGCACGGTTGCGTTCACGCACTTCGCGTAGAGCATCCCCGGCAACTGCACGTCCGACGTGTAGCGCGCGCGGCCGGAAACCTTTGCGGGCCCGTCATAGCGCTCCGTCGAATGTCCGACGTAGCGCAAATCCTGGTTGGTCGGCCAGACCGGAGGCTCGCTCGCCGGGACTACGCGGGTTTCCTCGCGAAGGGTCGCGCCGGGCACGCCAACGGGCATCTGCACGGTCTTTTTTGCCGGAGCAGTCGCCGCCTGCGGCAGCAACGATTCTTCTGTGGGGTGTGTTCTCATCGTGGCCCTCCGCTACGCACTGCGCCCGCCGCCAGCCGCATCCAGTGTGGCGGCAAAAACCTTCGGATAAGTGCCGCAGCGGCAGAGATTCCCGGCAACTGCGTGCCGCACGTCCGCTTCGGTGGGATGGGGATTGCGTTCGAGCAACGCGGCGCAGCTCATCACCATCCCTGGCGTGCAGTAGCCGCACTGCATGGCGTCATGTTTCACAAAAGCAGCCTGGAGCGGGTGCAACTCACCATCGGGAGCCAGGCCCTCGATGGTTGTGACGTCATGTCCGACGGCGTCGATGGCCAGGGTCATGCAGCTGTTGACGGGCATTTTGTCGAGCCAGACGGTGCAGCCGGAGCAGACGCCGCGGTCGCAGACGATCTTGGTTCCGGTCATGCCGAGGTGAATGCGCAGAGCCTCGGCGAGCGTGGTGCGCGGCTCTATCTCCACTACGCGCTCGGCGCCGTTCACGCGCAGGTGGATCGGCACCGGACCGGGCCCCAGTTCTGTTACGCCCGGCGTTGCGCTCTCCGCAGCTTCCGCGCGCAGCGTCTGGACGCCTTCAAGCAGGGCGGTGCTGGCAGCGGTGAGGCCCGCGCCCTTCAGAAATCCCCGACGGGTGATGCCGCTGCGCGAGGTTTGCTTCTCCTTCGCCTCAAGGGGCGGTGGTGTTTCCGGCAAGCTGGGATCGGCCATAGCATGGCTCCTGTTTCCGGGGCTGGAGATGTGCCACAACTATAGCTCTGCGAGGGAAGAGAGTAAACGTGCCCTTCGCCACCGCCGCCTCGGGCGCCGAGTCCCGGTTGCATCCATGGGGGATAACGCAATCAGCGTTCTCGATGCGCCGCAGAAAATTTGCTGATTGCCTTGTTTTTAGCGCGAGACCTGCTCTGCCCGGCTTGAATTTGCGTTGACAAGTGGTTCACAATAGGAGGCTCATCCGGACCCAGAGCTGGATTTATTCAGATTCACCGGCAGAACCACCGGACCCACGACCGGCGCTGCAGTAGTTTTTGGAGGAGAAAGTGACCAGACGCACAGCTGCCATTGCGGCGGTCGTGGTGATGCTTGTTTTCGCCGCGTCCGCGCTCGCTCAGATTGCCACCACGTCGTTGCGCGGAGTGATCAAGGATCCCAGCGGCGCTGTTGTCCCCGGAGCCACCATCACTGTTACCAACGGGGCAACCGGCCAATCGTTCAGCGCCACCGCCAACTCGGCGGGAGAGTACACGTTCGCGGCGATACCTCCGGCGCGCTACACCATCAAAGCGACGGCGAAGGGCTTCGGCGACCAGAGCAAGATTGCCGAGTTGCTCGTAAACCAGCCGGCCACCGTCAACTTCACCATGACGCTGCAGGCCGTGTCGCAGGTGGTGAACGTCAGCGCTGAAGCCGAGACGCTGAACACCACGGACGCTTCGCTCGGCGATTCGATGGGCAATACGCTGATCCAGGCGCTGCCCAGCGAAACGCGCAACGTCCCGGACCTGCTCTCGCTGCAACCGGGCGTGCTCTATCTGCCCAGCCAGCCGGGCGATCCGGGAGCATCGGAACAGAATCCAATGGGCGACAGCCGCAGCGGCGCAGTAAACGGCGTGCGTTCCGACCAGGGCAACGTGACCATCGACGGGGTGGACGATAACGACCAGGTCTACGGGTATGCTTTTACCGGCGTTTTGCGCGAGACCCAGGATTCGGTGGACGAATTTCGCGTCGCAACGTCGAACACGAATTCGGATGAAGGCCGTTCCGCAGGCGCGCAGGTGAGTTTGATCACCAAGTCGGGAACGAATCAGTTCCACGGCTCGCTGTATGAATACAACCGTCCGACGATGACGGTCTCGAACACTTACTTCAACAAACTTGCGGAGATAGACAGCGGACAGCCGAACATCCCGCCCAAGTTGATTCGCAACATCTTTGGCGGCACCATCGGCGGGCCGATCAAGAAGGACAAGCTCTTCTTCTTTGCTAACTACGAGGCTACGCGGCAGGCGGAAGACACGGAAGTGACGCAAACGGTGGCTACGCCCTCCTATCTGGGGGGGAACCTGATTTATCAGGGGGACGATCCCAGCGGGAACATTGTCAACGTAACGCTCACGCCATCGCAGGTGGCGATGCTGGACGCCGGCTGCCTTGGGCAATATCCTCCAGGTGGCTGCAACGATCCTCAGTATTCTCCCGGGCCCGGGCCGGATCCTTACGCGCTTACCTACTTCGCCAGCGAGCCGGCGGCAAACGGCACGCTCACCGGCGACGGGCTGAATACCGGGTCGTATACCTTCGCGTCGCCCAATCCGGTTACGCTGAACACCAGCATCGTACGGCTCGATTACACGCCCAGCGAGAAGCACCGGATCTTTGTGCGCGGCGGGCTGCAGAAGGACACGACGCAGGGGACTGAGCAGTTCCCGGGCCAGGGTCCGTCGAGCTATTACGAAGACAACACGAAGGGCATCATCGCCGGGGATACCTGGTCGATCTCGCCCAACCTTGTAAACGATTTGCGCTACGGCTATATCCGCCAGGGCGACAGCACGCACGGCGTGGGCTCGGGCGATTACGTCGATTTTCGCTTCATGGCGACGGCGACGGCCGAGACGCGCACGACGCTGGCCAGTGTGCCGGTGAATAACATCGTGGATAACTTCAACTGGAACCACGGCAAACACGATTTCCAGTTCGGCGCCAACTGGCGACTCGTCCATCAGAACCGGACGTCGGATGAGAACTCCTACAACAACGCCAGTTCCAACCCATACTGGCTGGGCGGCAGCCCGCCGGACCCCAGCGCCATCCTTGGCCTCGACCCGGTGGACTCGGGCTTTGAGAATTCGTACGTCATCGCCTATGCCAACCTGGTTGGCGACGTCCCCTCGGTTACGAACCAGTACAACTACGATCTGACGAGCCCCATGTCCGGCAATCTGCTGGCGGATGGAGCCCCGATCACGCGCCATTTCTCTGCAAACGAATATGAGTATTACCTGCAGGACGCGTGGAAGCCGCGGCCGAGCCTGACGATCACCTTCGGCATCCGCCATACGCTGTTACAGCCCCCCTGGGAAACCAGCGGGCAGGAAGTGACGCCCACGATCAACACCAACGCATGGTATAAGCAGCGCGAGGCGGCGGCGCAGAGCGGTCAAATCTACGAACCACTGCTGACCTTCGCGCCAGCGGGCAATTACTATGGCAAGCCGGGCTTCTGGCCGATGTCCAAAGACAATATCGCGCCGCGGCTCGCGATTGCCTGGGCTCCCACCGGCCGAACCACGGTGCGGGCCGGGGCCGGCATTTATTACGACCACTTCGGCGAAGCTACGGTCAACCTCTTCGACCAGAGCGGGTCATTTGGTCTGAGCGGCGCGGTGACGGACCCAGCGGCCACCTTCAATTCGGAAGATTCGCCGCGCTTTACCAGCCGGAGATCTTTGCCGTTCAGCAATGGCACCTTCCCCTCGCCCAATGCTTATCCCTTTACGCCGCCAACAGGACCGGTCGATGGCTTCGCCATCACATGGGGACTGGACAGCGTGATGAAGACGCCTTATACGGAGGCGTTTAACTTCTCGGTCCAGCACGAATTCCCGAAGGGATTCACGCTGGAGACTGATTATGTCGGGACGATGGGCCGTCATCTCATCCAGAGCAACGACTTGGCCGAGCCGGTCGACTATGTCGATCCTGGCGGCGGCGGGGATTACTTCGCTGCCGGGACCAAGCTCTCTCACCTGGTGGATGTGAACGGCGGAAATTATGGGGTGAACTCCAGCGGGACCGGCAGCGTGGCGAACGTGCCGGCGATTAAGTACTTCGAAGACGTCTTCCCGTGGATGGCGAACTTGGATTATCCCGGCGAGAGCGCGACACAGGCGATATACAACAACGAGTGGGCACCATACCGATCCAACCTGGGCGCGACGACGTCGCTGTCGGATCTTGACTTCTACGGGCCGCTGCTGGGTTTCTATCCCGCGCCGTCCAACTGGCAGCCGCACTTCTGGCAGGGGCAGTTCTCGTCACTCTACGCTTTGTCCACAATCGGCATGAGCTACTACAACGCCCTGCAGGTGACCATGCGCCATCCCACCAGCCACGGCCTGGAGTTCGACGTCAGCTATACCTACTCGCGTTCGATTGACGAGGGATCGGATGCCGAGCGCAGCACGGAGTTCAGCACCAGCACATCGCTGACTCCCGGCATTCTGAACACCTGGCGGCCGTACCTGAATCGTGGCCCCTCCGACTTCGACACCACCCATCTGCTGACGGTTGACGGCCTGTACGATCTGCCCTTTGGCCGGGGACGGCAGTTCCTCGGCAATGAGAACCGCTTCGCCGACGTTTTTCTCGGTGGATGGCAGCTCTCCGGGCTGAGCCGCTCGACCAGCGGACTGCCTTTCTCTCTCTTTGAGCCGGGCTTCACCACCGACTGGCAGCTGGAGAGCTATGGGGTCAAAACCGGGCCGGTGAAGATGCGGCGCCATTTCGACTCTTCGGGCAATCCGCAGTTCTTCGACAATCCGAGCGCGATCAATGCGAGCGTCTCCTGCGGCGGCCAACTCTGTTCCGGTCAAACAGGCACTCCCGGTGACGTGCGGCTGCCGTATCCGGGCGAAGCCGGCGAGCGCAATAACTTCCGCGGCGACGGCTACTTCGATATCGACGCAGGGCTGAATAAGTCCTGGCATCTGGCGGAATACGGCACCCTGAAGTTCGACTGGGAAACCTACAACGCCACGAACACGGTCCGCTTCGATCCGGAGTCTATCGACAGCGGATTGACAAGCGCCACGCTCGGCATCGCAGACAAACTGCTCGTCGATCCCCGACGCATGGAGTTCGCGCTGCGGTACGACTTCTAACGTTTGCTGGAACTGCGGGCGCTGGATTTTGTCCGGCGCCCGTTTTCGCTTCGGCGCACCGGGTCCTCTGCGCGCTACACCAAAACCAGGGTTGATGTATTCCGGAGGAACCGAACTCAAGTCGACGCGACCGCCAGAGAGCGGCGACGCTGCGGAAATTTGATGAGGGTACAGTTACCCTGGTTTTGCTCTACACTGCTGCAACAACTCCGAAAGGCAATCCATGGCTCATCTGCGTCTCCGCTGGTCGCTTCTCGTCTCGACTGCCCTCCTCACCACGTTCGCCAGCTATGCCCAGGTCCCCACCCCGGCGTCGGTGCTGGGTCACACGCCCGGAGACGACTACTATCTCGCCAACTACGAGGAAGAGATTCACTACTTCCACGTGATGGCCGAGCATTCCGACCGAATGAAGATGTTCACGGTTGGCAAGACGACGGAGGGCCGTGACATTGAAGTGGCGGTTATCTCATCGCCGGAGAACCTGGCGAAACTCGACGACTACAAGGCCATCGCTCGCCGGCTTGCGACCGCGCAGGACCTGGACGACGCACAGGCGCTGCAACTGGCCGAGACTTCCAAAGTGATCGTCCACATCGACGGCGGGCTGCACTCGAGCGAAGTCGCGGGGCCGCAGCATTCGATTGAGCTGGCGTATAAGTTGCTTTCCGCGCAGAACGATCCTGAGATCGACAGGATCCTCAACAACGTGATCCTGCTGCTGTGGCCCACGCTCAATCCTGACGGCCAGGATATGGTCGTCTCCTGGTATCGTAAGAACCTCGGCACGCGATTTGAGGTCAGTCCCATGCCGTGGCTCTTTCAGGATTACGTGGGCCACGACAACAACCGCGACGGCTACATGCTGAACATGAAGGAATCGCAGGTGGTAACGAAGACCGAGATCGACTACGCGCCGGCGATCTTCTATTGCCAGCATCAGACTGCGCCGTTTCCAGCGCGGATCTGGATTCCGCCGTTCTCCGATCCCATCTCGTCGAACATCAGCCCATATGTGCGGAGCTGGTTCAACGTGATCGGCACGAATATGGCGGCCTATCTGGATGAGCATCAGATGCCGGGAGCCATCAGCGAATCAGAATTCGACAACTGGTATCCGGGATTCGTGGATTACGCGGGGTCGTTCCGGAACGAGATCTCGTTCTTTACTGAGACTGCGCTTTACCGCTACGCCACGCCTCGCTTTTATACGGTCGACGAGTTCCCGAAGAACATGCAGGACCTGAAGGCGCTGACCATGTACACCACGCCATGGCAGGGCGGATGGTGGCATCTGAAAGACGCGGTGGATTACATGGTGGCCGGGTCGATGTCGGTGCTCGATACAGCCGCGCGCTATCGCGAGACGCTGCTCTACAACCGCTACCAGGCAGCACGGGATAACATCAAGCGCTACGCGGATGCGCCGCCCTATGCCTATGTGATTCCCAGCGTGCAGTCGGATGCCCCTGAAGGCGAACTGCTCGCGCACATTATGCAGGAGAACGGGATCGTCATTCGAGAGTCCGAAACCGGGTTCCGCGCCAATGGCCGCGATTATCCCGCCGGCTCGTGGGTCATACTGATGAACCAGCCCTACTCGGCGATGGCCAAGGAGTTATTCGAGATTCAGCGGTACCCCGAGGCGCTGTTCAGCGAGAGCAACAAGCCTGTGGATTTGCCTTACGACGTTACCGGGTGGACGCTGCCGCTGCAGATGGGCGTGCGCGTCGACGCCATCACCGATCCGCTCACTCAGGATCAGCTCTCACACCTGAAGGAGGTCACTGCGCTCGATCCGCCAGCGACGCAGATCGAGGGCGCCGGAGGGACGTTCATCCTCAGCCATCAGCCGAATGCGAGCTTCCGCCTGATCAATGATGTCCTCGCCTCCGGCGGATCCGTTGCGTTTGACCAGGACGAAGTGAAGACGCCCGAAGGCATGGAGAAGGGGGCGATTGTGGTCAGCGGTGTGAGCCGTGGGGCCATGGACGATCTCTCGAAGAAGTACTCTGTCTCCCTGTTTGCTGCGGAGAAGGCTCCTGAGCATGCGATCGCGATCCACAAGGCGCGGGTTGGGCTTTACCGCCCGTGGGATCCCTCGATCGATGAGGGCTGGACGCGATGGATTCTTGAGCAGTACGGCTTTGCGCCCATCAGCCTCTACAACGCCGACATGCGCGCGGGCGATCTGCGCGAGCGTGTAGACGTGATCATCCTGCCCGATATGAGCAGCCACCAGATGATGGATGGTTTCGGTCCCGGCATCGTGCCCGGCGAATATGCGGGTGGACTGGGCGAAGAGGGATTGAACAACCTTCGCGACTTTGTGCGCCAGGGCGGCACGCTGGTTGCGTTTAACCAGTCGGCGAACACGCTGATACCGCTGCTTTCGCTGCCCGTTACGAATGTTCTTGAAGGAGCAAAGCCGGATAAATTCTTCTGTTCGGGCGCGCTGCTGCGTGTGGAACTGGCGTCGACGGACCGTCCTGTGATCTATGGGCTGCCGGGCGAGCCAGTGGTGATGTTCGAGCGTGGACCGGCGTTCGTCACTCAGCCCGGATTCCACGGGGCGGTCCTGGCGCGGTATCCGAACGACAGCAATCCG
>JASIAO010000449.1 GCA_030041955.1 Acidobacteriaceae bacterium | reverse complement strand
ATGGCTGCCACCGAATCCGCAATGCTTGCCCTTGGCACTGCTGCCCCGGCGTTTTCGCTGAAGGACGTTCGCGACGGCAAGGTTCACACCGCCGACTCGCTTGCCGGGCCCAAAGGCCTGCTGGTCATGTTCATCTGCACCCACTGCCCTTTTGTGAAACACGTGGAGCAGGAGCTGGCCCGCATTGGCCGCGACTATCAGAACTCCGGCATCGGCATCGCCGCCATCAGCTCCAACGACGCCGACGCTTACCCCGACGATGCGCCCGAGGGGCTGGCGGAGCAGGCAAAACGCGTGGGCTTCGTCTTCCCTTACCTCTACGACGAGACCCAGTCCGCAGCCCGCGCTTACGACGCCACCTGCACCCCCGACTTCTTCCTCTTCGACGGGCAGCGCAAGCTTGTCTACCGCGGCCAGCTCGACTCCAGCCGTCCAGGCAGCGGCACTCCCGTCACCGGCCAGGATCTGCGCGCCGCCATGGACGCCCTGGTCGCAGGAAGGCCCGTGTCCAGGGACCAGCGCCCCAGCATCGGATGCAACATCAAGTGGCGTAGGTAAGACGGCGTGTAGCGTATAGCGTTCAGGGTGTAGAAAAGCCGCATCGATTCACCCCGGAATTCGGGCATTTCCGGTAACCTTTCATGCCCGGAATGCAGAAAACCCGCCGCACCTCCATCCGAAGGAGATACGGCGGGAAGGACTGCAAAGTACAGCAAATGGAAACTGCACATGCGGCAGAAACCTGGGAGACAGCGGTAACGGTTTAGCATTCAGGGATTCTTCCCGGCGAGCTTGCCGCGTGCCCGTTGGAAAGAGATCGCCCTTACTTCGATCCGCCGGTCCGCAGATCCGGGTTGAAGACCTTTTGCTCTTCGATGGCTGCCTGCGCTGCCGCCAGCCGCGCCGTCAACAGACGGAAGGGGCTGCACGAGACGTAATTCAGCCCGGCCCGATGGCAGAACTTCACGCTCTCCGGTTCGCCGCCGTGCTCGCCGCAGATGCCCACCTCCAGATCCCGCCGTGCCGAGCGCCCCTTGTTCGTGGCCATCTTCACCAGCGTGCCCACGCCTTCCTGGTCCAGCACCGCGAACGGATCCTGCTTGTAAATGCCCTGCTTGAGATACGCCGGCAGGAACTTGTTGACGTCGTCGCGCGAGATGCCGAAGGTGGTTTGGGTAAGATCGTTGGTCCCGAAGCTGAAGAACTCCGCTTCGGCAGCGATCTTGTCCGCGACCAGGCAGGCGCGCGGCAGCTCGATCATCGTGCCGACTTTGTAGTCGACGATCACACCCTTTTTAATGAAGACGTCGTGCGCCACGCCGCGAACGATGGCCGCCTGGTTCTTCATTTCCTCAGGCCCAGTGGTCAGCGGGATCATCACCTCGACGTGCGGATCGGTGCCGTTCTTCCTGACCGAAGCGGCGGCCTCGAAGATGGCATGGGCCTGCATCTCGGTGATCTCCGGATAGGTGATGCCGAGCCGGCAGCCGCGCAGCGCCAGCATCGGATTCAGCTCGTGCAGTTCCTCGACGCGCTCCAGCAGCTTATGCAGCTCTTTCAACTTCGGCGATCGCGGCTTCGTCGCTTCGAGTCTCGCGATCTGCACCATCAGGTCTTCGCGTTTGGGCAGGAACTCATGCAGCGGCGGATCGAGCAGCCGGATCACCACCGGCAGCGAGCCCATCGCCTTGAAGAGTCCGGCGAAATCGGCGCGCTGCATGGGCAACAGCTTCGCCAGGGCGGCGCGGCGCTCTTCTTCGGTTTTGGCAAGGATCATGGCCTGCATGTGCGGCAGCCGGTCCTCCGCGAAGAACATGTGCTCGGTGCGGCACAGCCCGATGCCTTCGGCGCCGAAGAGCTGCGCCTGCTTCGCGTCGCGCGGGATATCCGCGTTGGCCAGCACCCGCAGTCTGCGCCGCTGATCGACCCAGCCCATGAACTGCACAAGGTCGGGATTGTCGGGATTCACCGGAATGGTGGCCAGCCTTCCGCTGATCACGCGCCCGGTCGTCCCGTCGAGCGAGATCCAGTCGCCTTCGCGGAAGACCTTGCCCTTCACGCGCATCTCTTTCTTCTTTTCGTCGATGGTCACGTCGCCTGCACCGGCCACGCAGCACTTGCCCATGCCCCGCGTCACCAGCGCCGCATGCGAGGTCATGCCGCCGCGCGAAGTCAGAATGCCTGACGCCACGTTCATGCCGGCTATGTCTTCCGGCGAGGTCTCGCTGCGGACCAGGATGATGGATTTATAGGTTCCCTTCTCGTGCAGCTTCACCGCCTCGGCCGCGGTGAAGACGATTTGTCCCACAGCCGCGCCCGGCGAGGCCGGCAGTCCGGTGGCCAGCACTTCGATGCTTCCCTTTTCATCGAGGCGAGGTACCAGAAAGTCGAAGATCTGATTCGGCTCGACGCGCAGCACCGCCTCGTCCACGGTGATCAGCTGCTCACGCACCATGTCGATGGCGATCCGGACCGCGGCAAGACCGGTGCGCTTGGCGTTCCGCGTCTGCAGCATGTAGAGACGGCCATCCTGGATGGTGAACTCAAAGTCCTGCATGTCGCGGTAGTGCTTTTCGAGCCGCGAGGTCAGGTCGCGGAGCTGGTCGTAGACATGCGGCATGAGCTTGCGCAGCTCACTGATGTGCACTGGCGTGCGGATGCCGGCGACGACGTCCTCGCCCTGCGCGTTCATCAGGAACTCGCCGTAGAATTCTTTTTCGCCGTTGGCGGGGTTGCGGGTAAAGCCGACGCCGGTTCCGCTGGACTCATTAAGATTGCCGAAGACCATCGCCTGCACGTTGACCGCTGTGCCGAGCCAGTCGTCGATGTGGTTCAGGCGGCGGTAAGTCTTTGCGCGCTCATTATTCCACGAGCGAAAGACGGCGTCGCGCGCCATGGTTAGTTGGCGGTCCGGATCCTGCGGAAACTCCGCGCCGGTGTGGCGCAGGACGAGCTTCTTGTAACCCGCAATCACTTCCTTCAGCGCGGGTGGCGTCAGATCCGTGTCCTGCTCCGCGCCGTGCTTCTTCTTGGCCTCGTCGAAGATGTGCTCGAACTCGTTTTTCGGGATGTCCAGCACGACGTCGCCGAACATTTGTATCAGCCGCCGGTACGAATCGTAGGCGAAGCGAGTATTCTGCGACTTTTTAGCCAGCGCCTCGACGGAAATGTCGTTCAGGCCGAGGTTGAGGATGGTGTCCATCATGCCCGGCATAGAGAATTTCGCGCCCGAGCGCACGCTGACCAGCAGCGGATTGTCGCCCGCGCCGAGGCGCTGCCCCTGCAGCTTTTCAAGACGCGCCAGAGCCAGCTCCATCTGCTCGGTTACCTGCGGCGAGAGGGCGCCGCGCATGTATTCGCGGCAGGCCTCCGTCTGGATGGTGAAGCCCGGCGGGACCGGCAGGCCCGCATTGGTCATTTCCGCCAGGCCGGCGCCCTTGCCGCCCAGCACGTCGCGCATCTTGCCGTTGCCTTCGGCCACGCCCGCGCCAAAAAAGAAAACATACTGCGCTGGAGCTTCGACTTTATGGGCCGCAATGGCCTCCTGGTAGTCGAGTGTGCTTGCATTCATTGTGAATCTCCGTTCTGCCGCCGCTGGGGCGATAAGGTGTAGGGAAAGCGTTGTGGTGCTGGCGCTGTGCCGGAGCAGGCTCGAACAGGCACATCCGCCATCCACAATCTGGAAAACGGAAGATTGTCGATCCGAGCTGGAACGGCTGTATGTGCCCGCCGTCACACGCGTGCGAGGCGAGAATTGTGATCGCCGTCACAAGCTGCGGAAACGACTCTGAATAAAGAGGAAAACGGGCTGAAGTTCAGAAATGCGGCGCAATTTCTGGCTCAAAAAGCCAGGCGGTGGGCTCGCCTTGCCGTGATCGGCGCTGCGCCGCGCATCCTTACTCGTAACGCAGCGCGATCATCGGATCCACGCGCGTCGCTCGCCGAGCCGGGACATAACACGCCGCCAGCGCGACCAGAATCAGCACCGCTGCCACTCCGGCGAACGTGAGCGGATCGTGCGCGGTGACGCCGAAGAGCTGGCTGCTCATCAGGCGCGTGAGCCCGAAAGCGAGCACGACGCCCAGCGCCACGCCGAGGAGGGCCATCGCGGCTCCCTGCCCGAGAATGAGCCGCAGCACATCACTGCGCTGCGCGCCGAGAGCCATGCGCACTCCGATCTCGCGCGTGCGTTCGCTGACCAGATAGGAGATGACGCCGTAGATGCCGACGCAGGAGAGCGCGAGCGCCAGTGCGGCGAAAGCAGCCAGCAGGATCATGGAGAGACGGCGCGCCGCGAAGGAGTCGGAGATGACGTCGTGCATGGTCTCGACGGCGTAGACGACGGCGCCGGGGTCGAAATCGATGACAGCGTGCCGCACCAGCCCCATCACGGCTTCAGGTTCGTCCTGCGTGCGCATCACCACGGCGACTTCATCGGCCACCAGCGGCATCAGCTTCTGCGGCAGTTGCATGAAGGGGTAATAGAATTGCGCCTCAATCGCAGCTTTGGGATCGTTGCCGGGTCCCCATTGCTTGACGTGGCCGACGACGCCAACGATCTCGGCTTCCTTATCGAACTCCGCGATGTGAATATGCTGGCCGATGGGATTCTGGCGGGGAAAATACGTGCGCGCGAAAGCATCGTCGATGTCGACCACGGTGGGAGCGTTCTCGTTATCCTGGTCCGTGACCCAACGGCCGCGTTCGAGGGTGATGCCCATGGCCCGCTGGAAGCCAGACTCCACCAGGTAGAACATCGCCTGAGGCATGTCGTTATCGTTGGCCGGTCTCGGCCGGCCCTCGACCCAGAAAGGCAGTTCGGAGTCGTGGATCATGGGGCGAGAGCCGAGCGTCACGGAAACGGCTTCCACGCCAGGGATGGCGCGCATGGCAGCGTCGAATCGACGCAGGCGCGCCCGCGTTTCTGCCGCCGTGGTTTTGGAACTCGAAGGCAGCGACAGAGAGAAGGTGATAGCGTGGTCGGGGTTGTAGCCTGGGTTCACGCGCCATAAAGCTGCCAGCGAGCGCAGCATCAGGCCCGCGCCGACCAGGAGCACCAGCGCGAGCGCGACTTCGACGGCGACGAAAATCCCATGCAGGCGATGGCGAGCGGCGCTGGCCCCGCGGCTGGTCTGCCGCAGCACTTGCTGCAGATTCGCGCGTGAGGATTTCAGCGCAGGCGCGAGCCCGAAGACGATTCCGCCCATTAGCGAAACACCGAGCGTGAAGAGCAGAACGCGCGTGTCGACCGACACGTTCGTCGCGCGGGGCAGCGCTCCCGGGAGCAGACTGATGATCGCCTTCGTGCCGAAGAGAGCGAGCAGAAAGCCGAGGGCGCCTCCGACGCCGGCGAGCAGCAGGCTTTCCGTCAGAAGCTGGCGAACGATGCGGGAGGGGCTGGCACCGAGGGCGGCGCGCATGGCGAATTCTCCCGAGCGGCGCATGGAGCGAGCGAGCAACAGGCTGGCGACGTTGGCGCAGGCGATCAGCAGCAGGAACCCAACCGCCGCCAGCAGCACCAGCAGGAACGGCTGCACATTGCCCACGATGTCTTCCTTCATAGGGATCAGCGTGATGCCTACATCCTTATCGGCTTCGGGATAGGCGAGGGCGAGGTGGTGCGCAACGCCGTCCATGTCGGCGCGGGCCTGCGCCAGGGTAACGCCGGGCTGCAGCCGGCCGACAGCGTGGGCGCTCATGTCGACGCGGCGATCGCGGAAGTTCGGATCGTTCCACTGGCCGATGGGAACGTAGACGTCGTGAGCCGGACCATAAAACGAAAGGCTCGGCGGGAGGATGCCGACGATGGTGTAGTTCGTGCCATTCAGGTCGATGGATTTGCCGAGGATGCCCGGCGACCCGCCGAAGGTTCGGTGCCAGAAGCCGTCGCTCAGCAGAGCTACCGGCGCGGCGCCGAGATGATCGTCGCCGGAATTGAAATCGCGGCCGAGCATGGGGTGAATGCCGAGGGTGGAGAAGAAGTCCGCAGAGATCATGAAGCCGTTGACGCGCTCGGGCTGGCTGAGACCGGTCATGTTGTAGTCCTCATGCCGGTAGAGGGCGATGGAGGACAGGGTCCGCGTCGCGCGCTGCCAGTCGAGGAAATTGGGGTAGCTGATGGGCGCGTTGCGCTGGCCGGCGTTCCGTTCGTTGATCGCGACGAGCCGATCGGGCTGCGGATACGGCAGCGGATCGAGGAGCACGCCGTTGACGACCGAAAAGAGGGCAGTGTTAGCGCCAATGCCGAGCGCGAGGGTGATAATGGCGATGGCCGCGAAGCCAGGCGACTTGACCAGCATGCGGCACGCGTAACGAAGGTCCTCGAACAGAGCGTTCATCGTCCATCTCTCCTGTTTCTGCAACCGCGGACCTTGCCAGGGCGGCAGACCCCGATCTTAACCTGTCGGCGGACGCGCGCTCCATGGCCGGTTTTTAGCTCGGCATGCAGCTTAAGCTGAGCCAATCCGGGTGGGGTCCGGCTCCCAGGAGGTGGTGGGCAATGTGGCCTGCTGGGTAAATATCCCCCGGCAAAGCCGGGGGCCTTACGGTGTGAGCCGCTCAAAGCGGCTGGGCGGGGTCGCTAACGCGGCCCCGATGATTTGCGCCACCTGAAGGTGGCCTTCAGCGCCACAGGTTCATCTGATCCAGTCGCTCATCCTCCTGCTCCTGGTTCCGTATGTAGTCGCG
>JASIAO010000448.1 GCA_030041955.1 Acidobacteriaceae bacterium | reverse complement strand
ACAGCCCCCGGTCGCCGTGCGAAAACTCGCCGCCCGCCAGCGCATCGAGGATCTCCTGCAGCTGCGCGTTGCCCTCGTACTGCGCTCGCGGAGCGTAGCCCTCCGCCTTCTTTCGCTCCACCTCCTCGGCGGTCAGCCCAAAGAGAAAGAAGTTCTCCTCCCCCACTTCCTGGCGGATCTCGATGTTGGCCCCGTCCAGCGTTCCGATGGTCAGTGCCCCGTTCATCGCGAACTTCATGTTCCCGGTTCCCGAGGCTTCCTTGCCAGCCAGCGAAATCTGCTCCGACAAATCGGCCGCGGGATACACCCGGTGCCCCAGCT
This sequence comes from Acidobacteriaceae bacterium, assembly GCA_030041955.1. Classification (GTDB taxonomy): domain Bacteria; phylum Acidobacteriota; class Terriglobia; order Terriglobales; family Acidobacteriaceae; genus Palsa-343. Next base: position 15,245 of record JASIAO010000448.1, on the reverse strand, counting down.
TCACGTTGAAGTTGGGCAGAAAAACCACCTTCAGCCGGTCGCGCACCAGCGGATCGCCGTGCACCGCCGCGGCCACCGAGTGGATCAGCTTGATCATCAGCTTCGCCATCCGGTAGCCCGGCGCCGCTTTGCCCCCGAAGACAAACGTCCGCGGCTGCACCGCCGCATTGGGGTCGTGCTGGATGCGTTTATAGAGCGTCAGCACATGCAGCACTTTCAGGTGCTGCCGCTTGTATTCGTGCAGCCGCTTCACCATGATGTCGAACATCGTCTCCGGATCGATGGCGATTCCCAGGTTGTCGTGAACCCACGTCGCCAGCCTCGTCTTGTTGTGGTGCTTGATCGCTCGCCACTCTTCCACAAATTCCGCATCGTCCGTCAGCGGCTCCAGCCACCGCAGCTTTTCCAAATCATGGATCCACCCATCCCCCAGCCGCGAGTTCAGCAGATGCGTCAGCCGCGGATTGCTAAGAACCATCCAGCGCCGGGGCGTCACGCCGTTCGTCTTGTTGTTGAATTTCTCCGGCGTCAACTCGTAAAAATCGCGCAGTACCTGTGTCTTGAGCAATTCGCTGTGCAGTTCCGCCACTCCATTGATGGCGTGGCTGCCCACTGCTGCCAGGTGCGCCATGCGCACGCAGCGGTCGCCGCCTTCTTCGATCAGCGAAATCCGGCGCACCCGCTCCTCGTCGCCTGGAAATTTCGCGCGCACGTCCTCCACATGCCGCCGGTTGATCTCCTCGATAATCTCCAGGTGCCGTGGCAGCATTGCTCCAAACAGCTTCACCGGCCAGCGCTCCAGCGCCTCGGGCAGCAGCGTGTGGTTGGTGTACGAGAGCGTCCGCGTAGTGACATCCCACGCCGTCACCCACTCCATCGAGTTCTCGTCCACCAGCAGCCGCATCAGTTCCGCAACCGCGATTGCCGGATGCGTGTCGTTCATCTGGATCGCAAAGCTCCGGTGCAGATCGGCCAGCGGCCGGTTCTGCGCCTCCTGGATGCGCAGGATGTGCTGCAGCGAACACGACACAAAGAAATACTGCTGCGCCAGCCGCAGCTGCTTGCCCCGAAATTCCTCATCGTTCGGGTACAAAATCTTCGAGATGGTCTCCGACGACACTTTCTCCGCGACCGCCCCGAAGAAATCGCCCGTGTTGAACGTCTCGAATTTGAACGATTCCACCGCCTGCGCCGACCACAATCTCATCGTGTTCGCCGTGTTGGTACGGTACCCCAGAATCGGCGTGTCGTTCGGAATGCCGCGCACCACCCTCTCCGGAATCCAGCGCACCCCGAAGCCGCCGTTGGCCTCCGCATACCTCTCCGTGCGCCCGCCCATCCCCACTTCGAATGCGTCCTCCGGTCGCGCCAGCGCCCACGGATCTCCCAGCCGCAGCCATTTATCGGTGGTCTCCACCTGCCAGCCGTCGCGAATCTGCTGATCGAAGATGCCGTATTCGTAACGAATCCCGTACCCGATCGCCGGAATGTCGAGCGTGGCCAGCGAATCCATAAAGCACGACGCCAGTCGGCCCAGCCCGCCATTCCCCAGGCCAGGCTCTTCCTCCTGTTCGATCAGCGTCTCGAGATCCAGCCCCAGCTTGCGCATCGCCTCTTCGGTTTCGTCGTAGATCCCCAGGTTGATCAGATTATTGGCGAGGTGCGGCCCGGTCAGAAACTCCGCCGACAGATAGCACACCACGCGCACGTCCTCCGCGCGGTAATTCAGCACCGTTTGAATCCAGCGTTCGATCAGGCGATCCCGCACCGTGTGCGCGAGGGCCATGTAGAGATCGTTGATCGTCGCGCGGTCGCGCGACCTCCCTTGCACGAAAAACAGGTTGTCAAGGAACGAATGCGCGATCGCATCCACGCTGAAAGCCGTCCGGATGCTCTTCAGTGAGCCTTCATGGCTCAGCCCGGTAAGTGTGGCGTTGTTCATAGCCACTCTTTCTTACTGCGGATGATGCGGCCCGTCGACCGATGATCCAACCATACATCCGGGAAAGCCGGGCGAATAGATGACCAAAGGTCCAGCAGATATTGCCGGAGCTATCGCGGTAATGCCCCTCACGCCGGCGCCCCAACCCCAAATTTCCCGAGCATTCCTGCACCGCCCGCGTCTTTCTCCATAGAAACAGAGCCCGGCGACGATCCGGACGTGCGGCCGCGGCCTGCGAACGCCATTTGCTGAGGCACACCATGCTCCTCACCGCCGCACCGAAGCTGTTTGCCCGCCTACTTGCCTTCACCGCCCTCGCGCTCCTCGCCGGAACCGCGTTCGCCCAAACCGCGCCTGCCGGCCCCGCCTGTCCCGATATGAGGGTCGCCGCCGCAACTTACCAGACCTTCTATCTCACCAACGCCACCGACCACGACAGCTTCATCGAGATTCAAACCGTCCTCCGCAATCTGCTCCAGGAAGCCCGCATCAACGGCGTTCCTGCGCAGAACGCCATCGCCGTCTGCGCCTCACCCGCCGACCTGCAGCTCGCCCAGAAAGTCATCTCTGACTTCGACCACGCGCGCAAAACTTACCGCCTCACTTACACCATCACCCAAACCGGCAATTCCGATCAGCCCGCGCAACACATCGTTGTGCTCATCGCAGCGGGCGACCGCACCGAGCTGAAGCAGGGCAGCCGCGTGCCTCTCGTCACCGGCACCATGGACACCCCGCCAACCACCAACTCTCAGGTGCAATACGTCGACATCGGCCTCAACCTCACCGCCGCGCTCAGCGGCCCCGCCGACGGCCTCCAGCTCCACACCAAACTGGAGCAGTCCGCCCTCGCCGGCGACAAATCCGCCGCCCTCCCCCAGGATCCCGTCATTACCCAGACCGTCCTCGACAACACATCCACGCTCACTCCCGGCAAGCCGCAGATCCTCGGCTCGCTCAACCTCCCCGGGAGCACCGGCCACGAACAAATCTCGGTCACCGCCGAGCCCATCTCCTGATCCCCGAACCCGCCGCCGGGATGGGCCGCACCCCACCCGGCCCTCCACTCTCCCCCCAAGGCAACATTACCCAGCTTCCCGCGCATCAAAAATTCGATTCCACCCGTTTTCGGCTCCCTTTCGCGTTCGCTGCACAGAGTCCACGGGGGACGAACGCCATGTCCCAACCTTCCCTCGAAAAATCTCCCGTCTTCGCTGCAATACCCGGCCTGAGTTCAACCGTCTTCGCCGGCGGCGGCGAGATGGGCGCCCTCATGCGCTCCTTTGACTGGTCGCAGACCTCCCTCGGCCCGGTCGAACTCTGGCCGCAATCCCTCCGCACCGCCGTCAGCATCATCCTCAATTCCCGCTACCCCATGTTCATCTGGTGGGGACGCGAGCTCACCAACCTGTACAACGATCCCTACCGCGCCTTCCTCGGCGTCAAGCATCCCGCCGCCCTCGGCCAGTCGGCCCGCGACGTCTGGGCCGAAATCTGGGACCAGATCGGGCCCCGCACCAACGCCGTCCTCCTCCGCGGCGAATCCACCTTCGACGAAGCCCTCCTCCTGCTCATGGCTCGTCATGGCTACCTCGAAGAAACTTACTTCACCTTCTCCTACAGCCCCATCCCTGTTGAGAACGGCGACATCGGCGGCATCTTCTGCGCGGTCACCGAGGAAACCCAGAAGATCGTCGGCGAACGCCGCCTCAAGCTCCTCCGCGAGGTCGCCGCCGCCACCGCCGAGCCCCGCAACCCCCTCGAAGTCTGCCAGGCCGCTGCCCGCTGCCTCTCCCATGCCCGCCGCGACCTCCCTTTCAGCCTCATCTATCTCCTCGATCAGGACTGCGCCACCCTCACCCGCGTCGCCGAAGCCGGCATCGATCCCCGCCATCCCGCCGCCGTCGAATCCGTCTCCCTCCGCGATCCCGATTCTTGTCCCTGGCCCATTCGCAAGGTCGTCGAAACCGGCGAGACCGTCCTGCTCTCCGACCTTGGCAACCGCTTCTCCGGCATTCCCCGCGGCGAATGGAACCAGCCGCCCGACTCCGCCGTGCTGCTGCCCATTGCCCGCCAGGGACAGGCCCGCCCCGCAGGCGTCCTGGTCGCCGGCCTCAATCCCCACCGCAAATTCACTGAGCAGTACCGCGGCTTCGTCTCCATCCTCTCCAGCCAGATCGCCGGCGCTCTCGCCAATGCCCACGCCTGGGAGGCCGAGCGGCGTCGCGCCGAACAACTGGCTGAGCTGGACCGCGCCAAGACCGCCTTCTTCAGCAACGTCAGCCACGAGTTCCGCACCCCCCTCACCCTGATGCTCGGCCCGCTCGAGGATGTCCTCGCCCGCTCCCGCGAGCATTTGCCGCCGGAAGATCAGGAGCAGCTCGCCGTCGTCCGCCGTAACTCCCTGCGCCTTCTCAAGCTCGTCAATTCTCTCCTCGACTTCTCGCGCATCGAAGCCGGCCGCGTCCAGGCCGTCTACGAGCTCACCGATATCTGCACCTTCACCGCCGAAGTCGCCAGCGTCTTTCGCTCCGCCATGGAAAAAGCCGGCCTGCGCTTCACCGTTGCCTGCGACCCCATCGCTGAGCCCGTCTATATCGACCGCGAAATGTGGGAGAAGATCGTCCTCAATCTGCTCTCCAACGCATTCAAATTCACCTTCACCGGCGAAGTCGCCCTCACCCTCCGCGCCATCCAGGACCAGGTCGAAATGTCTGTGCGCGACACCGGCTCCGGCATCCCCGCCGACGAGCTTCTCTGCGTCTTCGACCGCTTCCACCGCGTCGAGAACAGCCGCGCGCGCACCCACGAGGGCACAGGCATCGGCCTTGCCCTCGTGCAGGAGCTCGCCCGTCTCCACGGCGGCTCCGTCCGCGCGGAAAGCGCCCCCGGCCAGGGCAGCACCTTCACCGTCGTCATCCCCTGTGGTCGCGATCATCTCCCTGCCGATCGCATCGGTATCCGGCCCGCACATCCCCCTCCGCCAATCGGCGGCGAAGGCTGGATCGAAGAAGCCCAGCGCTGGCTCCCCGCAGAATTCGCCGCTTCTGCCACCGAATCCGGCGTCGGCCTGTTGCCCTCTTTGCCGTCGATCTCGGCCGTCCCCTCCCCGCAGCATCAGGACCTGGTGCTCATCGCCGACGACAATGCCGACATGCGCGAGTACCTCACGCGTCTGCTCCGCCCCGCTTACCGCATCCACGCGGTCGCCGACGGTCTTGAAGCTCTGCGCGCCGCGCGCGAGCTGCACCCTGCTCTCGTCCTCACCGACGTCATGATGCCTGGTCTCGATGGCTTCGGCGTCCTCGGCGCCATCCGCAGCGATCTCGCGCTCGCCGGCACGCCCGTCCTTCTGCTTTCCGCCCGCGCCGGTGAAGAATCCCGCGTCGAAGGCCTCGAAGCCGGCGCCGACGATTATCTCGTCAAGCCCTTCACGGCCCGCGAGCTGCTCGCCCGCGTCTCCGCGCACATCAACCTCGCTGCTCTCCGTCGCGAGGCCGCTGCCACCGAAGCCCGTCTCCGCGCTGAAGCCGACCTCGAGCGCCGCCGTCTCCGCGAAGTCCTCGCCCAGGCCCCTGCCGCAATCGGCTTGCTGCATGGCCCCGAGCATCGCTGGGTCTACGTGAATGACACTTACGTCAGCGCCACCGGCCGTCGCAGCGCATCCGATCTCCTCGGCAAAACCGTTCGCGAGGCGCTGCCGGAACTGGAAGGCCAGGGCTTTTACGAGCTCCTCGACCAGGTCTTCCGCACCGGCGCCCCTTACATCGGCCGCGAGGCACGTGTGCTGCTCAATCGCGGCGAGCGCAGCGAACCCCGCGAAACCTGGTTCGATTTCGTCTATCAGCCCATGCTCAACACCGCCGGTGAGGTCGAAGGCATCCTCGTCCATGCCGTCGATGTCACCGACCGCGTCGAGACCCGCCGCCTCGTCGAGGCCAACCATGAGCGCCTCCGCCTCGCCCATGTCGCCTCCCAGCGCCTCGCCGCCATCGTCGAGTGCTCCGACGACGCCATCGTCAGCACGGACCTCTCCGGCCTCGTCGCCACCTGGAATCCATGCGCTGAACGCACCTTCGGCTACACCGCTGCCGAAATCATCGGCCGCCCCATCACCACCATCACCCCTCCCGAGCTGCACCCCGACGAAAAGCGCATCCTCGCTTCCCTCGCCCGCGGCGAGAGCACCGAGCATTTTGAAACCGTGCGCCTAACCAAGTCCGGCGAGCGAATCGACGTCTCCCTCACCATCTCTCCGCTCCGCGACGAAATCGGCAAAATCGTTGGCGCCTCCAGGATCGCCCGCGACATTACTCAGCGCAAGAAGGCCGAACGCATCCTCCACACCACCGAGCGCCTGGCCGCCGTCGGCCGCCTTGCTGCCACTGTCGCCCACGAGATCAACAATCCTCTCGAGGCCGTCACCAACCTCGTCTTTCTCGCCAGTCAATCCGCTGAGGACGAATCCGTGCGCGGTTATCTCGCCGCAGCAGATGAGGAGCTCTCTCGCATTGCCCTGCTCACCCGCCAGACCCTCGGCTTTTATCGTGAAACCCGCGGCATCTCTCCGCTCAGGCTCGAGCCGCTCGTCACCCCTCTGGTCGCCGCATTTCAGTCCCGGGCCCGCAACAAGTCCGTCACCATCGAAATCCAGGTGCGCCAGGACCGCGAGATTTACGGCATCCCCGGCGAGATCCGCCAGATCATCGCCAATCTCCTCAGCAACAGCATCGATGCCGTTCCGTCCCGCGGCCGTATTCGCCTCCGCATCTCTTCCGCCGCCGAGCGCACCGGTCGCTGTCGCTCTGGTACTCGCTTCACGATTGCTGACAACGGCTCCGGCATTCCCGCCGAATACCGCCAGCGTCTCTTCGAGCCCTTCTTCACCACCAAGCAGGAAATCGGCACCGGACTCGGCCTGTGGGTCTGCCGCAGTATCGTCGAAAAGCACGGCGGCGCCATCCGCCTCCGCAGCAGCACCACCCCCGGCTGCAGCGGAACCGCCTTCTCCGTCTTTCTCCCCAGCGGCTCCCCAACCACTCTCGAAACTGATCTGCCCCTCGCCAGCTAAGCCGCCACGCTGCGGTTCATCGCCCGAAGAGAATCCCGCTCTCAAATATTCTGCGCTGCCGCTCCAGCCCGTCTGGGCCGCACGTGCCGCACGAAGCCGATCAGTGAACTGAAAGGACTCAGGACATCAACCAACACCACCATGACGGTGACAACGAGCTGCAACACGTCGATGACCGAACTGAAGAAACCAGCCAGCGAGAAGTGCGGCCAGGTCGTTGTTGCGATATCCCAAACCAGCAGCGCCACCATGGAAATCGAACTGGCGCGGAACGACTTCACCCCGATAAGAACCGCAGGCAACGCAAGCAGGAATGATAGCGCGCTCCACATCGGATCCCTGACGATCGTAAGAGCCGCGGCGAACGACACCAGCGTAGCTACGAGCATCGTGGGAATCCACAGCACGACGCAGGTCGCAATCGCGCGAATTATGCCGGATCTTTCGCCATTCCACATCACCCGCAGCATACACTCGCTCGCCCGTTTCGCCGCCAATCCGCCAGTTTAATTACCATGGTCGAAGCATGAGCCCCTCCGCCCACGCCGACGACTCCGCCGCTCGCAAAATCGCCGCCCTCCGCGACAGAATCCGCCATCACGAGCACCTCTACTACGTCCTCGACGCGCCCTCCATCTCCGACGCCGAGTTCGACGACCTCATGCGCCAGCTCCAGCGCCTCGAAGCCGACCACCCCAGCCTCATCACCCCCGACTCGCCCACCCAACGCGTCGGCGGCAAACCCAAAGAAGGCTTCCCCAAAGTCGCGCACTCGCGCCCCATGCTCTCTTTGGATAACGTCACCAGCGAAGAGGAGCTCCGCGACTGGGACCGCCGCGTCCGTTCTCTCGCCGGAGAAAAGGCCGACATCGGCTACGTCTGCGAATACAAAATGGACGGCATTTCCATGGCCCTCCAGTACCGCGCGGCGTCCGACGGCAGCGCGCATCTCCAGCGCGGCCTCACTCGCGGCGACGGAACGACGGGTGAGGATGTGACCACCAATGTCCGCACCATCCGCTCCATTCCGCTCTCCGTCTCCGCCGCGCAGTTGCACACGGCCCACATGCCGCCCGATTTCGAAGTCCGCGGCGAAGTCGTCATGCCCCTCGCCGCTTTTGAAAAAGCCAACGCCGAGCGCGAAGCTCAGGGGCTCGCACCCGCCGCCAATCCCCGCAACTACGCCGCCGGAACCATTCGCACCCTCGAGCCCAACATCGTCGCCCAGCGCCGCCTCGACTTCTACGCCTACTTCCTGCTCAACCAGCGCGGCGATGACCTGCTTCCCGAGCAGGCCGAAGCCCTCGACGCCCTCACCACCGCGGGCTTCCGCGTCAATCCTCACCGCGAAGCAATGCCAACCATCGAGAAAGTCCTGGCCTTTATCGAGCGTGCCGGAGAAAATCGTGCCGGTCTCGGTTACGAGATCGACGGCGTCGTCATCAAGGTCAACTCCACCGAAGTTCAGCGCCGCCTCGGCTACACCGGCCGCGCTCCGCGCTGGGCCTGCGCCTTCAAATTCACCGCCCGCGCCGGCATCACCCAGGTGGAAGACGTCAAAACCCAGGTCGGCCGCACTGGCAAGCTCACTCCCGTCGCTGTCCTCACTCCCGTCTCCATCGGAGGCACCACAGTCAGCCGCGCCACCCTCCACAACGCCGACGAGATCGAGCGCCTCGGGCTCCTGATCGGCGATTACGTCAAAGTTGAGCGCGGCGGCGACGTCATCCCCAAAGTCGTCGAGGTCGTCCACGACAAGGACCACCCCCGCGGCCACCGCCATTTCAAATTCCCCACGCACTGCCCCGATTGCGGCAGCGAAATCGTCCGCACCGAAGGCGAAGTCGATTACCGCTGCGTCAACGTTGATTGCCCCGCTCGCCTCACCGGCAGCCTGCTCCACTTCGCCTCGCGCGGCGTCATGAACATCGACGGCCTCGGCGAAGCGGTCGTCGCGCAGCTTCTCGAGCGCAAACTTGTCCGCTCCATCGCCGACCTTTACTCGCTCACTGACGAACAGCTCGCAACCCTCCAGCACGAAGTCGTCACCACCGACAAGAAAACCGGCCACCAGAAAACCCGCACCCAGGCACTCGTCGGCCCCAAAGAGCGCAACGACCTCCTTGCTGAAATCGAGGCCTCGAAAAAAGCCCCGCTCAACCGCGTCCTCTACGGCCTCGGCATCCGCTTCATTGGCGAACGCACCGCGCAGCTCCTTGCCGAAGCCTTCGGCTCCATGGAAGCCCTCATGACCGCCTCCGCCGAAGAGTTGGAGCGAGTCAACGAAGTCGGCCCGCGCGTCGCTCAGGCCATCCGCGAATTCTTCTCGGAATCCCGCAACCGCGACCTCGTCCACCATCTCGAAAAAGCCGGCCTCACCATGACCGCCGAGAAGCGCAAAAAGACCTCGCAGTTGGAAGGCCTCACCTTCGTCCTCACCGGTACGCTGCCCAATCTGTCGCGCGAAGACGCCAAAGCGAAAATCGAATCCGCCGGCGGCCGCGTCTCCGGTTCCGTCAGCAAGAAGACCAACTACGTCGTGGCCGGCGAAGATGCCGGCTCCAAACTTGACAAAGCGAAAGAGCTGAGCATCCCCATCCTCGATGAGACCGGCCTTCTGGAAATGTTGAGACAGACCTCATAGGAAAGGTGTGTGTCGAATGTGCCGTTGAAGGAGCGCCTCTTTGCAGGCCGGCGAGAATCCTCACGGACTGAATACAAACCCCATTCCTCTGGCCTCTCTGTGTCCTCTGTGGTGAATCGCGTCCTCGCGGGAAATCGTGGCCCTTATTCCACCTGATCCGTCATCGCCGCGCCCACCACCTTCCCCATGCCCGGCTCCTGCACAAACGCCACCACCCGCACATTCCCCGCATCCGCTCCCGGCCACAGCGCAATCTTGAACGGCTCGTCGAACGTCCTCCCTTTGTCCAGCTTCCCAACCTTCACCAGTTCCCGCACTACCCCGACATTGGTCAGCTTCTTGCCGTCGTTTTCCCCAGCCAGCACATCGGTCAGCGTCCGCCGCATCGCCACCGCCACATACACGTCCCCGCCGTGCTTCCGCCCCGTCGCATCCGCTTCGATCCGCCCCACCACCACCCCCGGCTGTCCCGGCGTCACTGTCGCCGACTCAATCCGCACCGGCAGCATCTCCGCGCGCGCCTCCCGGTTCAGCGTCTCCTTCACCCTCGCGGCATTCTGCAGACTCATCTCGTCATTCCCGTCCACCACCATCTGCGGCGTGTAGACCCCGCTCAGTCCAAGGGCGCTAACATATTCCCGCTGCCGCTCCGAATACCGCGCCGAAGAGAAGGGGTCCTTCCACCCATCGGAATTCCAGTAATCCACGTGCTCGCTCAGAATGATCACTTCCGCGCCCGGCACCGGCTGGCTGGAATCGATCCACGCCGCCCAGTTATCGACCGGCGGACAGCTCGAGCATCCCTCCGACGTAAACAGCTCGATCACAATCGGTGTCCGCCCAGGGTTGGGGTTCGCCGCCTGTGCCGCGCACAACCCACCCGCCATCATCACCAGCACCGCCACAGCGACCGGCCATCCTCCATTGCGCGAAGCGAAGCTGGCCCTGCGCCCACCACCGGCCGTGCGCCCAGCATCACTCAATAATCCACTCTTCAGTCTCATCGGCAGGCATTCCCTTCCATGCATTTCCGTCCGCCCCAACCGTCAGCGACGAAGATTATCCCCCGGCCGTGGACGTGCACGCCATGGCCACCCACCCCACTCCGGCCATAACCGCTTCCGCAGCGCCGGAATGAATCCCAAAATCAGATCTCGCACGCTCCTTCACCCAACAAAAAAGCCCGGCTTCCGCCGAGCTTTTCCGTACCGTAAACCGTAACCCGTAAACCCTGCTCTTCCTCAACTCGTCGGCGCAAAATACCCCTCGCGCACTCTCACCGTGTAGCGCCGGTCCATGCAGAACAGATAAATCGGCCGGAATGCCCCATCCGCCTTAAAGTCCGCCGGCTTGTACACCAGCGCGTACTGGCTGCGCAGCTCGTTCTGGATCGCCGTAAAGCTCACCGGCATATCCTCCACGCTGTCCGGGAAAAACGCTTTGCCTCCCGTCGCAATCGCCATCTTCTTCAGGATGTCGTCGCCCTTGTCCCTGCTCGGGCTCACGTTCGTGCTGATCGCGAAAATGTTCGTGTCGGCCCGCTGGCATTCCTTGATCGCGTCGTCCAGATACGCATGGCTCTGGTTGTCGTCGCCGTCGCTGACCAACACGATCACCTTACGCACCGGCTCCTGACCGCGCGCCGTCAGCAGCTTGTCCCGGCATCCGCTGTACACCGCGTCATACAGCGCCGTACCCCCGCCCGGCTGCAGCGAGTCGATCCCAGACTCCAACGCGTCCAGGTTGTTCGTCCAGTCCTGCCGGTAATCCGGCGTCACGTCGAACCCCTCCACAAACGCCTTGTCCGTCGCCGGCCGCAGCACCTGCAGAAGAAACGCCTTCGCCGCCTGCTGCTCGTACTGGAACCGCTGCCGGATTGACGTGCTCGTGTCGATCAATATTCCCACCCGCAGCGGCAGATTCGTCTGCTGCGTAAAGCTGTACACCTGCGCCGGCGCCTTGTGATCGTCCAGCAGCGCAAAGTCGCTCTGCTTCAGGTCGCTGATGAACGCGCCGTGCTTGTCCGTCACCGAGAACACGAGGTACACCTCGTTCACGCTCACCTTGAACGTGTCCGGATTGCTCTTGTCGCCGGGTTGCGCCGGGGGCTGGGGCGTAGCCGCGGGCTGGGCCGCCGCAGCCGCTTGCGTGTTGGCCGCATTGGCATCGGCCGATTGCGACGTTGGCGCCGTCTGCGCCAGCGCCGCCGCACAGCACAGCACACACGCCAAGCCCATCGCCGGGCGCATCACTCTGGAAACTGCGTTTTTCATGGGGCGCTTATATTTTATCCCGCCACTCCCGTCCCGCGCATCCCTTTTCGCGTCCTGTACCCTACACCCTCTACCCTGTACCCTGTTTTCATGAGCGAAAAGTCCCGCATCTCCACCTCTGCCGCCCCCGGCGCCATCGGACCCTACTCCCAGGCCGTCCGCATCGGCAACTTCGTCTACACCTCCGGCCAGGTCGCCCTCGACCCCGCCTCCGGGGCCATCGTTCCCGGCGGAATCGCCGAGCAGACCACCCGCGCCATTGAGAACCTCAAAGCCGTCCTCGCCGCCGCCGGGACGGACCTTTCGAAAGTCGTCAAGACCATCGTCTTCCTGAAAGACATGAACGATTTCACCGCCATGAACGCCGTCTACGCCAGGTACCTGGCTCCCGAAGGCGTCATCCCCCCCGCGCGCTCCACCGTCGAAGTCGCCCGTCTCCCCAAAGATGGCCTCGTCGAAATCGAAGTGATCGCTACCGTTTAGCCGTTCACTGATCACTGACTACTGTTCTCTGATCACTGTCTTTTCTTGTCTGGAGCGAATATGTCCGATCCGAAGCCGGAAAAAATCCAGAAGTCCGACGCCGAGTGGCGCGCCCAGCTTACCCCCGAGCAGTACTACGTCACTCGCCAGAAAGGCACCGAGCCCGCCTTCACCGGCAAGCTCACCTATAACCACGATGACGGCATGTACCACTGCGTCGCCTGCGGCGCCCGGCTCTTCGCGTCCGACACCAAATTCGACTCCGGCAGCGGCTGGCCCAGCTTCTTCATCCCCACCGATTCCGCCGCCGTCGAAACCCACGAGGACAACACCCACGGCATGCGCCGCGTCGAAGTCACCTGCGCCCGCTGCGGCGCGCACCTAGGCCACGTCTTCCCCGACGGCCCCCGTCCCACCGGCCTCCGTTACTGCATCAACTCCGCCGCCCTCAAATTCGAGAAGGCGAAGTGATCCCGCGGCGACCGGGCCGCCCCGGCCGAAGCCGCGTCCTGCTCGTCTCTCTCGCCGCGCTCACTCTCGCCGCGCTCGCCCAGTCCAGCTGGCATCCCGGCCACCATGGCCCTCCCTGGGATGCTCCCGCCGCCTCGTCCCAATCCTTCCGTATCGGCGGCACAACCATTCAGGTGGACTTCGCGCCCGGCTCTCTCGACCTGCCCACCCCGCAAATCATGCGTTGGGTCGAGAACGCCGCCAGCGCCGTCTCCACCTACTACGGCCGCTTTCCCGTCTCGCGCGATCGCATCCTCATCCAGCCCATCCCCGATCGCTCCGGCGTTCTCTCCGGCACCACATGGGGAGCCGTCGGCGGATTCCCCGCTTTCTCCCGCATGCGCGTCGGACAACACACCGACTCGTCCCAGCTCACCCAGGACTGGATGATGACCCACGAACTCGTCCACACCGCCTTCCCCTCGCAGTCCGACGAGCATCACTGGATCGAAGAAGGCATCGCCGTCTACGTCGAGCCCATTGCTCGCGTGCAAAACGGTCTGCTGACCCCGGAAAAAATCTGGTCGGACATGGTGCGCGACATGCCCAAGGGAAGTCCCCAGCCCGGAGATCGCGGCCTCGATCGCACGCCCACCTGGGGCCGCACCTACTGGGGAGGCGCCCAGTTCTGCCTGCTCGCAGACGTCACCCTCCGCGAGCAGACCCATAACCGCTTCGGCCTCCAGGACGCGCTCCGCGCCATCGCCAACGACGGCGGTACCATCGATCAGAACTGGCCCATTGAGAAGGCCCTCAAGGTCGGCGACCGCGCCACAGGGACGCACGTCCTCGAGCGGCTCTACGCCAGCATGAAGGACAAACCCGTCCCCGTCGATCTCGACTCGATCTGGAAAAAGTTAGGAATTATCCGCAGCGGAGAGGATCAGGTCCGCTTTGACGACGCCGCGCCCGAAGCCGACATCCGCCAAGCGATTACGAAAAACCCACCCTGGGGCCGCATCGCACCTGATCACCAGCCAAACAACTCGCCGCTTTTCTGAACGTTAACCGCTGGCTGAATGCTGTGCGCTGCCCGCTGTACGCTAGGCTTTTACAACCTTCCCCGCCTTCAAACAGCTCGAGCAGACGCGCAGCCGCTTGTTGCCGCCGTTCACCTTCGCCCGTACGGGGTGCAGATTCACGTTCCAGCGCCGTTTCGTCACGTTGTGCGCGTGCGAGATGTTGTTCCCAAACTGCGGACCCTTGCCGCAAATATCGCAAACCTGTGCCATGATGTGCTCCGAATGTGTCGCGATCCGGCCATCCTGGCCAAAATCCGCGGGATCTTGCGCAGACGCGGCTCAGCCACGGCGCAGAATCTTTAGTTTACCGGGAAATCCCGACAGCGTACAGGGTGCGGCGTACAGCGCACAGAGAACCAATCGCAGCCCCCGCGCGCTTTGCCGTCCCCCGGCTCCAGTACGCTGCACGCTGTACGCTCGCCCCCTCTACCCTGTACCCTGTAACGAGTGCTTGTTCTCTACGGTATCTATGTGGTGTGCACCATGGCCCTCATCGGAGCTGCTGTCGGCGTCGCTCGGCACGTCATGCAACACCGCCACGCAGATCGCTCCCAGATCGAGCACCACGACGAATCCGCCTGAACCCGGAGCCAACAGGAGCCCGCACATGAACTCTGCTTCCGCTGCCCCGTCCGCCCCCGCTGACCGTCTCACCGCTGACCGCTTTTCTGCTGGACGCTCTTTAGCTGGCCGCTTCATCGTTGCGTTTTCCGGATCCCTCCTCGTCGCCATCTGCGCGCATATTGCCGTCCCCCTCTGGTTCACGCCTGTTCCCGTCACCCTCCAGACCTTCGCCGTCCTCCTCCTCGGACTCATCCTCGGCCCCGCCACAGCTGCCGCATCCCTCGTCCTCTATCTCATCGAAGGCATGGCTGGCCTTCCCGTCTTCGCGCCGGTCGGCACAATCGCGTTCCTCCACATCTTCGGCCCCACTGGCGGCTACCTGTTCTCCTATCCCGCCGCCGCCGCGCTCACCGGCTGGCTCCGCCGCCGCATCGGATCGGGCGGATTCACCCCCTCCCTCGTCGCCGCTGCTGCCGCCAGCGTCCTCGTCCTGCTCTCGGGAGCCGCCTGGTTCTCCATCCTCACCCACCAGTCCGCCATCACCGTCTTCGCGCTCACCGTCGCGCCCTTCCTGCCCGGCGACATCCTCAAAGTCATCGCCGCCGCCGGAGCCGCCACCGGCCTCCGCCGGCTTCGCGCCCAGAACGCCAACCGCTAACCGCTGGCCGCTCGCTTTTCTGTTGACTTTTCGGTAACCCCGCGCTATCGTGCGGTCAGCTTCCCGAAAGGTTTCATC
>JASIAO010000447.1 GCA_030041955.1 Acidobacteriaceae bacterium | reverse complement strand
CGGTTTGCGAGAGCATCTTCGGACGGACTCATAATTCAGTCAAATCAGTGTCCCGCGAGCTCCTGGAGATGGCGCCTGCGAGCCATTTCGCGGCAGAATATCGGTCCTCCTGCTCCGGCATCCCTCCCATTGCAGAAATTCGCATCGACCATTCACGTCTGAACGAACGGTGGTAAAAAGAGATCAGCCGATGCGCTGCGAGGCTGCGGTGATGAGCAACGAGTTCGACATGGAATCCGAATGGATCACCGAACTGGGTAAGGCGCGCAGCGATGAATATACGGAGAAGATTCTTGCCTTCGTTCAGGAGCTGGAAAAATCGGCGCCTGAACCCTTCCTGCCGTTGTTGACGGATCTTGCTTTGGCTCGCGCTCTGATCGTGCACCTGGTCATCCGCTACGGGGCGGAACGAGGGATGACCGAGGCACGGGACGCTTTCGAAAGCACGCTCGAACAGATGAAGCCGCTTCTCGAAAAGATGAAATCTCGCAAAGGACCTCTCCCGCAATGAAGAGACTCATACCCTTGCTGGCAATACTCGCGGCATTTGGCGTTGCCGCAGGTCAATTGACGGGCTGCAAGCGGACCCCGCCGACACCAACCGAGCAAGATGCGATTGCGGTTTGGAAGAACACTCACGCAAAACCGCACATCAGCGATCTGCTCAATCTCACGAAAACGAACGGGCAAATGCAAGAATCCAATGGGATCCCGATATACACCCTGTACTATCAAGCGGAAGATAAGACAGTAGTCCCTCTCGGTAATTCTCCAGCAGGCACCATCAATAAGCACCAAGGAAGCTATGCGTTCCAATGGACGGAAAAGGGATGGCTGGGACCGGACAATCGTGTGTACCCAGTTCACTGACCATTTCGGATTAAGCCATAGCCTATTTGACTGAAAACTGGATGCATCCTACGCTCTCCCCACGCTAAACGCGTTGGAGGGGACGAGTCGGATGTTTGCTTCACCCGCGGAAACGCTAGCCGGACTTCAAAGCTCAGGCTACTTCACCGACATCAAAGTAGCGACCGCCGTTTTCCTGGCCGGAAGCGTCCACCGTCCCATATTGCTGGAAGGTCCTGCCGGTGCAGGCAAAACGGAGCTCGCGCAGTCTGTTGCGCGCGCATCTGCTGTGCCGCTGCTGCGCCTGCAGTGCTACCAGGGGATCGACGAAGAAAAGGCCATTGGGCAGTACGACCGGAATTTGCAGGAACTCTATGTCCTGCTGATGAGCAGAAGCATCCAGACTCCGGACTGGGCGCAGATCAAGCGCGAAATCACGAGCCGAGCCTACTTCATGGCTGGTCCGCTGCTCGACGCAATTGAGCAGGAAGAACCCTGCGTCCTGCTCATCGACGAAATCGACAAAGTCGATTATGCCTTCGAGGCTATGCTGCTGGAGCTCCTTTCCGTGTGGACGTTGTCGATTCCAAGAATGGGCACCGTTCGCGCAACTTCCATTCCTTTGGTGTTTCTCACCTCGAATCAGGAACGCAGGCTCGGTGATCCGCTGCGCCGGCGATGCTTCTATCTGGTTGTTGAGCATCCGAACGCGGAACGGGAAGCCGCGATCGTGGCAAGACGCACGCCCCACGTGGACCCGGCGACGCACCGGTTCATCGCTGGATTGGCCAGGAGCCTGCGGGCTTACACGCTCGAGAAGCCACCGTCGATCTCCGAGATGAACGATGTGGCGATGGCGATGGAATTACTGGGCATCGACCGGATCCTGCCTGCGCACAAGGAGATCATGTTGCCCCTGATCGCCAAGACAGAGGGCGACCGAAAGCGCCTGCTCATGAAGGAGGCTTTTGAGTCGATCGTCCGCATGGCCGCGAAGTATGCCGAACAGATCATGCAAAACTCTCCGGGCGAGGATGAGACGGTCCTTGCGGGAAGCGAGATGGGCGAATGATCAAGGCATTGCCTCTCTACCTCTTTGCGGCGGTCTCTTTCGCCGCTGCAATGCATCCCGCCGCGCACGCACAAGATCGGGTCACGATGTACTACGCAAACGCCTATGCGGACCATTACGGCGTTCCCCGCGCACTCGTTGACGCCATCATCGAACAGGAATCGGACTGGAATCCTCTTGCGCAGTCAGTGAAAGATGCAGAGGGGTTGATGCAGCTGATGCCGGGTACCGCCGCCATATACGGTGTTCGCAATCGGTACGACATTTTGGAAAACCTGAGCGGCGGAGTTCGGTATCTGGCCGATCTACTCAGCGAATTCCATGGCGATATGCGACTCGCCGTCGCAGCCTACTACTGCGGTTCCCGGCACATTCTTCAACGAGGCTTCTCTTACAGCAATCCCGATGTGGTGCGATACGTGGAATCTGTTCGTCGCCGCTACCAGAGCGATCTTCGCAGCCAAGCGGGCCGTATTGCTTATGGGCCGAATGGAGGAAACTGATATGAAATATCAACGAATTGTCATCGCCAGTCTCATCTTTATCGCAGCAGCGGCGGGCTCTTCCTGTGCGCAGCAGACAAGCCCGAATGAGGGCGGCCCACAGCAGGTGGATCCCGCGATTGTCGATCTGCCGATCTCCGCGAGCACCGTGACCGATGTACATCTCCATCCGTTCTTTACCACGACGATTCGCCTTCCCGATGCCGTGACGTCCGTCGCCGTGGGAGCGCCAACCCTTTTCAAGGTCGAGCACTCCGCTGATGATCCAAGGCTGGTATTCATCAAGCCAACTACAGCCGGAGCCACAACGAGCAATCTGATCATCGCTCTTCAATCAGGACAGGAGATCAGTCTGCGATTGCTTTCGGAAGGCAGGAGCACCGACGCTCCCGTGGATTTCGTTGTGAACTACGAACCGAAGCAGAGCTTCCTGATCGGATCGACAGACGACCTTGCCGGGAACTCCACCACGAATTCCGACCCGCCGGCAAAGGCATCGGCGCTTGACGTGGCACTCAAGGAGCAATCAGGGATTGCAAGTCCCGATTGGTCTACCACCAGCGGCGGAAGTGCAAACGCGCCAGATCGTGCGGACTCTGGTAAGCCCATTCTTGGGGCAATCGGAGCAGTCCAGCAACGAGGGCAGCTCATGCTCGCCGCGTATTCGGTCGTCAACAGATCCGATCACTGGATTGAGATTCTGCCACCGCAGGTCGAGCTCCGAAGCCCCAACCTCAGCGCGAAGAAAAAGAAGAAAGATCAGGTCCTGGCGGAGCAGGTGCCCATATCCGAGTACCGACTGACCGCCCGCCGCCTGGCCCCCGGGGAGCGAGCGGATGGCGCCGTGGAGTTTTCGCGGCCGGGGTTCAAGCAGAGCGCGGACCATCTGGTATTGGAACTGGGCACGGCCAGCGCGGTGGATCATCCATTGCTGCTGCAGTTGCCCTTCGTCGCTCCCGGACAGTGACCAGGGGAACCAGTTCAAGAAATGAGGTGAACCATGGGTGAGGCACAGACGGTGGAGAGGGATGAAACACTCCAGAAGGTAGACGCCGGAGCTACTCCCCCAGAGGAGAAGGCGACGCGGCTGGAATCGGTAAGCAAACGGCCCTTTGTGCTGAAGAAGAGTCGCGGTTCAGGAGGCGGCAATCTGGCAACGATGCTGGTTGTCTTCGGGGCGATCACTCTGTTTGGAATTGGGATGGTCGCGTTCCTTTCAACCAAAGGAACCGTCAGGAAAAGGCTGCTCTCTCAAGCCAGCAGGCCCAATCTCGGGCAATCACAGGCCGCAGGGCAAGGCGCAAATCTTCTGCCCAACAACGCGGTGAAGCCATCTCCCAATGCTGCGCCGGAACCTGGCACCGTCGATGCCGCCGACATCGAGCGGACAAAATCGCCTGGGACTACACAAACCCTGTTTCGCAACGGGGCTGGAACGACTCCATCCCACAACCCCAGAACTCTCGGCGAGATCGCGAAATTTGATGAGCCGAACACCGCTCCCAATGCGGAATCTCGATGGACGCCTCCGCCCTACGGCACCGAGAACTCGGTAAACCAACAGGCAGAGAAGAAGGCGGAGGATGCGCTGGACGCTCCTTCTTTGGTCTTCACGGCGCATGAGACTACGGCAATTCGGCCGCAGATGCAAAACTCGGCACCGGCCGTCGACAATCTCGGCCTTGCCCCCGGTTACCATGTGGCGGCACGCCTTGAATCGATGGCTACCACGGCTGTGCACGCGCCTGTCCTCGCCGTGATCGAGTACAACTACGAGCGCGATGGAGAGGTGATCATTCCGGCCGGAGCCCGGGCCGTTGGCAAAATCATTCAGGCGGATCCCTCGGGGCTCGTGAATATTGAATTCTCTTCTCTCGAATACCCTGATGGGTCCACCGTCGCAATCGACGCTGTGGCCGCCAACATGAACCTCCAGGCCATCAAGGGCGCTGTGACCGGCCGCCAAAGAGGCAAGAGCATGTTGGTCCGCTCCTTGTCCGGAATCGGCGAGACTGCGGCCATGATTGTGGGAGCGCCCAGCGTGAACAGTTCCTTCAGCGAAGACGACTTGATGAGGATGCAGGTAGCGAACAATATCGGGAACGCCGGAGATGAGCAGATCATGAGGATGCTCACTTTGGAGCACATCGTGGTGAGTGTCCCCGCCGGGACAGAGATCTATCTCGTGTTCGAGAAGGCCGCGGCAGCAAACACCCAGAACCCGGACAAGGCGATGCAGATTCCTCACGCGAGTATAACTCTCAACCAACCTGCAAATGCGAAGCAACCATGACGGTACAGGCTCATGTTTCAAATCGGGCGGGTCGCATCGGGAGAACGCCGGGCCGATGACGGGGTTTTTCGAAAGAAGCAAAGTTGCGTACCAGGCTTTTGTCGAAAAACTGCCGAAGCGACCCAGTCGATCCAAGCGGCGGATGGCGAAAATCCTTCAAGGTTATCGCCGATGACAGGGACGGAAGCCGGGTCTCGGTGGGACGAGTGACTCGGCGATTATGGGCTCACCAGGGGCGGCGCTCTGGCCCGAACGGCTTCTGCGCGAATGAATCGTAACTCTCTGGTGGTGCGCGTGAGAGCCAGCCATTCTGTGTGACTTGGATCACCGCACGGGCCGCAAAGCAGCCGTCAATATATAGATCTGAATATAGATCTGAGGCATGGGCTAGACTATGCGCATGGGCAGAAAAGGCGCGTTCTTATTGCTGGCCACGGTCGTCCTATGGGCCGTCGCGCCCGCGCTTGCCTGCCTGACGCCTTCGGCTCACCGCTCCTGCTGCCAGGGAATGGCCATGCAGGATTGCAGTTCGCCGGCGATGATGCAATGCGGCGATTGCTGCAGCGTGCAGCCTACTGATGCTCCGGTTCTGGCCGGTTCTGCCGGCGCTGTCGATCACTCGGTTGGTTCCGTACCCAGCCCCATCGCGCTGGCTCTTCCGCCAGCGGCGGGCTATGCGACTGATCCTGCCTCTGAAACACCTCTTCCGCCCGGTTCCCCAGGGGTTGGTTCCATTCTCCGAATCTAGTTCTTTCTCCTCGCATACCTGAGCCGCCGTGTGTCTGCCTGCAGACGCGCATTTGCGTGCCACATTTTCCGCCGACGCGAGGAAACCATGAAGACTTTTGCTGCACTTCTTTGTCTGTCCGCGTTCGTTGTCTCTGCGCCCGCTTCCTCCGCGCAGACACCTTCGAGTATGGGCAGCCTGCCGAACTTCGACGTTCTATTGAACACTGCGGCCACTTCGGGACCCACCGGGCCGGCGCTTACGCTGGACGAGATCGAGCGGTTGGCGCTCCTGCGCAATCCGGAGATTGCCGTTGCCGCGCGCCGCCTGGCCGTGGCCGAGGCCAGCGTGCCGGCCGCGGGCGCGCTCGACGACCCGCAGGCTATGTACCGAGGCTGGGGGGTTCCCCTAAGCCAACCGTGGGATTACAACCAGGCGCAGAACATGTTCATGGTGACCTAGGCCCTGCCGGGTCCGGGCAAACGCAGCCTTCGCACCAGCGTGGCAAATTCCGATATCAACGAGGCGAAGGACGAACTTGCGGCAGTTCGGTTGCGTGTCCGCGTCGAAGTCCGCAAGTCGTTTTACGACCTGCTCGAAGCGCAGGACGAACTGCGGATCCACGATGAGCATGTGGCGATCGCACAGCAGGCGATTGCAGCGGCGCGGATTCGCTACACCGTCGGCCAGGTTCCGCAGCAGGATCTGCTGAAGGCGCAGCTCGAACTGACTCGCCTGGCCGAGCACATGATTCGCTTCGACCGCGACGCCGAGGTTGCGCGTGCGCGCCTCAACACTCTGGTCGGACGCGATCCCTCGACGCCCCTGCGCGTCGAGGGAGATTACGGGGTCACGGCTTCGCTGCCTTCCGAGGCGAGCCTCGAACAACTGGCGCTGCAAGTCCGTCCAGACCTGCTGGAGGCGGAAACAGCGACCGCAAAGAGCCGCCAGCAGCAGGATCTGGCAAAAAAGGCGTACGTGCCGGACTTCGCGGTGTCGGCGGGCTACATGCTGATGCCGCCGAGCTCAAACATGCGGAACACCTACATGGTCGAGGGCTCGATGACATTGCCCTGGCTCGACCACCGCAAACACGAAGCGGAAATCGCAACGGCTACGGCAACCGTGACCGAACAGGATGCAGAACTGGCCGCACTGCGCACCGAAGCCTTCGGCCAGATCCAAGAATCCCTGGCTGAAGCCGAAGCCGCACAGAAGTTTGCGGCGCTCTATCAGAACGCGCTGCGGCCGCAGGCCGAGGCGACGCTGCATGCAGCCGTGATCGCTTACGAGAACAACCAGACCGATTTTCTCAATCTGCTCGACAGTCAGATGCAGGTGATCGATATCGATCTTGCCTGGCTCGAGGCCCTGGCTGACTTCAACACGCGCATGGCGGATCTTGAGCTGGCCGTCGGCGCTCCCATCGACC
Organism: Acidobacteriaceae bacterium; assembly: GCA_030041955.1. Taxonomy (GTDB): domain Bacteria; phylum Acidobacteriota; class Terriglobia; order Terriglobales; family Acidobacteriaceae; genus Palsa-343. The sequence goes on along the minus strand of JASIAO010000447.1, from coordinate 1,867 downwards.
TGACGGGGACCGCTGTTGCGCCCGCGACGCAGGAGGAAGAACAATGAGCGACCGCAATTATCGCAAGCCATTTCTGGCAGTTCTGTTTCTTTGTGTCCTGCTGGGGGGCGCTTTGGCCTGGATGATGGCCCACCGGGGCCGACCGGCACGATCACAGGATCCAGCCGATCCGGTCGTTGCCGAGGGACCAACTGCCGCGGACCCTCGATCAACCCCAGCTCCGGTGCAAAACGGGGACGGTCCGGCGCCTGCGTCCATTCAAATCTCACCGCAGCGCCTGCAGCAAATCGGTGTGACCAGCGCGCAAGCGCAACTCAAAGATGTGAACGATCAGCTGCAGGTTCCGGGAAACGTAGACGTCGATGAAGAGCGGCTTGCCTACGTACAGACGCGCTTCCCGGGATGGATTCAGAACGTGTTCGCCAATTCCACCTGGCAATATGTGCGTAAGGGGCAGCGACTTTTCACGATCTACAGCCCGGACCTGGTAAGCACAGAGCAGGAATACCTGCTGGCCAAGCAGAATCAAAGTGCCTTTGCGCCTGCTATGCACACGGGGGCCGCGTCAGGCATGAGCATGGCCTCTGGCGGAGGCGGCACAGCGGCTCAGGAAAGCGGATGGCTGGTTCAGGCGGCCGAAGAGCGGCTGCGCCAGTTCGATGTTCCGCCGGCGGAGATCGCGGCTCTCATACAAAGCGGCAAGGTGCAACGTGAAATCGCTGTTGTGTCACCGGCTTCCGGCTACATTACCGAGCGCAACGCACTGCCCAACGCCTACGTGCAGCCGGATACGAAGCTCTACACGATCGCCGATCTCTCCACGGTATGGGTCTACGCCAACGTCTTTCAGTCCGATGTAGGCCGCCTGAAGCCGGGCGATCCTGCCAACGTGACTGTCGATTCGTATCCCGGGCGGACTTTCCATGGACACATCGATCAGATCCTTCCCGATGTCGATCCCGCCACCCGCACCGTGCGTGTGCGGCTGGTCTTCCGCAATCCCCGTCTGGCGCTCAAGCCCGGAATGTATGTCAGCGTGAACATCGATGAGCCGCTGGGGCGGCAACTGGTCATTCCGTCTTCGGGAGTGCTGCAGGCGGGCACGCGCGAGATCGCCTTCATCGACCACGGCCAGGGCAATCTCGAACCGCGCGTCATAGAAACCGGTCCGCAGATCGACGATTCCATCGTGGTGCTGAAAGGCCTCCAGCCAGGCGATCGCATCGTCAGCTCGGCAAACTTCCTTGTGGACTCTGAAGCACAGCTCCAGTCCGTGGCTGGTTCGTTCTCTCCCTTGCCGCCGCCGCCGGCATCATCATCCGCTTCGGGTGCGCCTGCAGGCCAGGCAATCCACATGGACCTGAGCACCGAGCCATCGCCTCCGCGCAAAGGCGCGAACACAGTCCGCATCCGGCTGACGGGCGCCGATGGCAAGCCTCTCCCGGGCGCTCAGGTCACCGCGACCTTCCTGATGCCGGCGATGCCGGCCATGGGAATGGGCGCCCAGCGCGCCATGGTCACTCTGACCGATGAGGGACAGGGCGCATACAGCGGTCCCCTGCAGCTCGCCTCAGGAGGAACCTGGCAGGTGATCGTCGCCGTCATTCGCAATGGCCAGACGATCGCCACAAAACAACTCAGCCTCGAAGCTGTCGGAGGCATGTGATGATCTCCGGAATCATTGAGTGGTGCAGTCGCAATCCCTTCATCGTCTTCACCGCCACCATCCTGCTCGCGGTTGCCGGAGCGTGGTCCATGCAGCGCGTGCCGCTCGACGCGCTGCCCGATATCAGCGACGTGCAGGTCATCATCCACACGTCGTGGTCAGGCGAGCCGCCCAATGTGATCGAGGACCAGGTGAGTTATC
>JASIAO010000446.1 GCA_030041955.1 Acidobacteriaceae bacterium | reverse complement strand
GACGCAGAATCGCATCCGGCGCGGGATCTTCCGCGATCTGGAGCAGTTGATCATGGCCATCGGCGACTACATCGACGGACACAACGCTAACCCGAAGCCCTTCATCTGGACCGCCCGCGCCAGCGACATCCTGGAGAAGGTCACCCGCGCACGCACGGCGATGATTAATGCACGGAATTAACGGCGGACCACACTAGCGACGCGTATGGCAGAGGATTCCTCTGGGATTTCCAGGGACTTGGCTGCGCTCGCGCGTGAGGTTGGCTTGTCGGAGCGCTCGCTGTTCCGGAACTTTCAGAAGGAGACCGGGCTGAGCCCTGGGCAGTGGCGCCGGCAGATGCAGGTGCTGCGCTCTCTGGAACTGCTTGCGAAAGGACGGTCGGTGACGGAGACCTCATTTGAGGTTGGCTATGAGAGCGTAGGCGCGTTTATCCGGGCTTTCCGCCAGACACTCGGAGTGACCCCAACGGAGTACGTGTATCAGCAGCGGAGTTCTTAATCCCCGGAAGTTGTTTGTCGTCAGCAACGATTCTCGGTTGATGCCAAATTGCCAAGTCGCTCACCGACGCAAGCCCGAACACAAAGTCTCCAAGGCTCGATGATGTTGGGTCCAGCAAGCTGACGAAAAACGGCCTGCTCGTAGATTTGACTGTTATGCGTGAGGCAGCCAACCCACGTTCAAGCTGACGAACGGACGCCCTTTCGGCCACGTAGCTCGCATGCGGGTTGTCGATGAGCGAGTTGGCGATGATGCGCTCGCCGCGAAGGTGGCGCACAGCAGATGGCTGGACTGATGGCCGTTTCCGAATACCTATCCTGCTTTTCAGGCGCAAACCACGCTCAATGAGTAGGTTGCCCTGTACGCATCAGTTGACATTTCACGTTATGGTTCGCGGGACTATAGATTTGCAGCGAAGAAATCACCTGGGCAGGTACATTAGGGCTGTTGTCGAGCTGAGCGGCCCAGGGGCTCACAACGATACGGCGAACTCGCAAACGAGTTCGCTGGAATCTGTTCGCTTGTGGCGTGAACAAAAGCCCCTCTCCCCGGTCATCGAGGGAGAGGGGATGTAGTCGGGAAACTGCCTCAGTCGTCTGTGTCAGCGACGGCGAGGGCCGGCTTTCTGAAGTCGCTCGCCGGGCGAACCGTCTTTTCGCCCGGGAAGGGGACCTTGAATCCGGTGGCCTCGTACCAGTCGAAGTGGCTGACGGTGTCAGGGTCCAGGGAGTCGGGAACGTGATACCTGGTGGCGAAGACCTCCGCTTTCATTTTGAGCCAGCCGGCCCGCAGAGCTTTCACCTGAGGGCTATCCTGCAGGGCCGCGCTTGCGGAGGAACTGCAGGTGTTGAGGCTGGGGGTGATGTTCGTCGGGGCGACATATCCTGCTACGCCGTAACACAGAGGGACCTGATTCGGCACGTGCGCCCACGGCAGCTTGTTGTTGAGGGGCGGGTTATTGATGAAGATTTCCCTCATCGGCGAGGCCACGAGATCGTTTTGATTCATCGGCGGGATGCCGAGGATCTGCTCGATGGTGCGGGTAAAGTTGACCTGTGTGTAGAAGGTGTGGTCTGCGACGACGCCGGCTCCGGTGCCATCGCTGTTTACCTGCTGCCTGACGTAGGGGCTGATGACATAGCCTGGGCTGCGGTGACCGTCAACGTGGTCGACGCCGTCCTGCGCGTCGTCTTCCTCGACGAAGATCGCCGAGTCCTTCCACACGCTGCTGTGGCTGATGATGTCGACGACGCGGCCAACAGCCAGGTCGTTATCGGCCTGTTCGGCTGTCGAGTTCGGCGGCCCGGTGGTGTGGTCCTGCATGATCCAGAGGAATTCCAGCTGGGGCACCTTACCGGCCGCCACATCGTGGTTAAAGTCCTGCTGCCAGACATCGACGCGGTACTGGTCAGGGATGCCCAGATCGAACTGCGGATAATTCTGGACCGTAACCTTGAACAGATTCGGGAGTGGGGTGACGGAGCCGATCGCGTTGTAGTACTGGAGTTGCGGCTCCTTGCCACTCTCATATTCCAGAGTGTCGTTGTAGAACTGAGTCCACGTCGGCTCGCAGCTGTTGGATATGGTAAAGGGCAGGGGCGTCGGGGGAACCGTCCCGTTATACGTGTCGTCCTGGGTGTCATTACTCGCAGTGCAACCCGGCACCGTAAAGGTGTTGTACTCGATGTACTCACCGTAGTTTTTCACCGTGACGTGCGCTTTGGCCGCCGCATCCCAAAGGTGGCCCTTATTCTGATAAGCCAGCGCATCGCCTCCATTGGACGGATAATCGCGGAGCCAGTCCGGCGACTGGATATCGTCGGAGTAGGGCGCCATGGCCTGAACGATCCAGTTATGACCGTCAGCCGACTGGCGGCTCGGGTCGTAGAAGTTATCGAACAGCGGGAAGCGCTGCACCAGCGCGTGGGCGTTGGGCGATACGACGGGGTACTCCGCGTATTGGGAATCATCCCCGAAAACCGCGAGCGACGGGTCGCCATTGCCGCCGACCACATCGCCCAGCATCTGATCGTAAGTGCGATTTTCACGGATGATCACGAATATATGCTTGATCAGCGAGGGATCGCCGATCCTCGCCGGGATTGCGACCGGTTTGGCCGACGAGCTGCCGCCTGAGGCTGCCCGGATATTTGCCTCCAGATCCCAGTGGTTGTTCTGGTAGACCTGGGTCGTCATCGCGTCAAGCGTCGAGCCGTCCGGAATGGGAACGATGCTGACGGTGCCGAGATCCTGGTGGGTACCGAAGTCGGTGACGTTGAACTCGGTCTGATACGAATTTTCGGCCGATTTCGTCGGAGGGGGTTCCACGTCGAAGCCGGTGGTGCCGATACCTTTATCGTTGGCAACAAGCAAAACATTGTCTGTCTTGTCCAGCACGACCGAGGCCGGGGCATAGGCGACCGGGATCATGCCGCGGACGGTCCCGTAGCCCAGGTCGACGACCGCGATCGCGTTGGCGTTGTAAAGCGCGACGTAGGCGGTGTTGCTCCCGGGATTGACGGCGATGGAGTTCGGCCCGGCGCCATAGGCAGACTCCCCGGACCCGGGTATTCCGACTGGCAGGCCAAGGTTGATGGTGTTCACGACCTGTTTGGAGCCCGTATCGATGACGGAGATGGTGTCGTCATAGGTATTGGCGACGAGCAGGTTGCTTCCCCAGAACGCCATGCCGGTCGGGTGGTGACCGGTCTCGATGGTGGCGGTGACCTTAAACGAGTTCAGGTCGACCACAGAAACGGTGCCGGTCTCAATGGAGCCAATCGGATCGGTCGCAACGACCGGAGTGCCGTTGGAGTATTCCTGGAAGTCGTTTTCGGTAGCAACCTTGCCTGCCTCGTTGGAGACATAGGCGGTCTTGCCATCCGGCGAAAGTATAACGCTGTGCGGCACGTTGCCGACGCGGATCTCCGTGCCCTCATTCGGGGTTGATGCGGTCAGATCGATCTTTGTCAGCGTATTGTTATTGGCCAGCACGGCGTAGGCGGTCTTGCCATTCGGCGCGATCGCGACGCCGGTGGGATAGGAAGTGAAGGTATCATCCGAGAAAATCGAATAAGGGTAGCCGCAGGGAATATTAAAGCTGCCTGAGGTGCCACCAGGACTGTTTGGGAAACACTGAACGGTGGTCAGCTGGCCCTCGCTGTTGACGTCGATGGGAACTTTGACCTGGGTCCCACCTGAGAGCAAGCCCGTCGTCGCACTGACGTTGGCAATGGTCACGAAGCTGCCGTCGCCGGAACTGCCGTCCTGGGCAAAGAGCAGGTGCAGGCCATCCGGCGTATAAGCGATGCCGCTCTGGCTGCCGTCTTTGTCGTAGCTGGCGGTGCCTTTGGAGTTCGTAAAAGGCACGCTGTAGGTCTGCAAAACAGCGCCGGTCTGGGTGTTGAAAATCGTGACCGCCTGGGGCGCGCCCATTTGCAGAACGGCGGCGGTGTGCGTGCCGGTGTTCGGGTTCAGCGCGATGGCCTTGGCGCGGGTCGTGGTGCCGAGGTAGACCTGGGTGCCGACCGGAGTAATGATCGCGCCATCGCTGACCACCCACGGGTTAGGCAGAGGCGCAGCGAAGGTCGGACCGGTGGTCGCGCTTGTGTTCTCTCCGGGCGAGTACGTTGGATAGGCTACGGACTGCGCGACCGCCGGAACGCTCAGGCCCGCCGCCATCAAGCCGGCGAGGAGACCTGTGCCGAAGATCCGCGACTTGTTTCGCGATTGATTTCCAGACGTCTTTCGAGACATGGATCGCTCTCCCCTTTGAATTTTCATCACGCGCCCAGACCGGCCGTGCGATAAGTGGCGGAGATACAACGAGCCTCCGTCACATATCGCCGTCGCTGATCCTGCGGACGACCTGTTACGGGCTCATGACGATTGGCGCGGACGAACTGCGCACGGAGAGGAGATTAGAGCGGCGTGCCGCACAGCAGCGTGACGGCAAGATTACATTTTTGTAGCCTTGTTTTTTATATCCATGGTTGGTTCGCGAGAACGTTTGTGCCGGGGTCACGCGATGCTCGTTTTAATAAGCCCAACAGTGCCGATTTAGTGGCAATCACCTTGCCTTGCAGGGATCCGATTTCCACGGCCAGTTTTTGCCGAATCTTAACTCCGGTGTGACCCGGCGATCATCATTGAAGCCTACAGATTTGTAATCTGCGATGCTCGGGCATTTAGCTGCTCCAGGGCACCCTTGCAGAAGATTCACACTCGAACGCTCAACGAACCCCTGCCAGCCGCTGAAGAAAGATTCACGAAGAATCTAAGCTCCATCGGCTAATAGAGATTGTTGTCTTCAACGGATGCACCATGACCCTCCTCGCCACAAGTTAGGTAAATGCAAATTGCCGCGAGGGCACTGCTGCGGGAAGAGCCGTGGGATGTGCAGACTCAATCGACACCTGATTTCTGCCGGAGGGGCCGATGAATCGCAAGCTGTCGAAACATATCCGCTTCGCTGCTCATCTGTTTGGCGCACTGTTGTCTTTACCCGGTATTTCATTGGCGCAGGTCGACCGCAGCGCATTGAGCGGTATAGTGACCGATGGTTCGGGACGCTTGCTGCCACAGACCCACATTGCGGCAGTGCAGAACGAAACCCAATTTCGGCGCGAAACCACGTCGGACTCGGTCGGGAACTACGACATTCCAGAACTGCCGGTGGGCGTCTATACCATTACTTTCGCTCATCCTGGCTTCAGAACAGTGAAATTCATTGACGTGCAGCAGGTCATAGGGAGAACGCGCACCCTCAATGCGGCGTTGCCGGTAGCAGGCGGCGAAGAGCACATCATGGTTTCAGCCGCTTCTGCGCTGATGGACCACAGCGCCAGCGCGGTGACCGGGCTGATCGAGAGAGCGCAGGCGAACGAGCTCCCGCTCAATGGCCGCGACTGGTCAGCGCTGATGGCCTTCGTTCCCGGCGCCATCGATACCGGGGGCAGCAATCAGCGGTCAGTTCGCTTTGCCGGACGCGGCCTTGACGACAGCAACTTCACCTACGACGGGGTCGACGCCACGAACATCGTGAATCAGACGCAACGCACCTGGGTGCGGCTGGCCATTCCGCTGGACGCGATCCAGGAGTTCCGCGTCGATACGCTGATGGCAACCGCCGAGGAGGGCGCGACCGGCGGCGCCCAACTGGACGTGACCTCGCCCTCGGGCACGAACAGCTTCCATGGGCGGTTGTTCGAGTACCTGCGCAACGATATCTTTGACGCGCCGCTGCCCACCTGGGCCTCCAACGGCGAATCGCAGCAGCCGCTTCGCCTGAATCAATTCGGAGGAGCGCTGGGCGGCCCGATCGTGAGGGACAGGACGTTTTTCTACCTCGCTTCCGAAGCCTACCGGCAGAACTGGGGCTATCCGGCGACCGGAGACGTGCCCAGTCCCGCGCTCATCGCCACGGTACCCGCCAGTTCGCCCGTGTATGCGATCATCCACGGATACCCGGAAGCCGGGCCAGATAGATTGGTGACATCGACCAGCGACCCGAACATTGATCTGCTGACCTGCGCATGCGAACAGGTAGCCAACGAGAGCTCGGCGATGCTGCGGCTCGACCAGCACTTCACGGAGAAGAGCACGGGCTTCATGCGCTTCAACTACGACCGAGCGGTGGATACGCAGCCGCTTTCGGCCGCCGCGACGGACCTGGAGCAGAGGGTCTCCGCGCCGGTCAATGGCGAGCTCGAATTGCTGCACATCTTCAATGCCCACCTCGTGAACGAGGCCAGGGCAGGCTTCAATCGCTCCACCGACAACCAGTACAACTACAGCGACTCCGGGATTGTCTATCAGATTGCGATTGCGACGGGTCCTGGGCCGGGATTTGTCACTGAGAACTACGATTACGCGAGCATTTACGTGGGCAACTCGTTCTCGGGGGTTGACAACCTGACCTGGGCTCACGGCCGCCAGACCTTCAAAACCGGAGTGGAGTTTCGGCACATTCAACTGAACCAGAATTACGGGGAACACGGAAAGCTGACCTTTTCCATGGTGGAGAGTCTGGCAGCGGACTCCGTGAAGAAAGCCAGCCTCACCGGCGCGCTGCCCATCAACGATTTGCGCAAGAACGATACCTTTCTCTACGCACAGGACGAGTACAAGTGGCGGCCAAATCTCGTCCTGAACCTGGGTGTGCGATACACCATCTTCGATCTCTTCGACGAGGCGCACGGGAAGGCCAATCCTTTCGACTTTGCCACCTGCGGGCCGCAGGGATTCTGCGGCGTGGGCGCCAGCTTCGGCCAGCAGAACTATGGCGATGTCGATCCACGCGTGGGTTTCGCGTGGACGCCACAGAAGGGAGGCCAGACAGTGATTCGCGGCGGGTTCGGCTTGTATCACGAGGACGGACAGCTGGACGACCAGAATCTGCCCGCGAAAAACGAAGTCCCCTCCTATGCAGCCACGGGAAGCTCGAGCGCGCCGCTTTCTTATCCGGTCACCTTTGGCGCCGGAACTCTCTCTCCGAACGCGGAACAACGCAACCGCAAGGATACCTACGTTGAGCAGTGGAGCTTGTCGGCACAGCGCGAGCTGCCCGCGGACTTCGTGGGCACGCTTTCGTACCTGGGAAGCCACGGCGTGCATCTGCTGGAAACGAACGTGGTGAATCTGATCGATCCGGCCATGGGAGTTCCGCAGTATCTCGCCTTTTCGCCTGCCATCGGCTGGCGCGGCTCGGTCGGCATGAGCTCGTACAACGGGCTTTCCGTAGCGGTGAGGCGCCCCGCCTCGCGTGGCTTGCTGGTGGCGGCGAATTACATGTATTCGCACGAAATAGACAACGGCTCGAACGGCAGCGGCGATGGCGACGAAATCGATCCACAGAATCCATTGTGCCTGGCGTGCGATCGCGCCAGCGGCGCCTGGGATGCGCGCCATGTCGTCAATGGCAATGCGGTCTGGCACCTTCCCTTCGGTCTGGGCGAACCGATGTTGAACCAGCACGGCATCGCAGGCGCCATCGGAGGCGGATGGGAGCTGACGACAACCGCCCTGGCTCGCACCGGATTCCCGGTGAACGTGCTGATGCCGAGCAGTTACACCGCGCCGGATGGAGCCTCCGGCACGGAGCGTCCCGATCGGGTTCCCGGCGTTTCTCTCAAACCGCCGGGAGGCAAACGCATTGCGGAGTGGATCAATCCTGCCGCCTTCGCTTACCCGGCCGGTGAATTCGGCACCGCGCGGCGTAACCTGCTTGCTGGGCCCGGCACCTGGCAGATCGATACCGCCGCCGGCAAGACGTTTTCCCTGACGGAACGCTCGGATCTGCAGTTCCGGGCGGAAGTCTACAACGTCCTGAATCACCCGCAGTTGGGCTCGCCGCAAGCTACTTGTGACCTTACATCTCCAGGCCAGGTGGGTTGCGCCTCCGGCTTCGGCAGCATCACCAGCACGATCAATCTGAACACCGCCATCGTCAATCCGATCACCCCTGTGGGTTCGGGAACGCCGCGCGAGATACAGTTCGCGCTGCGCTTCGAGTTCTAGTTTCAGAAAGGTCAACCGAGGTGAGCGATGAAAATTCTGGTTATCGAAGACGAAGTCAAGACTTCCGGATTCCTGAGGAAGGGACTCAGCGAAGCCAGCTATGTCGTGGATGTGGCTGCGGACGGCCTGCAGGGACTGCACCTGGCTCTGGAGATGGATTTTGATCTGATCATTCTCGATATCATGCTCCCTGGATCGGACGGTTGGCAGGTACTCGCTCGCCTGCGCGACGCAGGCCGCAAAACCCCGGTCCTGATGCTCACCGCCCTGGACGCGGTACATCACCGCGTGCGGGGATTTGAGATGGGCGCAGACGACTATCTGATCAAACCTTTTGCATTTTCTGAGCTGCTGGCCAGGGTGCGTTCGCTGTTGCGCCGGGCTCCCCCGCGCGCGCAGGAGACCGTGCGCATGGCCGACCTCGAGATTGACCTCCTGCGCCACCGCGCGACTCGAGCAGGCCAGAAGCTGGAGCTGACCGCGAAGGAGTTTCTTCTTCTCAGCCTGATGGCGCGACGTGCCGGCGAAGTCCTCTCCCGCACGCTGATCGCCGAGATGGTCTGGGATATGAACTTCGACAGCGACACCAATGTTGTGGATGTCAATGTACGGAGGCTGCGGAGCAAAGTGGATGATCCTTTTCCCCTCAAATTGATCCACACCGTGCGTGGGGCTGGCTATGTCTTCGAAGCCGAGCCATAAAGAGCCGGCGGAATCGCGTCTGCGCAGGACGCTGGCCTTTCGACTCGCGGCCGCCTACTCACTCCTGGGGCTGTTGCTGGTGCTGCTCGCGACGGCCAGCCTCTACATTGTCCTGCGCGCGGAGCTGGACAGGAGCACGGGACTATTTCTGGCCGACAAGCTGAATGTGCTCCGCACCATACTGCGAGAGCGTCCCGATGACCGGGATGCATTGCGCGAGGAAATTCAACTGGAGACCGCAGCGCGCCATTACCAGCAGTTCTACATCCGCCTTCTGGACGATCGCGGCGCGCCGATTCTGACAACGCCTGGGATGGCGAACCAACTGGATGTCGCGGAACTCGTCCGTCGCACCCGGAACGGTCCTGAACATTCCGTTTCGCTGACGGGTTTTCTTGGACGTCCCTTCCGGGCCGCCAGCGCAACCGCCTGGGCAGGCTCGTCCCCGGCTCGTCGCGATACGATTCAGATCGCCATCGACATCTCGCAGGAAGTAGAGTTGCTGAGGCGCTATCGACGGTGGTTTTGGGCCATCATGCTAACCAGCTCTGTTCTGTTCCCCCTGTTGGGCTATTGGATTGCGCGCCATGGCATTCGTCCCGTGGAACAGATCGCTGCAACCGCGCGCAGCATTACATCCACCAACCTCCGCGAACGTATCCGGGCAGAGGGTTATCCGTCAGAACTGGCGTCGCTGGCCGGGACCTTCAATGAGATGCTGGACCGCATCGAAGAATCCTTCGAGCGGATCTCGAGGTTCTCGGCCGACATCGCACACGATCTGCGCACGCCGGTGCATAATATCCGTGGCGAAGCTGAGGTGGCTCTTTCCCGCGCACGAACGGTGGACGAGTACCGTGAGGTCATCGAGTCGACGCTGGAAGAAGCAGTTCGGCTTTCGGAACTGATCGGCGATCTCCTCTTTCTTGCGCGCGCCGAGCGTCCCTTGACCGAGCTGCGCCGTGAGCGCATCGACGTCGGTAAGTTGCTGAGCGCGGTCCGCGATTACTATGAAGCTTCCGCTTCCGACGCTGGTATATCACTGGTCGCAGATGAGGGTGCGGCGCCTGTGACTGTAGAAGTGGATCGGGCGTTGATGTTGCGGGCTGTGAGCAACCTCGTCTCCAACGCCATTGCGCACACCTCGGCCGGAGGGACCGTGACTCTGGCTGCCAGGGACGAAGGCTCTGCGATTCGCATTGAGATCTCCGACACCGGAGCCGGCATACCGCCGGAAGCGTTGCCCAGGGTATTCGATCGGTTTTTCCGTGTCGATCCCTCGCGCTCCACAACTTCGGGGGGCACCGGCCTCGGTCTGGCAATCGTCCAGAGCATCACCACTCTTCATGGCGGCCAGGCGGAGATCGCCAGTCAGTTCGGCCATGGAACCTCTGTAACGTTGCGCATCCCGGTCCTCGCGACCAGCTGATGTGCCGGGCCTGTCATGCTGTGGTCCATTCAGGCGTTACCGAAGGTGAATGTTCCCATGGCAATTCGTGACATCTCGCCATGCAATTGGAAGAGGAGCTTCCTGTTAGAGCGGAGATCGCCGCGATCGTAGGCACTTCTTAGCGGCGCATTCCGGTTCACCAATTCCCAGCCAAAGCGGATACGCAATGGGAAAGAGAATCCATGACAGATACGCACGGCGTTGATCCGAGCGATGTGAAGGGGATTGCAGAGCGTGCCTATCTGACGAAACATTAAAGGACTAAAAAAATCATGTTGCCCGGTCGTTCGATCACAAAGGGAAGGAGCGGCATGAGCTACTCGTCTGTATGATGGCATTCGCAGTCCGGACCAGGATCGCATGAGGCGAAGAGATTTTGTAAAGCTTGGATGGGCCACCATGATCGCAACCGGGGCGGCCAGGCTGCAGCCCGCGTTCGGGGAGTCGCCAGGCCTCCGCAAGGTTCCGACGTCGCCACAGCATCCGATCGTGCCGTTGGCACCGAAGGCCACCGCGCTTGCGGCGGATTTCACCCTGCAAATTGCACCCATGCTGGTCGAACTGGCACCACAGGTTGTCATCAGCACCATCGGCTACAGCAATCAGGTCCCCGGTCCCCTCCTGCGTATGCGCGAGGGCCAGCACGTCACCGTCGACGTCGTGAACCAGACGGACGTTCCCGAGTACGTACACTGGCATGGCCTGTTCGTCCCCCCGGAAGTGGATGGGGTGGAAGAAGAAGGCACGCCTCCGGTCCCGCCCCACGGCCGCCGCCGCTATCAATACGTAGCCAGGCCGGCGGGCTCGCGATGGTACCACTCGCACACCGCCGCCATGCTGGACCTGCATCGCGGCGCCTATACCGGCCAGTTCGGATTTCTCATGGTCGATTCCGCGAATGACCCTGGCCGCTACGATCAGGAAGTCTTCCTGGCCCTGCGTGAGTGGGAGTATTTTCTGTCGACGACCGATCAGGATGAGATGGCGCCGGATCCCACGGACCCGATGCCCGAAAAACCCCGCAAGCCGGACCTGCGTCAGGACGGGCTCGAAGTCAACGCTCCCCTTTACTCGATTAACGACAAAATCCTCGGAGCGGGAGATCCCCTCCGCGTGCAACAAGGTCAGCGAGTGCTGATGCGTCTGCTCAACGCCAGCGCCGCCCAAATTCATCGTCTGGCACTGCCCGGCCATAAATTTCAGGTGATCGCCCTCGACGGTAATCCGGTGCCGGCGCCTCAGCCGGTCGATGTGATTGAGATCGCCCCTGGCGAGCGCGTCGATGCGATCGTGGAGATGAATAACCCTGGTATCTGGATCTTAGGGGAGATCCGCGATGGCGCACGGCAGGCCGGCATGGGCGTCGTGGTGGAGTACGGCAATCGGCAGGGGCGCGCGCAATGGACTCCTCCGCCTAAGGGGCGCTGGGATTACACGATCTTTGGCGCCACCGCGCCGCACCCCCCGCCGGACGAGACCATCGACATGGTATTCGAAAAAGTGCCGGGCGGAGCGAACGGGATCAATCACTGGCTCGTCAATGGCAAGCAATATCCGCATGAGGGCGAATTCGTCTTCCGGCAGGGACGCCGCTACCGGCTGGTGTTTCAGAATCGTACGGACGATTCTCATCCGCTGCACATCCACCGGCACAAGTTCGAGCTTGTCGAACTCAACGGCAAACCGACTGCCGGCATCATGAAGGATACGGTGATTGTTCCCGCCTTTGGCCGCGCCACGGTGGGTCTGGTCGCCGACCAGCCGGGCCTGACGCTGTTTCATTGCCATATGCAGCAGCACATGGACTACGGTTTCATGGCGCTGTTTCGGTACTCGTGAGCAAAGCACCGCATAGCGTGTAAGCGGGACCGCGTTTCGATTCTGCGAGCCCGCAATTGTGCGTTCGTCCAGCGGTTCTGACCATTCGATCCGTGTCACGGTTTTTTCACACAACCGCCATGCACTCGGAATATTGAAACGGCTAAGATGCATTGCTTCATATCGAATGGGATATGACGCATCGCTTTCCCCAATCCCCAACCGAAAATTCCGAACTGGAGGAACCGCATGAAAACGATCGCAGCAGGGTTCCAGGTGGCAGTGCTCATCGGAGCGGCCGCCTCTGTGCTGGCAAACCCAGTGGGAGCCAGAGCACAGAATCAACTTCCCCGTTACAACCCGTGGTCGAACAGCAGGGGCTGGTCGCCCGGTAATTGGGTGCCGAACGACAATCCATGGCCGTACAACAAGGTACAAAACCCGCCGGTGCTGGGGGTGGTCGGCGATGTCGCCTGCCAGCCAGGCGAGGAGGAAAGTGGCGAGAAGGCCGGTGAAAACTGCACCGGGGACACCGCACAGAATCTGGTCGAGTCCCAGGCGGCCACTGCTCAACAGATCGAGAATATGAAGCCCGACCTCGTCGCCCTCCTCGGGGATGAACAATACCAGGTCGGCCAGTATTCCGACTTTGAGAACTCCTATGAGTTGTCCTATGGCGCGTTCAAACTCATCACACGGCCCGCGCCTGGCAACCATGAGTTCTATACCGAGCACGGCGCCACCGGCGTTGCCGGCTACGGCTACTTCTCTTACTTCAACGGCGTCCAGCACAATGCCGATGGATCCATCATGACGGCTACGATCGCCGGCAACCCTGACACCGGCGGTACCTTCACGCAACCGGTGCCGCATTCGGATGGACAGGCGGGCCACTTCGCGCAGTCCGGCGGACTGGGAACCAACACGGCAGGCGGCCCGGTCGGGGTCGGCAACGGATGGTATTCCTACAATCTGGGTTCGTGGCACATCATCTCACTCAACATCGAGTGCGAGACACAGCCGGGCGGCTGTTCAGACACAGGCTCCTGGTTTGACAGCGAACTCCAGTGGCTGAAAAACGACCTCGCGGCAAATCATTCCGCGTGCACGCTCGCCTACTGGCACCAGCCCACGTACAGCCCGGCCAACGGCCTCAGCCTCGAAGGCACGACAGCTCAGGCCTTTTGGCAACTGCTCTATGAGTACCACGCCGATTTGGTGCTGAACGGACACGACCATCTCTATGCCCGTTACCGCCCCCTGGATCCCAACTCCAATTACGATCCAAAGAACGGCATTCGCGAATTCGTCGTGGGCACCGGCGGCGAGACACTCGACACCGTCGTAACGACCGACGCGACAGCCGCTGATCCCACCGGCAACCCGAACTTCAATGCAGAGAATCTCCAGGCGTCCAGCGGGGAATTCTGGGGTGTGATGGCGCTGACCCTCAATCCGAACGGCTACGCGTGGGATTACGAGTCCGCATTGAAGGATCCCGCACAAACAACCGGCCCGGCATCTTTCAGCGACAAGGGCGTTGGCACCTGCCACGGTTCTGGCGACAGGTGATAACGGTCGACTTCGGCTCCTTTAGGATTGACCTCGCTTCAGTTTTCATTCCCCCTCCGCGAGAATTCGCGAAGGGGGAGCTTTTCCCGTCTGGATAGAAGAAAATTACCACCAGAGCTGTACGTCTTCCGGATGAACTCGGTGCGCTTGGCCTTGCCCGCCGCTCGCGAGCCGCAAGTCCCCGATATCCGGGCAAAGGAAACTTCAGATATGGACTTACCCGAATGGCGTTGCCCGCGTCGCCTGGCCACGGACAGCACCCACAGAGCCAGCAATCCATTAGAGACAAGCAGGATCATTCCCGGAATCAGCCAGGAGTGAAAGGGCGAGTACGCGAGCAGGCTCAGGGGCATCATTCCCCAGGGATTGCTGTGCGCCTTGGCGATCAGTACGGCCCTTCCCCAAAGCGCGGTACCTGATGCAAAGAAGAGCACGAATATCACGAAGAGCCGGAGAGTTCTCACAGCAGCACCTCGTGGAGGAAGACGACTCTGAGGCCAGCCCAGCGTCGCCGGCGAGACCTGCGGTCCCCAGCGCCCGGGCGCGAGCCGGTGCCGGGGCTCACGTGCGGCCCCCGATAACGATCAGGCGAGCCGCTGCGGCGCAGCCCACCGTGACAGCGGCCGCTGCCAGGCGGTGCAGATTGAGCCAGAGGGAGCTCGCACATGCGGGGATGCTCTGGACAATGCCGGTTACGAAAGCTGCCAGGAAGGCGACGGCGCACACGACGAGCAAGGCCGGAAGAGGGGGCGGCGCGTGAAGGCCGAAGAGCAGGCCCGCGGCACGAATGAGCAGGAGGAGGCAGACAAGGGCAAGGAGTTTGTGGACAATGGCGAGCGGTACCTGAAGGGTTTTGCCTGTGACAGCCATCAAAAGACCCGTGACGAGAATGGCACCGATGAGCCAGACGATGTGTACGAGCTTCTCCATGGCCGGGTGAGGAATCCCCTTTCCCCCTTCACTAATGCTCCGCCGGTGTCTTGCGAGCGCTGAATACCAGGATGGAGCCGTAGGTGTGGGGGCGAAAGTCCTCAAAACCCGCCTCGGCGGCATAGCGCTCGAGCTCGGGAAGTTCGAAGATATGGCCGCCGCGTTTCTCCGCCCGTTCGCGCACGGATTTGGATTTGATGATGCCCTTGCTGCCGGCGTAAAAACACATCACCGCCAGCGGCGCTCCGGCTTTCATGGTGCGGTTGATCTCGCGCAGCGCGAGGACGGTATCCGGGAAATGGTTCAGCGATCCTGCGTTGATAGCGGCGTCGAAGAGGCCGGTCCGGAACGGCAGAGCCTCCACCGCAGCACGAGCGAAGTGGACGTTGGGAAGAT
>JASIAO010000445.1 GCA_030041955.1 Acidobacteriaceae bacterium | reverse complement strand
GAAGACCGACCACACGGGCATCTCCCTCGCCGTCTGGAACAAGGTCTTCGAAACCGTGCTGCGCCTCAAGGGCAACATCATCGTGCCCGGCACGTGGATCTTCCCCAACGATCCGCAGATTCGCCTTGCCGGCGAGCGCGGCCTGATCGTCACGCAGCACCACGCCATCCCGCTCGGCCTCAACGTCGCGCGCTGGCCGCGCGACGTGCCCTACAACTTCACCACGCATCCTGAGATCCTCGAGCGCGCGTGGCGCGACGCCGTCGCCGAGTACGCGCCGAATCAGGAGATCCTCTGGGACGTCGGCCTGCGCGGCCTCTCCGACGTCAGCTACGCCTCCATGGATCCCAGCGTGCGCGGCAACGATCAGGCTCTCGGCGCCCTCATCAGCAAAGCCATCCGCGACCAGATGAGCATCGTGCGCGCATCGCATCCTGACGCGCATTTTGTCACCGATCTCTGGCAGGAGGGCGCGCGTCTGCAGCAGGAGGGCTATCTTTCCATCCCGCCCGAGGTCACCACCGTCTGGGCCGACAACGGATACGGCTATCTCGGCGACAAGGGCGAGGTCAAATCCGGCGAGGGCGCCTACTACCACGTCGCCATGATGAACGACCGCTCCAACCAACTCACCGAAATGGTTCCCGTCGACCGCATCGCCGAGGAATTAGGCCGCTACATGAGGGCCGGGGCCACTGAGTACCTGTTGCTCAACACCAGCGACATCCGGCCGGTCACCATGACTGCCGAAGCCGTGATGGACGTGGCCTGGCTGGGTCATCTGCCGGGCAGCGCTGCCGATGCCAGTCCCGCCGCCGCAGCCGATGCGTATTACCGCTACTGGGCCACTCAGGAGTTCGGCGCAAAAGCCGCTCCGGCGCTCGCCGCCATCTACAAAGCGTACTTCGCCGCGCCCGCGACCTTCGGCGCCCCCCCCTCGAATACGGCGATCAGCTCTATCACACCGAAGGCCGCCAGATGATGTCCACCTGGATGATCGACTCGCCGCTCTACGCGCTCCCCAGCCAGTCGCCCAAGTGGGAAATGCCGCACCTCGTCGGAGACGGCTTCGGGCGCTTCGGCGGCAAAGCCTGGCTCGATGCTGCCATAGCGCGCGAAATCCGCCAGTGCGGCGACGCGCAGCCACGCTGGGACGCGGTCTGGAAACAGGCCGTCGCGGCCGAATCCATCATCCCGCCCGCGCGCCGCCCGTTTTATCAGGCGTCCGTTCTCACCATGATTGCCATCAATCGCGAGAGCAATCGCATGCTGCGGCTCATCTCGCAATCCATCCACGATGCCGAAGCCGGCAATTTATCCCAGGCGCAGCAGGAAGCTGCACAGGCTCTCGCCGCCGTGAACACGGTGCGCGCCGCGCAGGCCGCCGCCGAATATGGCAAGTGGAAAAACTGGTATCGCGGCGACTGGCTCACCGGCGTTTACCGCACCCAGCAGGAGCTGCAGACTTACTCCGCCTTCCTCAAAGACCCGCTCGCTCCTATCGCGCCGCCCATCCTGTGGAATGGATGGGAAGCCTACTACCACATCATGCATTACGAAGGAGACCGCTCCGCCGACGTGCAGTGAGCCGCACAAGCGGAGACCTGTATTTTCTCTCCTCGCGGCGCACCGTCGCGTGTATCCTAGCCGCGACGTCCCACCGAACCCGGGTCGCCTGTATGGAGAACACCCTCAGCAGTCCCTGCGAAGCCGAACGCCTCATCCGCTGCTTCGACCCCCGCTGCTCCATGGTCGAGGGCGACGCCGAGCATGTCGTCATCTCGCCCCGCTTCGGACGTCTTCGCCGCCAGCACCCTCTACTCGCCACCGCGCCCCACGCCCTCGGCGTGGATGCCGCCTGGGCTGCCGCGCGCCACAATCTGCTCACCTGCCGCGACCGCTCCGTCCAGCTCGCGCTTTCCACCTACGAGTACCGCGTCCGCATCGAGCTCAGCGTCCCCTTCGATTCCCTTCGCGACCCGGCCTTTGACCTCCACCGTCACGGCCACGCGCTCCTCGATCGGCGCGGGGACGAAAAATCCGGCGTCACCCTTCGTCGCGAGTCCTTCTGGATCCGCTCGCTCCCGCCCGACCCAGCAGGCTTCGCCCGCTTCGAAGTGGGCAACTCCTTCCTTCTCCCTATCACCGACGAAGCCATGCTCACCGAGGCAAAGCACATGTGGTAACGCGGCTGTTACCGCGTCATCGCGTAATGCACCGCCACCTCAATCGCCGCAATCTGTAACGGCGGCTGGTGCGCCGCTCGCAGTTTCTCGTTCAGCGCGGGCACTTCCGCCTTCTTGAACTGCTCCCACGCTGCGATCTTCTGCTGCGCCACCGCGCTCATCTGGTGGAAGAGCTCGACCGCTACCGCCGGTGCCGTGCGGTCGCCGCTCTCCACCACGCCCAGCGTCGTCCCCAGTCCGCCGGCCGCAGCCTCCAGGCCCGGATCCTTCTCGACCGAGCCGCCGCGAATTGCCGTGATCTTCGCCTGCGCTGCCTGAATCGCCTGCTGGACGTCCGCGCTCGCATCCGGCGATACCTTCTTCAGTTGACTCTGCACGCTTTCGAGCTCCGCCATCGCCTTGCGCGCCTCGAGCACCTGCGCATAGATTCGCTGCCCCAGCGTGAACTGCGCATCCAGCTCCGCCGTCGTCGCCGGGCAGCGCGGATCCATCGTCACCTTCATCGGGCGCTCCATCGTCGCTCCGTCCACCGTCAGCTTCACGGTGTAGGTTCCCGGCGGCACGCGCGGGCCCGACGGCATCCCGGACCCTTCATCGGAAACGCCCTCGCCTGATCCGCCCATTGCCAGATCCCACACAAAACGGTGCTCGCCCGCCGTTGACTCCAGCACCTGCGGCTTGGGGAACCACCGCGCCGCAATCGGCATCAGCGTGGGCAGCTCCGGATTCTTTTCCGCGCTCGAGTAGTGCCGCAGCACCTCGCCCTGCGCATCCAGAATCTGCAACGTCACCGTGCTCGCATCGCTGCTGAGGTAGTAGTCCACAATCGCGCCGTTCGGCGGATTATCCGCCTGCGGCTCTTCCGGAGGCAGCGGCGTCCCCAGGAACCCGTCGTTGTCCACGCGAATCGCGGCCGGAGGCGCATATAGATACGCCTTCGCGTCGCCGACCTTCGCCGCCTGGCGCAGCGGCGCAATATCGTCCAGCACCCAGAACGATCGCCCGTGCGTTGCGACGATCAGGTCGCTCCCATGCACCGTCATATCGCGCACCGAGGTCACCGGCAGATTCATCTGCAGCGGCTGCCAGTGCGCGCCGTCATCGAACGAGACATAAATCCCGAACTCCGTCCCCGCATACAGCAAATTCTTCTGCTCCGGATCCTGCCGCACCGCCCGCAGAAAATGATCCGGCGCGATTCCGTCCACCGCGAGCGTCCAGGTCTTCCCAAAGTCGTGCGTGATAAACAGATACGGCTTGCGATCGTCCATTCGGTGCCGGTCCACCGCCGCATACGCCGTCGCCGGATCGAAATACGACGCCTCAATCATCGAGATCCTGCTCCACGGGCCCAGCGCCTTCAGCGCCGGCGGCGTCACATCGCTCCATGTCTTCCCGCCGTCCTGTGTCAGGTGGATCAGCCCCGTATCGCTCCCCGCCCAGATCTCATCCACCCTCAGCGGCGACGGCGCGATCGTGTAAACCACTCCATAGCCGCGCTGGATTGCATTCTCCGGCGTCACGGGGCCTGCACCGATTGGGGTTGACTCGTAATTCGGCACCGCGCCCGTCAGGTCCGGGCTGATCCTCGTCCAGTGCAGCCCGCCGTCAACGGTCTTCATCACGTACTGCGTTCCCAGGTACAGCGACGTCTGGTCGGCTGGCGAAAACACCAGCACCGGCGTCCACGGATCGCGATCTTTCCGCCGGTTGATCGGCGTGCCCAGATCCCCGCCCAGCGGCCACGGCGTAATGTCCTGGCTGAATGATGTGCGCAGGTCGTGCCGCTCCACGCCGCCATAGGTGTCGGTGATGTAGAGGATGTTCTGGTCCTTCGGATCAACCGCGATGTAGCCGCTCTCGCTGCCACCGGGCAGGAACCAGTCGCGCGTGTCCAGGTGCCCATGGTCCGAGCGGTCGTACACCGCAATGGCCCCCGAATCCTGCTGCGCCCCATAAATCGCGTAGGGAAATTTGTGATCCGTCGTCACGTGGTAAATCTGCGCCGTCGGCTGGTTGTACCAGGTCGACCACGTCTTCCCGTGGTCCAGGCTCACAGTCGTCCCCTGGTCCACGCCCAGCACCAGATGATTCGAATCCTTCGGGTCCACCCAGATCTGGTGGTAGTCGTCGCCGCCCGGCGCGCCGCGCACAATCTGGATTGTCTTCCCTCCATCCTCCGTCCGGTACAGAGCGACGTTGGGAATGTACAGCACGTCCGGATTCTCCGGATCGATGGTCAGGCACATGAAGTACCACGCCCGGCTTGTCAACCGCGGATCGGAATTCACCAGGCTCCACGTGTCGCCGCCGTCATCGCTGCGATAGAGGCCGGGCTTGCAGCCGGAGACGGCAGGCCCGCCACCGGATTCTTCGTCGGTGCCGCAATTGATTGCGAGGTACACGCGCTGCCCATCGGCGCCGACAGCGACACCGGTGCGCGTCCAGCCTGCGGTGGGCAGACCGTGCCCGCTGATCTCCGTCCAGTTTGCCCCGCCATCCGTCGAGCGGTACAGCGCATTCCCCGGGCCTTCGATGGGCGGATAGGTGCTCCACGGCGGGCGATGGGCATTCCACGTGGCCGCAAAGAGGATTTGCGGCCGGCCAATCGCCATCGCGAGATCCGCAATCCCCACGTGCGGCCCTTTGTCCAGTACGCGCATCCACGTTGCTCCGCCGTCGGTGGACTTGTACACGCCGCGCTCGCCGCTCGGCCCGTACGCGTCCCCCAGCACGCCCACGTACACCGTCTGCGCGTTGTTCGGATCCACGAGGATTCTGCTGATCTGCCGCGAATTTTCGAGCCCGATGTGGGTCCACGTGGCTCCGCCGTCGTCGCTGCGGTACATTCCATCGCCCGACGCCAGGTCCGAGCGAATGTCCGACTCGCCCGTGCCCACGTAGATCACCTTCGGATCGGACGGCGCGACCGCGATCGCCCCAATGGACGCCACCGGCTCATGATCGAAGAGCGGCTTCCACACCATCCCCGCGTCACTCGTCTTCCAAACGCCGCCGTCCACGCCGCCAAAGTAGAACGTATCGCCGCCGCCCGGCACGCCGCTCACCGCCGCCACGCGCCCCGCTCGGAATGGCCCCACCAGCCGCCATCGCAGCCCGTTATAAAGCTGCGGCGAAATCTGCCCGACAGCGAGTGGCGCGGCGACCATGCAGGCAAGAGCAGACAACAGAAATCGGGAACGATTCAGGGCAGGGAAGCGGAGGATGTTCATCGGATATCGATTGTCACCGTGATTGTGTCAAATGCGCAAGCTGCGCGGGGCCGGTGCAGAGTTGGTTTGTTACCCCAGATGCAGAATCCGCTCGCACACGGCGTAGACCCACGGCGAAGCGCTCAACGCCGCGGCAATCGCGCCGGCTGCAAACACGACCATTGCCGCGATCATCGCCCCGCGCGTGGCCGGGACTTCCGCGCGATCCCCGATCAGCCGCTCCACGCGCTCCTGCAATCCGGCTTCTCCGCTGCTCAGCGCCGTGCACAGCACCGGCCGTCCGCGCCGCCCCGCGCAGCGCGCCACGCGCACCAGCGTCTCGGCCAGCAGCAACCGCCGCTCCATGTCGCCCTGCGCTGCATCGTCGTCTGCTGCCCAGTCCGCCGCATGCTGCCAGTGCTCCAACCACGTCCCGCCCCGCGCCAACCGCGGCACAAAGCTCAGCGCCAGCAGCTTCCAGTTGTCCCAATGCTTCGCATGCGCCCGCTCGTGATCAAGCGCCACCTGCAGTGCTGCCTCATCCAGCCCATCGCGCTCCAGCAATCTCTGCGACACCAGAATCACCGGCCGCCAGAACCC
>JASIAO010000444.1 GCA_030041955.1 Acidobacteriaceae bacterium | reverse complement strand
ACGGCGGCGCGGGCGAGGAGCGGGATGAATTCGGGCTGGCCTCCGGAGACGCCGTTGGCTCCGGAGGGTATCTGGACGGAGTGGGTGCCGTCAAAGACGACTGGGGCAAAGCCGCGCATGATGGCGAGCGAGCGCATATCGACGACGAGGTTGTTGTAGCCGAAGCTGGCGCCGCGTTCGGTGAGGAAGACGCGGGCGTTGCCGGTGGAGGCGATCTTTTCGACGGCGTAGCGCATGTCCCAGGGAGCGACGAACTGGCCCTTTTTCACGTTGATGGCGCGGCCGGTGCGGCCGGCGGCGACGAGCAGGTCGGTCTGGCGGCAGAGGAAGGCGGGGATCTGGAGCACGTCGGCCCCTTCGGCGGCGAGTTCGCAGTGGGCAGGCTCGTGGACGTCGGTGAGGACGGGCAAGCCGGTGGATTCGGCCAGGCGGCGCAGGATCGCAGTACCTTCTTTCAGACCGGGGCCGCGAAAGCTGCTGACGGAAGTGCGGTTGGCCTTGTCGTAAGAGGCTTTGAAGATGTAGGGCAGGCCCAGGTCGGCGGTGATGCGCTGGATGGCGTCGGCCATGGCGCGGACGTGGGTCTCGCTCTCGATGACGCAGGGTCCGGCGATGAGGAAGACACGGCCGTTGCCGACGCGGACCGGGCCGATTTCGAATTCGGAGGGCACGAGATTAGCGTATAGCGTTTAGCAGTTAGCGGGTAGTGATCCGGGATTGCGGTTAGGCATCAGGGATTGAACGTCGCCTCGTCCGGCTTGGGTCCATATTTTATTTTCCAAATCATCCCCATCATCCCCCAGCAGGTGTAAGAAAACAAAGGGGCGCGTGAAAACGTCCCCAGCTTCGCCTCGCTCAAGCCAAAGGAGGGCTCGAATAGGCCATCCGGGGGTCAGCGATTAGTGACCAGGGATTGGGGTTCGGCATGAGGGATTGAACGTCGACTAGTCCGGCTTGGGTCCATATTTTTCAAATCATCCCCATCATCCCCCAGTATGTGTAAGAAAACAAAGGGGCTGGTGAGCAAAGGCTGCCAATTCCCGGCAGCCTCATCGTTTTTTCCCCTCTATTTTTAGAATACCAAGCCGGGAGCTAATTCCTGCCAACTCTGTTGGCGTTTGCGGCCTTTGGAATCAACGACAACACGAAAGTAAGGGGTTGACACGACCATCGGGGCCGGTCAGGCGCAGGTGACCCGACTGAAGTTGAGGCCGAGGAGCAACTTCGTCACCGTGGCGCAGGCATTGTTGCGCGCGGTGGTGAGGATGCCGGCGGCGAGGGCAGATTGGCGAAGGTTTTCGACGGCCCGCTCGCGAACTTCGCCCTCGAGGCTGGGATCGGCGGGAACGAGGATGCCGGTTCGGCGCTGGTAGACGTGAGTTTTCGTGTCGTCCAGCGCGACCGTGAAGATTTGTGCAGGAGGCAAATGGACGCGAACGGCACGGCCGCTGACCTCGACGTCAGAGGGCGTGAGTTGGCTGAGATCGACCCCGGCATCCGCTTCGCCGTGGACTTCGAGGAGGATGCGGTCGCCGGTGAGAAACGCGGGCAGCAGACGGCCTTCGCGATCGCCGGAAACCATCTTGTCCATGGTGAAGGAGACCGACTCCAGCCTTGACAGGCGGCGAATCTGCATCACGACGGTGGGCTGAGAGGTGTCGATCCGGGTGCTGCGGGCGCTCACCAGGCTGGCCAGGTGGTCCCAGATGCCCGTCTTGGCCGCATGAAGAAAGACGGTCAGCGCGACTGCGCCACAGAGCAGGCCGGCGAGGGCGGCGGCGAGCAACGCGGGAAGAATGCGGGGCCGGCGCGTTGGTTCGGTGACCGTCGGCATGACCGGTTAGATGGCAGGCGCCAGGGCTATGTGGCTGCCCGCGCGGAAAAACAGTCTGGCGGGGCCGGATTTTCGCCGCAGAATCACGTTTGCCGCAAGTATGACGCAGCGCACATCCAGGAGCGAGACGACGAGCGAATAATGACTCCGGAATGGAGTTTGAAACAGCTCACCAACCGGCAGGACGGGGAGAAATCCATGGAAGTAACGGTGCGGCATCTGGGCGCGGTGCAGTTTGAGATTCAGGCGCGGCAACACAAAATTGCGAGCGATCAGCCGCCGGAAAACGGCGGGTTTGACGAGGGCATGACGCCTCCGGAGCTGCTGCTGGCTTCGCTGGGCTCGTGCGCCGCCTACTATGCGGCGCAATATCTGCGGCAGCGCGGGCTGGCCACGGAAGGGACACGTGTCAAAGTGACCGCGGAAAAGGTAGCGAACCCGCCGCGCGTGGACAACATTCGCATTGAGGTGGAGCTGCCGCTGGCATGCGAAGAGCGCGACCGGGCGGGCGTAGACCGGGCGGCACACAACTGCCTGATCCACAACACG
Source organism: Acidobacteriaceae bacterium (assembly GCA_030041955.1). GTDB lineage: Bacteria > Acidobacteriota > Terriglobia > Terriglobales > Acidobacteriaceae > Palsa-343. The sequence goes on along the minus strand of JASIAO010000444.1, from coordinate 2,854 downwards.
CTGCTGCACCCGCCGGCGATTGAGATTTGCATTCACGAGCCTGCGGCGGTATAGCCCGATCAGGCAGCTTCGAGGCGGTAGCCGTCGGGGTCCTTGCCGCGCAGGTGGCGCCACCAGACCTGGAAGCTGGGCACGTTGATGGTGACGATGAAGAGCCTGCGCAGCTTGCCTTCGGGACACTGCAGCGGTCGCACTCCATGCCAGGAGTGCGGCGTGCGCTGGAAGAGCAGGCTGCCGTTGCCGCGGGGCTGGAGAGCGGCGGCGATCTTCAGGTCGTCGAACTGCGGCGCGGAGTGGGCGCGGAAGCGGCGCTCGCTGTCGAGGATGAGGATCTGGCCGCCCCAGCTGGCGTGCCAGTCCTGCTCGGTATTAAAGTAGAAGATGTGCGTGGCCAGCTTGCGCACGGCGTCGCAGTGAGGCGAGACGGCGCAGCCCTGCCAGGCGTAGTACCACTCGAAGGTGGGGATGAAGTGGCGCGGACCGAGAACACGGCGCAGGAAGCTCTGATAGACCGGGCCCTGGAGTTCGGCCAGGAATTCCTTCCACGGCAGGGCGAGATCGAGGCCGGGCCGGTAGTGGAGCAGGTAGCGATCGTGCGGCGCCTGACCGTAGCCGCGCCGGATGCCGACCTGGCGCTGGAAACCACCGACATCGGGAAGCGTGAGGCGCAGAAGCTCGTAGCCCTCAGGCGTGAGCGAGTTTTCGAGGCTGCTCCAGGGGTACGGGTACCGGTTGCGAAAGGCATTTTCGGAGACGGCATCGAGGCAGGCGCGATTCAGATAGTCCATGGGATCCCCGCGGGACGACATCTCCCTCATAGTCCGGGGGGATGGGAGCGTCAGTGACGGGGGTCACAGGTGCAACGTTCAGGGTACAGAGTGCAGGGTACAGAAATGGCGATCAGCTTTGAACTGTTTCGGCCTTCACCGCCGGTTCCGTGTCTCTCGCCTTTCGGCGATTTTCGTAGCTGGCGCGGATGAAGGCTGCGAAGATCGGGTGCGGCTCGAGGGGCTTCGACTTGAACTCGGGATGGAACTGGCAGCCGAGGAAGAAAGGATGGCCGGGGATCTCGACAATCTCGACGTAGGTGCCGTCGGGGGTGGTTCCGGTGATCTGGAGGCCGGCGCCGGTGAGCAGGGCCTCGTACTCGCGATTGAATTCGTAACGGTGACGGTGACGTTCTGAGATTTCGGTGCGGCCATAGGCCTGGGCGGCCAGTGAGCCGGGCTGGAGAATGCAGGTCCAGGCTCCCAGGCGCATGGTCCCGCCCATCTCCTCGACGCCGGTGAGCTCGCGCAGCTTGTAGATGATGCGGTGCGTCGTAGCGGGATCGAATTCGCTGGAATTGGCACCCTGCAGCGCGCAGACGTTGCGGGCGTACTCGATGCAGGCGGTCTGCATGCCGAGGCAGATGCCGAAATAGGGGACGCCGCGCTCGCGCGCGTAGCGGATGGCGTTGAGCATGCCTTCGATGCCGCGCTTGCCAAAGCCTCCGGGGACGAGGATGCCGTCGTAGCCGCGAAGCTGGGCTTCGCAACTGGCGTCTTCGAGGCCTTCGGCTTCAATCCAGGTGACGTTCAGCCTGAGGTTCATGGCCAGCGCGCCGTGGACGAGTGCTTCCTTGAGCGATTTGTAGCTGTCCTCGTACTCGACGTACTTGCCGACGATGGCGATGGAGACTTCGTCGCGCGGGTTATAGCAGCGATGGACGAGATCGGACCACCTGGTGAGGTCTGCCTCTCGCGTGTCGATGTGGAGATACTTCAGAGCGAGGCGGTCGACGCCTTCCTGGGCGAAGGTGAGCGGGACTTCGTAGACGGATTCGACGTCCTTCGCGGTGATAACGGCCTGATCCTCGAGATTACAGAAGAGAGCGATCTTGCTCTTGACTTCGCGCGAGAGGAAACGGTCGGTGCGGCAAAGAAGGATGTCGGGCTGGATGCCGATGGAGAGCAGCTCCTTGACGGAGTGCTGGGTGGGCTTGGTCTTCAGCTCCTGGGCGGCGCCGATCCAGGGAACGAGGGTGACGTGTACGAAGACGGTATTTTCGCGGCCCAGTTCCTGGCGCATCTGGCGGATGGCTTCCAGGAACGGGAGGGATTCGATGTCGCCGACGGTGCCGCCGATTTCGACGATGGTGACGTCGCCTTCCGCGGCGACCTTGCGCATGGCGTTCTTGATTTCGTTGGTTACGTGCGGGATGACCTGGACGGTTTTGCCGAGGTAGTCGCCGCGGCGCTCCTTGGTGATGATCTGCTCGTAAATCCGGCCGGTGGTGAGGTTGTTGTCGCGGGTGAGTTTGGCGTGGGTAAAGCGCTCGTAATGGCCGAGATCGAGGTCGGTTTCGGCGCCATCGTCGGTGACGAAGACTTCGCCATGCTGAAACGGCGACATGGTGCCCGGATCGACGTTGAGATACGGGTCGAACTTCATCAGATTGACTTTGAGACCGCGACTTTCGAGAAGGCAGCCGATGGAGGCGGCAGCGAGGCCTTTGCCAAGGCTGGACACAACTCCGCCAGTCACAAAAATGTACTTCGCGGACATTTCTGCGTCACCTTTTTGGGATGTGTGTGCTGGACGAACCAGGCGGGCACGATCAAGTATCGCAGGAAGCGGGCGGGAAGGAAAGAGAAAAGCTGGGCGACAGCTTCGGGGCTGAGCCATTCGGCGGCCGTTCAGCCAAAACTGACCCAGGAAGGGGAAAATGCGGCGGTTGTTGCACTGAACATGGGGCTTCGCTGCGGACCGGGGCCTGCTCAGGCCATGGCGGCGTGGGTGGTGTCAGCGGCCTCGAGCAGGAGATGCGGAGAAGGATCATTGGAGGGATGGCCGAGGAGGTATCCCTGGGCCT
>JASIAO010000443.1 GCA_030041955.1 Acidobacteriaceae bacterium | reverse complement strand
AGCATCAGGCTTGCCATCGACCTGCGCAGCAGAACCGCCTCCTCCAGCCCCATCGCATCCATGTAGCGGCCGTGCCTAAATTGTAACGGCACATACCGCAAAGTTCTTTCCTGGCAGCGCCTCCGGTGGCTATCGTGCCGCCTCCCACATCTCCTCGTAGAGTTCTCGCACGCGCTCACGCGCCAGTTGCAGGGCGCGCCGGCCGGCCGCTGTAGCCAAATAAGTCCTGCGGCGGCGACCAGCCACCAATTGCCAGCTGGCACGCAGCCATCCGCGGCGATCCATTCCGTGCAATAGGGGATAGATGGTTCCCGGGCCCAGTCGATACCCGTGGCGGCTCAGCTCCTGCATGATGCCCAGGCCGAAGATCGGCTCCTCGGCCGCATGGTGCAGGACGTGGAGCCGCACCAGCCCGATATAAAGCTCCTGGTTCTTTCTCCGTCCCGACGGCATCTTATGGATCGCGCTGGCCTGGCGTTTCATCGTTACCTGTCGCACCTGTCCCGCCAGCTCGGCGAGCATTTCAAAAAAGATCGGCCAGGGGAGGAAACGTCAGCAGCAGGCTCAACGCAAGCAGCGCCAAAGCCGCAGCGCTGGTCCGCCCGAGCGCCACGTCCCGCTTGCGCCAGCGTGCCTCGAGGATCGCCCAGACGATCAGCCACACAGCAATCGCTGAGGTGGTCACCCCCGATAGAGGCCCTGTTGGTTTGTAGAAGATCATCAGCTTTCCAAACCAGACCACCTTGTCCGCCACTATCGCCAGCAGCGCCAGCGCGAATGCGCCAATTCCGGCCGCCAGCAGCGCAGCCGCGCCCGAACCGTTGGGACGGTCAACGGAAGTCTCCATCGCGCTCATCGTTCTCCTCCTTTCATCAGGTGGATGACGCTGCCGCCTTGCACCGGGGCATTCTTATTGATCATGGCGCCAAAGAAGCCGGCGATGCCGCCGGAAAGAAACGAGACCACCACAAAACCCAGAACTGCGTTGCGAAGCTGAGGATGATCCCTGATTCCGCGGCCGTAACGGACAAACACGGCGCAGGCCATGGTGATCGAGATGGGCGCCAGCCACGCAACGTGCTCCTTCCACTCCATCCCGATCGAATGCCAGCCGCTGGTCGCCGGGTTCGATTTGAGCAGCAGTTGCGGATATCCCGCCAGATCCACCATTCCGGCGGGAGCCGTGGCGCGATACCACGGATAAACGATGTAAGCGCCGGTGAGCACGGCAAACCATGCGAGTACAGCCATGACCACGAGATAGACGCGCAGGAATGCCTCGTCCTTCGCACTTGCCGGCGACTCCGCGGCAGGCGAATAGCGGCGCCAAATCTCAACGATCGCTCCGGAACAAGCCAGCAGATAGAGCGCTCCAAATCCCATGCCGTGGATCATCGTCCATAGCCCGCGCGTTGTGATGTCCATGGACCTGCTCCTTCCTTCCGGCTACCGGAATCCGCCGGGGCTGATCGCCTGCCTGAGGAATGGGCTGGCTGCGGGTGGCTTTCCGGCCTCCTTTCCCCATGTCCAGTACATGCCCATGTAGGCATAGTTCTCCGTTTGGCCCGCCACCGAGTGCCCGTAGCAAAACAGAAATTGCTCGTTGGGATTGTGCTTGCGGTGGTAAACGCCGCCCATGTCAATCAGCGTCGATGCTTGTGTCTGCGGAGCCGCAAATCCTTCCTTGCCGTGCGCAAACACTTCGCCTCCGAACTCCATCCGGTCGCCCCAGGTGTACTTCAGCAGGAATCCACCGTAGGGGAAGTCTCGATATTGGACCTGCGGAACCACCGTCTCGCCCGCGCCGCCGTCCAGAAGCCAGCTTCCAAAATTCTTTTGCAGCCACAGGGGCAGCCGGTACCAAACCTTCCCTACTCCCAGGCCTTTGGCATAGCTCCCCGTCGGCATCTCGAACATGGTGAACGTGCCTACCTGCGGGAAATGTTTCGTCTCTTTGATGTAGGCGATCTTCGCGCCCAGCTCCATGTCGGTGAGGCCAAAATAGGTTCCGCCGACACCGCCAGGAAGATACGCGGGATTGTTCGACGGAGCCACCACCCCCCACGGCAGAATCGCGTGCAGTTGCACCCTGGGAATCGCGCCCCAGTTGAACTCGAATGCCGGCCCCTGGGAATCCATTTCCGCCGGTGTGCCGTCGGCGGAGCCAAAGATGTAGAACTCGTAGTGGTGCAGATCCACCGGCACGGGATCGTCGATTTGATACGGGGGACCCTGCGCGCACAACTTTGGTGCAGCCAGCGCGAGGAGCAGGCAGAAGGCCAGCCGCGAACACGCCCCGAACACTGTCATCCACGTTCCTCGGAGAGAAGTCCCCGCTCAGGAGGACAAGCTTTCCCACAAACGCTTGCTGATTGAATAATCGAGTTTCGATACTGGCACGCGCGCACGCCGCCGTCAATGAGGACGGATGTTAAATTTTCTCGAGTATCGGAAATCGATAGCGGGACGCTGTTACGTCCGCCTGACTCCCGTGCAGGACCTCACTGGCGTTGCGGCACAAAGCGTCAGAAGTTGGTGGACGCGGAAGGAATCGAACCTTCAACCTGTCGATTAAGAGTCGAATGCTCTGCCAATTGAGCTACGCGTCCATTTGCCGGCGGTCGGGCCTCTCGGACGAGGCTGGCCAGCGCTCCCGAGGCCGGCGGATGTCACCACGCCTCGCCTTGTGCGCCTTACTCACTATAACAAAAACCGGGGGCGCGCTTTCCCGCGTCCTGTCCGCTTCTTTCCGGCTCGCGAGACGTCAAACCGATCCCTCCCGGACCTCCGCCGCTTGCATCTCGAGCGCTCCGGGACCAGGATGGTTGTGTCTGGAGGTGTCGCCCCCATGCCGCGCCGGATTGCCGCCGTCCTCCTCGTCCTCGCCTTCGCCGTCTTTGCTGGAGTCGCCCCTCGCCTTCACGCCCAGAACGACCCTGACGAGGTTGATCCGCTCACTCCGGACGAAGTCCAGCAAATTCGCGACAGCAAAATCTATCCCAACGACCGCATCAAGCTCTACCTCAAGTTCATCGATCAGCGCATCGACACGCTTCGCCAGCTCGCCGCCGATCCCCACGCCGACAACCGCGCCGCCCAGATCCGCAATAAGCTCCAGGAGTTCACCAGCCTCTCCGACGAGCTGCAGGACAATCTCGACACTTACGACTCCGCGCACGCCGATATCCGCAAGTCGCTCAAGGACGTCGTCGCCGATACCAGCCGATGGCCCTCGGTGCTCCAGTCGCTGCCCCAGAACCCCGACTACGATTTCTCTGTCAAAACCGCGCTCGACTCTGCCCAAAGTGCCAGCGACGATGCGAAACAGCTCTCCCAGGAGCAGGAAATCTTCTTCAAGGCGCACAAAAACGAGCGCAACAGGAACGGCACCGGCCCCGGCTAATCGCCCGGCCTAACCGCGGCGCGATGTCTCCGTATCGCCTGCGCCAGCCGCCAAATGTAGACCAGCAGATTCACCACGCAGACCGCGGTCGCTCCGCCGATGATCACCGACACTGGGACGTTCGGATAGACGATCTTGTCCAGATAGTGCACCAGAAAGCTGCCCGAGTACGTCGGCATCCCGGCCCGCGTCTCCAGCCATTGCTCCAGCATTGTCAGCGGGCACGGCCATGGTCCCGTGTCCACGATGATGCCCCACGTCAGCGATGCGAGGTGAAATGCCGTCAGCCAGGGCCGTCCGCGCGTAAACAGGGCCCCGAAGATCACCCACAGAATCCACGTGAGGTGAATCGCCAGCGCCAGTACCGCCAGAGCCTTCATACGCCGATCTTAGAACCCCGCGCGGGGCGCCGTCCGCGACCTCGCTTACACTGAAAAGGAAAATGTTTTACCGCACAGACGATCTCCGCATCCGTTCCACGAAAGTCGTTCTGCCCCCGGTCTTCCTGGAAGAAGAGCTCCCGGTCACCGAGGCGGCATCGGCGACCGTCTTCCACGCTCGCCGCGAAATCACGGCCATCCTCGACTACCGCGATCCGCGCCTGCTGGTCGTCGCCGGCCCGTGCTCCATCCACGATCCCGCTGCCGCGCGCGAATACGCGACGCTCCTCAAGGGCGCCATGGCCGAGTTTGCCAACGAACTGCGCCTCGTCATGCGCGTTTATTTTGAGAAGCCGCGTACTACCCTGGGCTGGAAGGGCCTCATCAACGATCCCTTCCTCGACGAGTCCTACCGCATCAACGATGGCCTGCGCCTTGCGCGCCGCCTGCTCCTCGACCTCGCCGAGATGGGCGTTCCCGCCGGCACCGAATTCCTCGACATGATCTCTCCGCAGTACCTCGCGGAACTGGTCAGCTGGGGCGCCATCGGCGCGCGCACCACCGAGAGCCAGGGCCATCGTCAGCTCGCCTCCGGACTTTCCTGCCCCGTCGGTTTCAAAAACGGAACCTCCGGCAACGTCCAGATCGCCATTGAGGCCATCCTCTCCGCCGGTCACCCGCATACCTTTCTCGGCCACTCCAAATACGGCCAGTCGGCCATCCTCTTCACCGCCGGCAACACCGACTGCCACATCATCCTGCGCGGCGGCCGCCAGACCGTGAACTACGACGCGGCCAGCGTGAAAGAAACCTGCCGTCTGCTGGAGAAAGCGAATCTTCCGCACCGCGTGATGATCGACTGCAGCCACGCCAACAGCGGCAAGGATCACACTCGCCAGCCCGGCGTCTGCCGCAACGTGGCCGCGCAGATCGCTGCCGGCGATCGCCGCATCGTAGGCGTCATGCTCGAGAGCAACCTGGTCGCCGGCGCGCAGAAGCACGTGCCGGGCCGCGAGCTGGGCCGTGAGCTGGTTTACGGCCAGAGCATCACGGACGGCTGCATGGACTGGAAGCAGACCCGCGAGCTGCTCGCCGAGCTCGCCGCCGCTGTACGAGCGCGCCAATCCTCCACCGCGAACCAACCCGTTCCGGCGACCCGGCAGGGATAGAGAGGTCACCGTGTCACGTTTCGCGGAACCCATGGCGCGCCTCATCGAGGAACTGCGCAAGCTGCCCGGCATCGGCGCCAAATCCGCGCAGCGCCTCGCTTTTCACATCCTGCGTTCCACCGACTCCGACGCTGAGGGCCTCGCCGCCGCCATTCGCGACGTCAAACAGAGCCTGCGCCTCTGCTCCATCTGCAACAACATCACCGACGTCGATCCCTGTGTCTACTGTTCCAGCCCCACGCGCAACCAGCGCCTGGTCTGCGTCGTCGAAGAGCCGACCAACATCGCCACCATCGAGAAGACCCGCTCCTGGAACGGTGTCTTCCACGTGCTCCACGGCACACTGTCGCCGCTGCACGGCGTTGAGCCGGAGCATCTCCGCACCGGCACGCTGGTCGGGCGCGCCCGGGGAGGGGAACTGGATGAGGTGATCCTGGCCATGTCGCCCACCGTCGAAGGCGAAGCCACGGCTAACTGGCTCGCTGACCTGCTTCGCTCCACAGGGGTTCGCATCACGCGCATCGCCACCGGTGTTCCCGCCGGCAGCGACATCGAATACGCCGACGAGGTTACGATGTCCCGCGCGCTGGAAGGACGGCGCGAGATTTAGGCTTTCTCGCCGCGGCCTTTTCCGCTTTCTGCACTATCTCTGCCTGCTCCAGGGCCGTTCTCACCGCGGCATTGCGCCATGCGGCGTGCAGCGCCGCCCGCACCTTCGGCGGCTTCGCGTCCGCCAGCAGCACGTTGGTGCAGCCCTTCCTGCCCCACGCGCCCTTCAGAATGATGAACGTCCCAGGGGCGGTCGCCACAAAATCCCTCTGCTGGTCCGGATACAACTTCACCATGGCCCATGCCTCGTTCGGATACCCCAGCGTGGCAAAAACCTTCCCGTTCACCCGGAAATCCGGGTGATCCATGTGCTTGTGCTCAACGGCACCCGGCAGCGCAAGCGCAAGTTTGCGAAACTCGGCGGGCGTCATGCGGGCTTCTGCTCCGCCTCAGGTATTGACTTCACCGCGGCCATGGTTCCCTCCAAAAGGCAGGAACCATTGTGCCCCGTTCCCATGAGGAAGCGGTAGAAAAAATTTGAGGGGCGAACAGATCGCTCGCCCCCTGAATAGTTTCGACTGAATTTCTGCCGGCCGGCCCCTGCCCGCTTAATTCTTCGTCGGCGTCAGCGGCATCGGCTCCGTCAGGCTGAAGATCAGGACCGAGCCCTTCGGCAAATCCGCCGCCTGCGGTGGCTGCATGAACATATGCGTCGTCACGAGTCCTGCTCCCACCACCGAGCCCACTCCCGCGCCCACCGGACCCCCCACGGCAGCACCCGCCGCCGCGCCTGCTCCGGCGCCCGCTCCGTACTCGATCGCGTCTTTCGTATAGTGGTGGCTCGCCTCGATGCCGCCTTCGTCGTTCACCCGCGTCCCCGGCGCCATCGACGCGATCGCCTCAGCATACAGGTGATAGGCCGTCCCATCCGGCAGCACGACCACGTCCGGCCGCAGCCGCAGCGTCGCGTGCGGCCCGATGTGATGCCCCTGCGAAACGTAGGTCACCCGTCCGCGCATCTCCGCGCCCGCCGGAATCACCACCCGTGCGCCGTTGTAAACATCCTGCGTCACCAGCGCGCGAAACGTTGTGCCCCGTGTGGTGTCGGTCGTGGAAAGGTCCTGCGACAGGCTCACCGTGATGTTCGTGCCTTCGCCCAAAGCATTCGGATCCACCGGGACGTAATTCACGATGTCGCTGTCCGGATCAAATCCTGATGCCTTGATGGCTGGCGCATTGGCCGGAGGCACCGACGTCACAATGCCGTAATCCGGATCAGTCGGCTGCGCCGCCGAATTCGCCTCGTTTGCAGGCGGGACTGACGTCACAATTCCTGCATCGGGATCTTCCACCGCCGGCTGAGCAGCCGCTGCCGGTGTAGTCGTCGCCGGCGCGGCCGAAGCCGCATTCGAAGGAGTGGCCGGAATCGCGGCCGACGGCTTCGCTTTAGTGGGTGCAGGCGTCGAGTCCGGAGGCGGCAGAACTTCGGTCGCCTGAATCGTCGAGTCCGGCGGCGGCTGCGACACGCCCGTCGTCTGATCCTGACTTTGACTCTGGTTCTGCTGGTTCTGTTGATTTTGCGGAGGTTGTGCGGATTGCGCGATCGCCGCACCCGTTAGCGCCAGGCTGACCAACACCGCCATCATCCCCATTCGACCGGTCCCGTTCATACGCCAAACCCTCCTCGAAGCAAAACCAGGGCAACCGTATCCTGACCAGCCTCTATCAGAGGTCAACGCTCCCTGGTAGTCGCGTCGACTCAAGGGCCCCCGCCTCGGATTCATCAGCCCCGGTTTTGCCGTAGCCCGATCGCGCCCAATGCGCCCGAAACCCTATTAACCCGGTAAGCGCGCTTAAGTCGCGGCGAAAAACCTCCGCATCGGGCGTAATGCGCCATGATTTAAGCCTAGACCGATTCCCCAGCCTGCGCGGGCCATCGCCGCCGCCATGTACCTTGGCGATTACCTGGGCGGACTACCTACCCAGATGCACCGAACCCGGCAAGGAGAGCAGGGAAGTTTGAGCAAAAAGAGCAGGCAAGTCCCGCGCGACGCTATTTCCGGAGGAAATACATCAGCCAGCTCGCGACGATCACCGATCCCACGAACAGCACCCAGCAAAACGCGCCATACCGGACCATCCCCCGCGGCGTCGACCGCTGCGTGATCGCGAAGACCACCGAGGCAAACGTGGCGAACAACAGCACCGAGGTGAAGT
>JASIAO010000054.1 GCA_030041955.1 Acidobacteriaceae bacterium | reverse complement strand
GAGGTACGGATAGTGCAGGTCTACGGGGCTCTCCCGCTTTTCGGCCGAAAACAGCGGCTTCGCGTTGGCCTGGAAGAAAGCCGCGGGCAGGAACACGCGCTTGCCCGTCCGCGTTCCCATGTTGCCGCTCACATTCACCACCGCCATCAGCGCGGACGTGTTGTCCGTCAGCCCGATGAAGTGGTCCATCTTTACCTAGACCCCCGCCGGGACAATTCCCTGCAGATAATTCTCGAAGTCCCGCTTCGCCGTCTGCTCGTCGCTGGCCAGCGCGTCCTGTCGCCAGCGCAACGCGTCCACGCCCTCCATGGAGATCCGCACCACGCCCTTCAGGCTCCCATCCGGCCCCATGGTCAGCTCTGCAATGCGCAGCACCTGATTATCCTGGTACGACGGCGCCGGCGTCAGCCCCAGTTCCAGCCCCTTGTCCGACTGGCGAATGCCCAGCACTTCGGTGTGCATCCAATGCAGCTTGCCGTACTCGCAGTAGCGCTGCCCCGGATCGAAATACATCTCCTTGCCGCCCACGTTCACGATGGCAATTTCGTCTTCCAGCTGGCCCCAGTAGAGATAGCCCGTGTTCAGCAGGTTGCGGTTGCGCTCCGTCACGATCATCGGGTACGCCTTGAACCCAGCGGCGCGCGCCATCGCGATAAACAGCCGCGTAATCTCATCGTCGGTGCCCCGCTTTTGCGCCCATATGTCCGCAGCGGTCTTCACCTGAACGCCTTCGGCCTTGTTCTCCTGGGCTGTGTGCTCCCGCGTGAAGCGGGTGTTCTCCACGGTCATTACCGCGGCGTAGATCTTCCTCAGCTTCTGATCGTCGGTATCGCCCGGGGCGATAATCTGCGCCACCGCCGCCCTGACCTTCTCCGAGGGATCGGCGAACCGGTCCACTTCCTTCGACCAGATCTTCCCCTCAGACTTCCAGAAATCTGCCCCGCTGAACTGCGGCGAATAATAGAAAACCACCCGGTACGCAAAACTGGCCAGCGGCGGCGACCACTCTTCGCTGGGAACCGGCGGGATGTTCTCCACTACCAGATCGTAGCCATCCAGACCCTCCCGCACCTTGTCGCCCTGGGGCAGCGCCTGGTAGTAGAGCAACTGGTTCGCCGGGCTCTGCTTGCCCATCGCGTCCGTCACCATGATGTATTGTCCAATGCCTAACGTGGGAGCGGGGATGAAATGATAGTGGGCCTTATGGACGAATACATCCTGCGGAATAATCCAATCCGGAGGATAGAACCAGTTATCGTCGTACTGTAACTCCCAGCGGTATTCCAGAATGCTGCCCACCTGCACATCGGGCATGCTGAAGACTTTGGCCATGATCTTCTCGCCGCCCGCCTTCATCAACTCCTTGCTGTAGGGTTTGCCCGTAAACGGCACCACCGTGCCATCCGGTTGGATGGTCCGTCCCTCCACCGCCCGGATATTCGCGACGCCTGCCTCATAGGGGATCTCGATGTCGCTGAACTCTTCCTTGCCCTTCTCGGTCAGGATCTTCACCAGCGCGTAGACGCGATGGAAGTGCTCATGGTCGTCAACGATCTCCTCGCGGAACAAATACACTGCCGGCGCATCCGGCGCGGCCGGATCCGATGTCATCTTCAACTGGTCAGAAGTTGGTTGCGTCCAGTCCGACCCCGCCAGGGCCGGCAGGCATGTCACCAGCGTCAGGCACAACGTAAGGAACCCACGGCGAATCCAGCAGTTCACGGCAGCAGCCTTTCCCTGAGAACTGATTTCCGCGCACACGACTCCGCTAAGTCAGAATCATCGGAGAAGCATTGCAGCGGTGGCTCTTATGTAACCTCACAAGCGTCACCAGCGCAAGAAAAATCACGCGCGCGCTACTGACGATCGAGCACAACCTGCTGCTGATCCTGCGCCGCCCCACTCTGGAAGAAAGTCCTCAGCATCGAATAATCGTCCTGCTTGAAGATCGTGTTTCCCAGAGCCAGCAGCCGCACCGCCGTATACCCGTCACCGGTCTGGCTGTACACCGTCTTGTACGCCCCGCCCTTCGCCAGCGGGATCGCCGCTCCCGTCGGCAGGTTCTCCAGCTTCAGCCCAGGTCCCAGCGTCACCGCGACCTGATCCTGCTCGGCGAAGGGATAGCGCATGTCGATCGGGTTTTCCCGCTTCTGCGCGGCGAAAGGCGGCTTCACATTGGCCTCGAAGAACGACGCCGGCAGGAACACCCGCTTGCCGGTCTTCGTCCTCATCGACCCGCTCACCTCCAGCGTTGCGACTAAATTCGTTGTGTAATCCGTGAGGCCGTCGAAGCCATCCATCTTCACCTGTACCCCATCCGGAACCCGCGCCTGCATCGCTTTCTCGAAATCCTTGTTCGCGGCCTCCGCGTCGCCGCGCAGCGCCCTCTGTCTCCAGCGCAGCGCTTCCACACCTTTCATCGTGACCACGATCTGCCCCTGCACCGTGCCGTCCGCCGCCACCGTCAGGGTCGCTTTCCGGAACGTCTCGTTGTCGGTGTAGCTTCCCGGCGGCGCAGTCGCCTGCTCAGTGCCGTTGTCCGTCTGGCGGATGCCCAGCATCTGGGTGTGAATCCAGTCCAGCTTCCCGAATTCGCAGTCGCGCTCGCCGGGGTCGAAATACTCGTCCTTTCCGTCGACATTCACGATCGCAATTTCATCCGTCAACTGCGTCCAATCCAGAATTGCGGGATTCATCATCGCATCGCTGCGATCGGTGATCGCCATCGCATACGCTTTCAGTCCGGCAGCGCGCGCCATCGCGATGAACAGCTCGGTGATCTGTTCACCGCTTCCCCGTTTATCCGTCCAGATGTCTGCCGCCGTCTTCGTCTTCAGCCCTTCGGCCCTGTTTTCAGCCTCCGAATGTTCCCGGGTGAAGTCCGTATTCTCAACAGACATGACCGCCGCGTAAATCTTCTCGAGCTTCTGATCGTCGCCGTCGCCGGGAGCGACAATCTGCGCCACCGCGGCCCTGATGCCCCCCGAGGGATCCGCAAACCGATTGACCAGTTTCGACCAGGCTCCGCCTTCCTGATGCCAGAACTCCTTTTCGTTACCGGCCGGTGAATAATAGAACCGCACCCGGTACGAGAAGCTGCTGAGTGGCGGCAAGAACGCCTCATCCGGGATTGCCGGGATGTTCTCGACCGTCAGATCGTAGGAAGTGAGGCTGCCGTCGCCACTGCGCAGCACCTCGGTCTTTGCGTCCTTCGGGAGCCATTTGTAGTACAACAAGTTCGCCGCCATACCTCCCTGGCCCAGAGCGTCGTGCGTGTTCACCAGACCGAATCCCGTCGGAGTGAAATGGTAGTGCGCCTTGTGGACGAAAAATCTCCGCTGGACGCTCCAGTCGGGAGGATTGAGAGAGTATTGGCCGTAATTGAAAGTCCACCTGTATTCGAGGATGCTGCCCACCTGCACGTCGGGAAGTGAAAAGACCTTTTCCTTAAAGGTCAGACCGTTGAGTTTCACCACCTCTTTTTCGTAGGGCCTTCCCGTGAACGGAACCACAGTACCATCGGGTTCAATCGTCCTCCCCTCGATCCCTGCTTCGCTTCCGGTCGCCTGCAGATAACGGCCCACAAACCCAGACGCGTAGATCGGAAGCTCGATCTCGCTCAGTTCCTCCTTGCCCTTTTCCGTGAGGACCTTGATCTGAGCATAGAAGCTCTCGAAATGATGTTCGTCGTCGACCTTATCCTCCACAAACAGATACACCGCGTCTGCTCCCGGCGCCGCCGGATCCGAGGTCATCTTCAGTTGTTCCGGAGTCGGCTGCGTCCAGTCAGACCCCGCAAACGCCGGAAGATATGGTGTGAACAACAGAGACAAGGACAGGAAGATACAGCGATAAGAGCGAACCATATCAGCCCCTGCTAAGAAGTCAGTCATCAGACACACGCCTTCGTACGGATAAATATTCACCCGTGCGAAAACCCAGGCAATGTCGTGACGCACCCTTTTTACGCCGCACCGGGGCCATGCGCAAGCGATTTTTCCGGGGGAAATCTAATCAAAATGCACAGGGCCCCTGCCCGGCGGCAAGGGCCCTGCTTCTGGCAACACGCGCTATCGGAGTTGACCGGCGCGCCCGGGTATCTGGTCGGACATCCGGAGCACGTCAGTCAAAGCTAACCCTTCAGAACTGATAGGAGACTGTTCCGTAGACAGCCCGCGGAGCTCCCGGATACGCGTTGATGTAGCCTGTCGGAGTCGTTTGCCCCGCAGGAGTCAGCGACGCGAAGTAGCCGCCGCTGGAGACGTATTCAAACTCGTTGTACTGCGAGTTGGCCAGGTTCATGATATCGAGCTGCAGATGAAAGGACTGCTTCTCAAATTGGATGGGAGCGATAAACGAAAGGTTCGCGGTGGTAAAGGCGGGCATCGTCTGCGTAACCGGCGCGCCAGTCAGATTCGACCAGAGGTGCTGCGAGCCAGTGGTTTGCAGGAAGAACCGTGGCTCGAGAATCTCGTGGTTATGATGCTGGATGCCATAGTAGAAGCCGGCATTCAGTGTGGCGTCCGGGGTATAAGAGACGGGAAGGTTGTTGTAATACGCACAGCCCGCAGCGAGGCCAGCGGCATTCGAACTGGCGCCGCACTCAGCGATGGTGCCGCCGGTGACAAAAGTGTTGTAGTTGGAGGCTTCGCCCGCGAAGTTCACGAAGAAATTGATGTTACTGCGCGGGTTGGAATTGAAGAAGGCATCCACGCCATGATAGGTGGTGTTGCCGCCGCTGGTTAATTCGACACCGGTGGCCGTTTCCACGTCGATTTCCTGGTTGTCGTAGTTGAGGTGGTAATAGTCGACGCCGGCGATGAAGTTGCCGAGGCCCGGCGCGTGGGTGAAGTGCACCTTGCCGCCGAATTGGCCGTAAGAGCCCTTCGACAGGATGTAGTAGGTGGGATTGACCTTCTGGAAAAGGCCGCCGCCGCCGCCGAACTCGGGCGAGCGCTCGGTCACGTCATAGTCGCCATAGAGAGTGAACCACTCGCGCGGCGTCACAGATACGTCGATGGAAGGCGACACCGCCGATCGGCTCTCGTGCGCTCCGCAGAGCGAGCCCTGATCGGTTGTTGTGCTGCCGTCCGAAGTCTGGACGGGATTTCCCCAAACGTCGTAATAGGGATCGGTGGTGTTGCTGCCCGTCTGCGGGTACAGCGCGCAGTGGGTTGCATACACGGGGGAAGGAGAGGCCACGGCTGTGCCATTCACGTCCTTGAAATACGTGCTGGACGCGAAGGTAAAGTCACGCGCCGCCTGATCGCTGTAACTGGTGCTGAAGCCATTCACTGCGACACCGGGAATGATGTGGATTTGCGGAATGGGATGGATGTCGTCCTGAGCGTAGAAGGTGACATCATCCTGCTGGAAGTAACCGGAGCGGAATTTCGATCCCTGACCGACAATCTGGAGGGCGCCGCTGCCCCCGTCGGCGGGGTTATAGAAGAGGTTGTGCGGGTTATAGACCTCGTGCAGCAGGTAACCGCCGATGTCGACAGTGTTCCAGGGAAGGACCTGAGTGTATCCGGCTTCGTCGCCAAAGATGTTGCTGTGGGGGTTGTTCCACTCGTCGACCTGAGCGCCCTGGCTGAGAGCATCGGCATTGCGCCGGTGGAAGCGGCGGATGTGGGTGTACCAGGTGGTATTGCGAAACGAGGCCTTCGGGCCAAGGAACAGATGCTCGCGCCCGTAGGTCATGAACATGGCATTGGTGTCGTACTTGTTGTAAGCGGCATAGGGCAGCGAACTGTAGAAGCCGGTGGTTGCCTCGCTGAAGTGCTGGCCATTGATTGGATCGATTAGCCCAACGTCGGTAGTCGGAATGACCGTGGGACGGTAACCGCCGGCATCGGAATAGAGGACGCCCATCGCCACGCTGCCCGCCGAGAAGGTTTTGAGGGATTTGCCGTAGACGGAGCCGTTCTTGCCGGGGTTGCCGAAACCGTCGGGAGCCTCGCGGAAGCTGTCACCGCGCCCCAGTCCGCCACCGGCGACGGTGGACCAGCCTTTGAACACGCCCGTGTTGCCGACGAGGGCGAAATTCTGAGTGCCGTAGGGGCCGTCGGTTACCGCGGTGCTGACGTGGGGCTCCACGGTCGGCTGAATCGGCGTGAACTCCACGCGGCCGCCCACGTCGCTGTACCAGCGGTTCATGGGCTCGCCCGGCCCGTAAGTTGCCGCGACGTCCTGGATGACCAGGTTCTGCGGCATCGTAGCGGACTGCCAGAGACCGGTAGCCGGGTCGACGACGGGAATGCCGTCGTAGGTAATGCCCAGGGAGCCGGTGCCGGTGAAGCCGGTCGCCTCACCCGCCCAGCCCTGCTGGAGTCCGTTCAGGATGATTGAGTATTTCGAGGAGCCGGTCTCGCCATAGCCGAAGACGTTGGCGCCTGGCAGCGACTGAATCATCTGCGCGCCGCCCGCGACCGGTCCGCCCGTATCCAGCATTTTACGGTCGAGCACCACCAGCGTGTTCGGCTTCATCATGACGTCATCGCGGCTGGGAACGGGACTAGCTTCGGGGTTGACTGTACCCTGCACCGTCACGCTTTGGGACAAGGCGGCTACTTTCATCGTCGCGGTGACGGCCGCCGACTGCGCCGATGGAGAAATTTGCTCGTTGAACGACTCGAATCCCGACTTCACCACGGTGATGAGCATCGGATGCGAGGGCACATCCGTGAAGACGAAGTGGCCGTCCGGCCCCGTCGTCGTATGCCTCGTGGTGTTCGTGGTCAGGTCGGTTAAATTAACCACCGCGTTGGGAATCGCGGCGCCGCTGGCGTCTGCTGCCTGTCCCGCGATCCGGCCAGCGCTCTGGGCACGGCACACAGCGGAGGCGAGCAGACTGCAGCATATGAGACTGAAAGCGAAAACGATTCTGCGCACGTTATCTGGTCTCCTTGAGTGAAAGGAATTGCGTGGCAAACTGGGGAACAAGCGGACTTCGTCGGACTTCCGGTTTCGCTGCGCTGCCATTTGGCGCCACTGGATGCTGACAGTACCGGGCGCGGACAACCGGCACCGATACGCCTCCTGACGTAGGGCGAAAGAGTGTGCAGTTTGAACCGGATGGGAAGCCGGGATAATTAGGCGGCGGCCGGCGGAGGCCGGAAGAAGAAATGACTCAGGCAGGAAACTCGATAGCGGTGGCTCGGGCGCTGCTCTCTCATCGCCGCGCCCTCAGGGCTATCGCGCCGCCACCATATCGCAGACGCCCCCAGCAAACCCAGCGCAACTACCGCCGCCGGAACAGCGATCCGCGCGCTCAGTACGTCGACGCCCGCCGGCCGCTCTTTCTCTGAGAGCAGCTTCGCATACGGCACTTTCACCGGCTTGCGATGGTGGTACAGAGACAGCTTGTATTCGGTGCCCCACAGAAGAACTGCGGCCGCGAGCAAACCCGTAGCCATCACCATCAGGATCAGCGTGAGCTGCCTTGTTTGTGCTCGCTTCATGACAATTGGGCAGAGCGGGAACCGGGGAGCCGCAGCGTGATCAGCAAGTTTCGGCGTAATGACTAGTTGATTATGGGCTGCGCTGCGGAGCGCCTGAATGAATGGACTGTTAATTGGGATGAATATCCGATGAAATGCGTCGGGGCAACGCACAGCACGCGGCCCGCGATTCGCTTAGGCCGTTCCGCCAATCTCAGCCTGGTCAGACAGGTCACGCTTCGACAGCTTCAAATCCAGAAGCGTTCGGAAAGATAACGCGTGAGCTGAAGGCTGCTGAACCGCTGAAGCGAGATCATCTCGCGGGACGCCTTCGCGGTTTATCGAATGGTAATCGCACGGGATGCCGGCTGGTGGCTGCATCTTTCCTCGCGAGCCTTCAAGGCGCGGAACGATGATTGCGCCCCAACTTCGGTCATTTCGCTCGCCTCAAAACTGTACTCCCGTAATGAGCACGTGATTACTTTAGATGGGTACAATTTTCGCCCCAGCATGCACTTTTGACGGTTTGTCCTTGAGCGCGCTGGATCCAATCGGGGTACCGGGACCCGGAAAACCTTTGCGTTTTGAAGCATCCAGCGAGGAAACACTGAAGTAACTCCTCTGACACAAAAGTGGTAAGCGAATTGCACGTTTCGGGCTTAGACTTTCTCTGGGCTAGCTGTTGGAATGTCACTTTAGTAACAGGCGGGCAGCAGGCATTCCCAGCTAACTCGGCCCTTCTTGAGCAGTGAGCCTCGTTCACTCAAGACGGCATGTGTCTGCCGATTGCTGAGATACAGAACGTTTTCAAGAAGGTGAGCAAGTGCGAACGACCATTGCGGAAATTCAGCCGCATGCCAGATTTCCTCGACACGCTTCTCGTCTAAGTCACGGAGCCCGCAAGACGCACAGGGAGAGACCCTGCTGCCCCCCGCCAATTGCGGCTTTGGCGGCAATCCTGGTATCCGGGATTTCGCTGTTACTGGGCGGCTGTGGAACGACTGTACCTGTCTCCGCAGCTACGAACGCGACCGGATCGCTGGTGATTTCGACAAGCGCGGTCGAGTTTGGCGCGGTGCCGATTGGGCAAACTGCTGCAGCAACTGTAACGCTATCAAACAGCGGCTCCGGTTCGCTGCAGATCAACAACATTCAGGTCGCGGGAAAGGATTTTTCGCTGGCAGGAAATGTCAGCGCGCCGATCAATCTGGCGAATGGCGCTCAATACAACATGACTGTGCAATTCGGCCCGACCGTTGCGGCAGCCGAGACTGGAACCATAACGCTGACGACCAATAGCTCGTCCAGTCCTGTAACCATCAGCCTGAGCGGGACCGGCGAGACCCCTGCGGGGGTGCTGAGCGGTCTGAGCTGCACCAGCGGCTCGATGACCGGAGCCGGATCGGACGCCTGCACGGTGACGCTGAACAATCCGGCCGGAAGCGGCGGGCTGGCGGTCAGCCTCGCCAGCAGCAACTCGGCTGTGACTGTGCCCGCCTCGGTGACGGTGGCGGCCGGCGCCACCACGGCCACCTTCACCGCCACAGTATCGGCAGTGACCACGGCTGAGAAC
>JASIAO010000053.1 GCA_030041955.1 Acidobacteriaceae bacterium | reverse complement strand
CGAACACAAGCTCGAGTCGCTGGTCTCGCGCGAGTCCAGCTTCCTCTTTAACAATCTCGTTCTGCTGGCCGCGTGCTTCACGATTTTGTGGGGAACGCTCTTCCCGGTGCTCTCCGAATACGTGCAGGGCAACCGCGTCACGGTCAGCGCGCCCTTCTACAACCGCGTTGCCGTGCCCATCGGCGTCTTCCTGCTCTTCCTCACCGGCATCGGTCCGCTGCTGGCATGGCGTAGTACCTCCATGCGCAGCATCCGCAGGAACTTCGTGATTCCCGGCATCGTCGCGCTGGTAGTGGCTCTCGCCGTTATTCCGCTCGGCGTGCATCCGTGGACGATCTTCACCACTGACGCGCAGGGGGGCTTCTACGCCTGGGTGACATTCGCCTTGGCCGCCTTTGTGATCACTGCAATTTTCGCCGAGTTCTTCCGCGGCGCCCTCGTCATTCAAAAACACACCCGGCAGAACCTGATCGCCTCGGTGGTGCAACTCACGCGCCGCAACACCCGCCGCTACGGCGGCTACATCGTGCATTTCGGCGTCGTGCTCATCTTTATCGGCATCTCCGGCCAGGCGTTCAACCAGAGCGTCCAGCAGACGATGAACTACAAGCAGAGCATGACCATCGGGCCGTACCGGATCGAGTGCCTGGATTATTCGCAGGACACCAATCCGAATTACGACACGACCTACGCGCTGCTGAACGTCTATCGCAACGGTCACCTGGTAACGCAGCTTGATCCGGAGTTGCGCTTCTATCAGGCCAGCCAACAGCCTTCGACCATCGTGGCGAATCACTCCACGCTGGCCTGGGATCTCTACGTGGTCTACGCCGGGACGGATCCGGCCACCGGTCAGCCGGTCATCAAGGCCTTCCTCAATCCGCTCGTCGCGTGGATCTGGATGGGTCTCATCATCACGATCCTCGGCACGGGCATTGCCCTCGCTCCGAATTTGAGCGCTGAACTTGCCGCGCAGCGGAGCCGCGCTACGGTTGCCGCGGAAGCCGTCGTTGCCGGAAAGGCAGGCGATTGATGCGCAGGCTCACCCGGTTCGCGATTCTGCCGCTGGTCGCCGTGCTCGGCATCATGACGCTGGGCACCGCCGACACGCAGGCCCGCTACGACACCCTCGGCCACAAGCTGATGTGCATGTGCGGCTGCAGCCAGATCCTGCTGGAGTGCGATCACATCGGCTGCCCCGACATGGCTCGCGAGACAGCAGAACTGCGCGCCGCGATCGTTCGCGGCGACACCGACAATGCGATCCTCGAAGCCTTCCAGGCCGAGTACGGCCCAACCGCGCTGGCTGCTCCGTGGTTGTCGCGCTTCAACATCGTTGCCTGGATCGTGCCGCCGCTTCTTCTGTTACTGGGCCTCGCGGGAACCTTCTTCCTGGTCCGCAAGTGGAGACTGCGTACGGCGCCCATGCCGGATGTTCCGGACGACCCCGCATCCCGCGAGCTTCGCGAACGCATTCGCAGGGAGACCGAGCTGTGATGATGCGCGCGAAGGATAACCGCCCGGCGAGCCGGAAGGAGACAGAACCATGAGTACCATTGCCTGCGGTGCATTGCTGGTCTTTGCATTCCTTTACGTCTTTTGGCCGGAGCGGAACGTAGCGGCGCAAAGCGCCAAGACCCGGCTCGAGTATCTGCGCGAGCGCCAGGAAACGCTCTACGAGAACCTGCGCGACCTCAACTTCGAGTATCGGGCCGGCAAATATCCGGAAGAAGATTACGCTGCGCAACGGGCTGCTCTGGAAAACGAAGCCGCCGAAACCCTGGCCGAAATCGACCTGCTGGAATCGGACGTTTTCGGAGCCCATGGCTCCGCACCTCAGCGAATTTGAATTGCATCAGGACTGGACCCTCATGAAGCTCTCCGCACGATTCGTTCTCGCCGCCGCTCTCACCATGCCGCTGTCGCTGGCAGCAGCCACCATCTCCGGCACGGTCATGGACCGCACCACCAATAAACCTGCGACCGGCGACACCGTCGTGCTGCTCGACCTGGCGCAGAACATGTCTGAGGCCGGGCGGACGACCGTTAACGCGGAGGGGCATTACTCCTTCACCGTGCCCGACGCGCAGGGGATGCACCTCGTCCGCGTCGAACATCAGAAAGCCGATTACTACGGCTCCGTGCCGCCCAACACTTCCACCGTCAACATCGACGTCTATGATGTGGCCCCAAAGGTGGAAGGCGTTCACGTTTATGCCGATGTGGCGCGTATGCAGACAGACCAGCAGGGCCTGAACGTCACCGAGAACTACTTCATCCGCAACGAGTCGAAGCCGCCGCGCACGCAGTTCAGCCCTCATGCCTTTGAGTTCTATCTGCCCGACGGCGCGGTGGTCGAGGGGGGCGGCGCCACCGGTCCTGGAGGCATGGAAGTCGCGAATTCACCGGTTCCGCTGGGCGACAAAGGGCATTATGCGTTCGTGTTCCCGCTGCGCCCGGGCGAAACGGAATTTCAGGTCGCTTATCGGCTGCCGTACACCGGAAGCTTCGCCTTCCACCCGCGCGTCTCCATGCCGACGGACAATGTTGCCGTGATGCTTCCCACCAGCATGAGCTTTCAGGGCAGCCAGTTCCAGCCGTTGCATGGCGACGCCGACGAGCCGGGCACGCAGACCTATCTCGCGACCAACGTCCAGCCTGACACCACGGTCGCGTACACCGTTTCCGGCACGGGGTCGATGCCGCGCGAAGCACAAAATGGCCAGGCAGCACAGGGCGGACAGGGAATGCCCGGCGGTGACCAGACAGGACAGGCGGGCGCGGATCAGCCCGCAGTCTCGAACGCGCCTGGCGGAGGCCTTGCGCCCCCCATCGATACGCCCGATCCGCTGCAGAAATACAAATGGTGGATCCTGAGCGGGATCGGCCTGATTTTGGTGGTCGGCGCAGCCTTCATGCTGCGCGCCAGGCCCGGTGTTCAGGTAGCGGCAGCCGGAGGCGCTCCAGCCGCATCGCCTTTGACTCCGACTTTGCCGCCGGGCGTCAAAGCGACCGCGTATCGGGCACAGGTGGCAACGGCAGCGCAGCATGCAGCACCCGCGGCAACGCAACATGCAGCACCCGCGGCAACGCACAATGGCGCCCCGCAGAAAGGCGCGATGCTTGCTGCCCTGAAGGAGGAGCTGTTTGCGCTGGAAACGGAGCGGCTCGAAGGGAAAATCACACCGGAGAAGTACGCCCAGCTGAAATCGGCCCTCGAGGTCGTGATGCGGCGGGCGCTGGAGCGGGAAGCGGCTACGCGAAATCAGGCCTGACGGTTCTCGAGCCTATGCGGTAAGCCAGGTCAGCAGCAAGACCAGCGCCACAGCTACCGTGACGATGCGGTAGACATATTCGGGAGCACGGCTGGAATGCGTCAGGCTGGGATTTTCCATGCTCGGCCTCACAAAACTGCTGCTGTTGGCTCGTTAGACACATATTTGGGCCGAATCGATGCGAAAGATGAGTGTTTTTTTCGCAGCAGTGTGCCCAGCGTATTCGATCCGTTACCGGCTCAGCGCGCAAGTTGTACAATCGCCCCGATGAGTCCGTCGAGCAACAGCATGTTCCCACCCGATCAGCCTGTTCCGCGCGAGCCACGTTCTCCGCTTCCTTGGATTATCGCGGGCGTACTTGTGCTGGCCATCCTGGCGGTGCTGATCGCTCTCAGCCGTCACGCCGAGCCGGCCAATCCAGGTGGCGCCGGCCTCGCTCCGGCTGATCCTTACGCGGCGAAGCTGCCCATTTCCAACCTGCAGATGAGCCAGGCCGCCAATCGGATCGGCGGCCAGACTACCTACCTCGAAGGCCAGATCGCCAATAACGGAGACAAGACGGTCACCGGCATTACCGTGCAGGTCGGATTCTGGGGTTTCACCAAACAACTCGTCGGAAAGCAGACGACTCCTCTCCCGCTCATCCGCACGCGCGAGCCTTATGTGGATACGGAGTCAGTCAGCGCCGCTCCTATCCTCCCTGGGCAAACGCGCGGTTTCCGTCTGATCTTCGACAGCATCCCGCAGGACTGGAACCAGAACTACCCCGAGATCCGGATCATTGAGGTCACGAGCAAATAGTGCACGGCGGCTTTGCATGGCGGGGGGAATTTTTTTCCCGATTCGCCTGACTCACAGGGCCGAAGGCTCCCTCTTCGAACCGGTCAACCCGCCTTCCTCTCTGCGATTAAGTCATTCTCCAGCATAGTGTTGAAAGAAATCTTAGGCTGGCCTTCCCAGCCCGGCCCGCCTTTGGCACGGCAAGTGCTCTTTCTCCTGCGTACGGGATGCTGCGCAGCTTCTCCGGAGTCTACAAAACAGAGAAAAGGCGATGAAAACCATTCTCAACCCCGGATCGATTACGGTGCTGCTGGTAGCAGCCAGCCTGGGTTTGCCGGCAGTAGCGCAGCAGGCCCCCCCGCAGCAAAACCCCCCTCAGGTGCAAACCGGAGCCTCCACGAACGCGCAGGCGCAGGCACAGAGCCAAACCAGCAACGGCCAGACGGCGACGGGTCAGCCCCCGCTGCAAACGCAACCCCACGAAGGCTTCTGGGGCCACATGAATCCCTTTGCCCGCAAGAAGTGGGTGAACAGCCAGATCACTCCCGTGAAACAGCGGCTGAATGAGCTGGATCAGATTCAGGCCAGGAACGCACAGGACATTAAGGATGTGGACCAGCGGGCGCAGAACGGCATTCACGCCGCCCAGTCCACCGCCGACCAGGCGAACCAGACCGCCAGCCAGGCCAGCCAGACGGCCGGGCAGGCCCAGCAACTGGCGCAGCAGGCGAACGACAAGACCGCCCAGCTGGACCAGACGGTCGCCAACCTCGACCAGTATCACCCGATCAATAACCTCGACATCCGCTTCCGTCCCGGCCACGTCATGCTGAATCAGCAGTCGCAGCAAGCTCTCGATCAGGTAGTGAGCCAGCTGCAGGGTCAGAAGGGCTACGTAGTGGAAGTCGAGGGCTACTCCCGGCTGCACGGTATGGAAGGCGTGGAAAGCTCGCAGCGTGAGGCAGATTCCGTGGTGCGGTATCTCGCCGAACACCAGGTTCCGATCTGGCGGATCCACGAAGTCGCCATGGGCAATGCCCAGGTGGATGAGAACGGCCAGCAGGCGGCTCCCGGCAGCATGGTCCGGATCAGCCTGATGGAAAACAGTTTAGCGGCCTTGAACTCGTCCGGCACGAGCGGCGGTTCACCGATTGGTGCGACGCAGCCTACTTCCGCGCAGCCCTCCCCTCAGGGTGCTGCGTCGCAACCACCGGCTCAGCCTCAACAGTAAGGCGAGGCCCGACAAGCTCTCACACAACGAGAGAACCAAGGCAGATTGGCCCCTCACCCGAGGGGCCCTTTTTTTGGACTGCACGGGTTCGAGGTTGCGGTGCCGAGTCGGCGCGAAAAACACTCGCGAAAAAATCACATGTGTTGGAAACAAAGGGCTTGTGGCTTGGACATCAGGTAAGTGAGGGAAGCAAAGGGCTTGCATTGGGGGATCCGGCACAGGAGCGGTTGTGGCTCGCGGCGATCCAAAATCAGGGGTGCAGGGGATGTGTGACTTCTTCTTCGACGGAAGCGCTCGCGTGCGACATGAGCTCTACTGTCTCCGGGTGTTTACCTGCATCGATGTTGAAGTATTCCATCGGAGATATCCCAAAGGCGCGCAACACGTCCGGCAATTCAACGACCCCTTCCAGCTTGTTGATATCCCCTCGACTGACGACGGGAAGGAGTTCGACCCCAGCCGCGCCCATCCGCTCCAGCGCGAGATCAAGCCCCTGATCCGAGTGAACGTGGGGAAAAGCGTGCATATCCACGAGGTCGACCAGTTGTCTGCCGCCAGCGCCCTCTGCACAGGCTCGTTCGAGCGTTGCCAGGCTGACGACGCCCACGACGTCTCGACCTTCCGTAACCGGCCACGCTCGCAATGTGCTCGATCGGGTCCATTGCAGGGCGTCGCTGACTGTCATATGCGCAGGCAGAAGGTCTCTGGCTGCCGTCATAGCCTGAGCTACTCGGAGTGGGCGATGCCACCAGCGCGACTCGGTGCTTGGCAGATGGATGCCATCCTGCATCGCCAGTGCAGTGTAGATGGGATCCCGCTGCAACCGGGAGGAAATGAAGAAACTCACCAGATTCGAAATCATCAGGGGGACGATGACCGTGTAATCCCGCGTGGTCTCAAGAATCATCAGGACCGAGGTCATGGGAGCACGCACGATCCCGGCAAAGACAGTACCCATGCCGACCAGAGCGTATGCGCCGGGGGCTGCCGTATAGGCAGGCAATAAGTGGTGAGCGACGCTGCCCACCGTGCCGCCAAGCATGGCTCCGATGAACAAACTCGGTCCGAAGATCCCGCCGGCGTTCCCCGAAGCATAGCTGGTTGTCGCTCCGAAGAGTTTCAGAAGCACCAGGAGCGCCATCAGTCTGAGCGGCATTCTCGCATTCAGCGCGTCACCGACGAAGCCATAGCCCACGCCCAGCACCTGGGGTGCAAACCAACCCATGAGTCCGACCAGTAGTCCGCCGGCGACAGGCTGGAACCACGCCGTTTTTCCGGGGAGATGCAGGAAGAATTGGCGCATGCGCAGAAGGAGTTTCGTAAACGCTACCGATACGAGGCCCCCGCAGACGCCGAGAATCGCGTAGATCCCAAATTCCAGGGGGTGGATCAGCCGATATTGCGGCACGCTGAAGAGGGGGTTGTTGCCGAGAAGCAGGCGGAGCACAATCCACGAAGTCGCAGATGCCAATATTACCGGACCCAGCACTGGCGCGTTGAGATCGCCGAGAACTTCTTCCAGCGTAAACAGCACAGCGGCCAGCGGAGTGTTAAATGCGGCTGCAATCGCCGCCGCAGCTCCGGCAGGCAGAAGTACCTTAAGCTTCTCGGGTGGCAGCCCCAGACGGCGCCCCAGCACAGAGGCAATGCCGCCGCCGACCTGCACGGCAGGGCCTTCACGTCCCAGCGGGATTCCGCAGGCGAGCGTAACTGCGGTGCAGAAGAACTTCCCGAAAACAGTGCCGGAAGTGATCACGCCTCCACGCGCAAACAAAGCGGCTTTAGTCTGAGGCACTCCACTGCCGCGGGCGTCGGGGAAATAACGGAAGAGGAGAAATCCGATCCCGAGCGAGCCCATGACCGGAATCAGCACTCTCCGCCAGGCTGCGCTGTCTACGGGATACATCCGCATTCCCAGCCGTTCCGTGACCAGGATGAATGCAACGACCGCCAGGCCCGTCAGGGCGCCGATCAACAACGCCAGAAGAAGTACGATCTGATCCTCGTGACGCTGCCGGGGGTCCCGGTGAGGTATTTGTGAGATGCCCCGCCATCCTTTTCGGATCTCATTGCGGGTTTCGCTCATCCCGTGAAGCTCCTTCCGCATCCGCGTTTGTCAAAAAACGCTAATGCGTCAGTCACCAACCGTGAGCACCGGGCATTGCGCATGGCAGATCACTTCGTGAGGCGTGATCCACGGCAGATGTGTCGCAGCCCGTGCGAATGCCGTGTGGTGTGGCCCCATCACAATGAGATCCGCACCCTGCCTTTCCGCCACCTTCAAAATCTGTTCCCCCGGCACGCCAGCCTCGACGATGCATTCTGCGGAGGGAGCAGTCTCCGGCGGCAGCAATTGCACAAGGCGCGTCTTCGTCGCCTCGACTTCTGATTGTGAATATCCCTGACGCCCGCCGGCTGGAGCCTTGAACACATGCAGCAACGCCAGATGGGCGTGCTCCTGTTCCGCCAGCCATTCGGCATACGCAAGGTCTCTTCCAGAGCCGTGGAGCAGATCGGTCACATACAGGATTTGCCGCAGCGCGGGCTGCTGCGTCGTCAAGGGCAAAACGCGTGGTCCGATCGTGAGCACGGGACAAGGCGCGGAGTTGATGATCTCCTCTGCCACGGAACCGAGCATGAACTTCTTCACACCGCTGCGGCCGTGGGTTCCCATCGCGATCAGATCGATTTCCAGTCGATCGATTAAATCCGACAGCGTCTCCGGAACCTGGCCTTCTTTGACGAATTCGCGATGTCGTATTCCCTGAAGGAGTTCCTGGTCGGCGAGAATCGCCATCTTCTTTTCAGCGGAGTGGCGCAGGTAAAACGGATCCGGCGGCTGAACGTAGTCGGTAAT